>JASJJZ010000025.1:0-37682 GCA_037622205.1 Actinomycetes bacterium
GAATACTGAACTCGAAAACCTTTATACATTTCAACGTCGCCGCTATCGCGGCGCAGGGGGACGGCTACTTCTAAAATTCTTCGGGGGGTTGAGAGGGTTTGCCAATCATTTTCTGAAAGGCCTAATTGTTCCACAGCCCTACGCAATTGGGCGCGAGCAGTTTCAAGCGCTGACTCCTTTGTCATGTTTTCACTCTAGCTCAATTTAGTCAGATAATAAAAAACGTGGGTAGCTCAACGGATAAGGCATCTAATTATGAATCAGAAGGTTGGGGGTTCGAATCCCTTCAAGCGCACAAGTATCACGCTCAGATTGCTTCTTCAAAATCTTTTCTCTTCTAGTCAGTGAATTACTTACCAGTAAAGCTAACACCGGCAGCCTGCTCGAATCGCTTCTGAATCTCCTCTGGATTTGAAAAGTCTCTTCGCCAGCGGTTTTCATGAAGTTTTTCAGCGAGCATTTCGTTGTCGAAGAAGTTTCTCATCATTTCTTCATCTTCGATATTAAGAAAATCAAGTAATTTTGCATAGGAATTTTCCCGGTCATGAATAACCAAATCTTCTAATTTAAGTACAAATTTTTGTTCCTCTGGAATTTGCACCATTGAAGTCTTGGCCATCGACGTGCGTCGTAGCCACCATGCCAACGCGGCATCAAAGTTATTTGGTCCCCAGGGCTCACGAATTACTGAAGCAATAGTGTCCAACGGGTTGCGTTGCATCTGGATAAATTTCGCATCTGGTAAAAGTCTATAAATAGAGCTGGCATGCATAATATTTGGTGGACTAGTGTCCATCCAGTTAGGTTCGCCGAGGTATTGTCTCTGAGCGTTGACAAACCCGTAAAAAAATTGGCGGCATGCCCCTTCGAGATCTTGGCTTGCCCCATCGCGTAACTCTCCAAGTAGGACCCTGATTTTCTTCTTGGATATGCCCAAATGCAATCCACTATCTTTATCGAGCCTGTTTTTTCTTTCATACCATTCGTTAAGCATCTTTCCGGAAAATTTCTTTAGTCTTGGCTCATACTTGCCAAGAGGCATCAGGTGGAGATAAAGCCGGCTCTTTTTGGAAATCTCTTGGCTAGAAAAATCTCTCATTCCGAAGGCGAGATCCGTCAGCGAGAATACATCCGTCAAAAATTTGATCTCATATGGCTTGCCGCATTTAATCTTCGAGTGTCTACCGAGCAATTTTCCTACGATAGTTGTGCCGCTTCTTCCTGTGCCTCCAGAAAAAATAGGCGAAAAAGAGTTATTCATGCAAGAAAAATATCGTGCTCGGGGGTAAGCGCCAAGGACCTAAACGTTGAGTCCTCCAACAATTCTAGAAATTGCGTCCAACTCCATTCAAGCACAGGAAATATTGCAATATATTGCTTTTATTAATTAAGTAGAAATAAGCAGAAGAGGTAGCGAAATGGGCTCTAACTTCACACTTGCGGTTTGTTCCGAGATGGTCTTCTTAGATCTGCCACATATCGAACGTGTCAAAAAGATTCACGGACTTGGATTTGCGGTGGAAATTTGGGATTGGACTCAGAAAGATATTCCTGCCCTTGCGGCTACAGGTGCAAAATTCACATCTATGACCGGATATATAACTGGTCGATTGGGCGATAAAGAGGGCGCTGCCGAATTGCTTAGGACAGCAGAACAATCAATTCTGATTGCACACGCGCTTGGGAATCCATCACTAAATCTGCACGGTACTGGTTTGAATAATAAAGGCCTGCCATCGCAGCCTTGTTTCGACGTAACTCCTTCGATGTGGGAACAGGCAGAAATAACCTTGAATCAAATTGCTGATTTAGGCGCTACCAATGGCGTTACATTTGTTTTGGAGAATTTGAATTTGCTAGTTGATCATCCAGATACGCCTTTTGCGCTGGCTAAAGATGTTATTAAATTGGTCAAGAGCGTCAATAAGCCAAATTTAAAGATGAATTTTGATATCTATCACGCGCAAATCGGCGAAGGTAATCTAATTGAATTGTTACAAGAAGCACTTCCCATAATTGGAGAGATTCAAGTAGCAGATGTCCCGGGGCGAAAAGAGCCGGGTACGGGTGAAATTAATTATCCGATGATTGCAAAGGCACTGCTTGAGATGAATTATGTGGGTGTGATAGGGATGGAAGCTTGGGCTAGTGGCGAGAGTGAAGTTGCGTTAGCAAGATTTAAAGAGGCTTTTACAAACTTGACTTAATCAAATTTGAATTTACTCTAAGGTATGGAGATTCAAGGCGAAGTCACAAAAGAATTATTCCGTTCAGCGATGTCCAGCTGGGCCACGGGAATAAGTGTCATCACAGGAACGTCAGCTGATGAATTAGCAAAACCTGTAGGAATAGTCTGTAATTCTCTTGCCTCTATCTCACTAGAAGAAAAATTAATTCTCTGGTCTGTAGATAAATCTTCAGGCTCTTATATCCATTGGATATCAGCAAAATCTTTCAACGTGCATTTCTTAGCTGAAGATCAGAAGAATTTGGTTGCCCGATTTGCCAAGAAGGGCGTGGATAAATTCGAAGGTTTGGAATTTGAAACCACCCAACTTGGAAATCCAATTTTGGCTGGGTCCAGCGTTCGAATGGAGTGTTCTACTACCCAAACTTTTGATACCTATGATCATATGTTGATAGTTGGCAAGGTTTTAAGCCTTGAAAATAGTGGCAAACTCCCACTACTTTTCCTCCATAGTTCACTTCAAAAAATCAGCGAATTAAAGAATTAACTAATCTAATGAAAGGGAGATAATTGGTGGAACCTTTACTAGATGGCAATGGGTTGCAATTAGGAAGTGCTGTAGGTAAAGCCCCGGATAGTGTTTATCTCTTCGTAGCAATTGAAGTTAAACCAGGTAAGTGCGATGAGTTTATTGAAAAAATTAAGGTTCATGGTGCACATATTCGAACCGAAGATGGTTGTGAAACCTTAGAAATTTTTACTGATTCACAGAACATGAATCGGGTTTGTGTCTGGGAAGTTTGGACTTCACGTGCCCTCTGGGATGCACATATGGAAAATGTAGCAAGTACCGCCTGGCAGAAGATTGCCAAGGAATATGTCAACAGTGAGAAGATCACAGTTATGAAATCCATTTAGAGCTATGAATGTAGAAGACCGTTCTGTTTTTGAGTTACCTTTTGAAAAACCAGATAAATCCAGTTCCTATGGAAATTTTGAAGATCAAGTAATTGATTTTTATTATTCTGCCAAACCAAGTGATTGTGTAATAGTTTTAATACATGGTGGATATTGGCGCCCAGAGTATGACCGTAAACATCTCGCTCCATTAGCCAGAGCCCTTTCGACTACGGGCTGGTCGGTTGCGCTAATTGAGTATCGCCGAATCATCGGCAATCCAGATGCGATGCTCTCTGATACCCAAGCTGCAATTGGCCGGATAAAAGAGGAGTTTTCCAAAATAGTTTTAATTGGGCATTCTGCGGGTGGGCATCTTGCACTCGTCTTATCAAATATTACTGGTGCTATCGGAACCATAGCTCTAGCTCCGGTTACAGATTTAATTGAAGCTGAAAAATTAGATTTAGATGAGGGCGCGGTCTCTGATTTTCTTGGTGCTCCTGCGTCACTACGTTCTGATTTAGACCCAGCGCGCTTGCCCGCACCATTGAATCCGACCACGATTATTCACGGGACTCTTGATGCTCGCGTACCAGTTCAATTCTCCAGGGATTATGTTGCACAAAAGATAGAAGCAAATATGGATCTTGTAGAGATTGAAAATATTGGCCATTTTGAATTAATTGACCCAAGGTCAGATATTTTTAGGCAAATTTCCCGCATTCTTACCTCTTTGATTTAAATAAAACAAGTAAGGTTTTGGTTATGGCAAAGAGGATAATTGTGCATGCTGGATTTCATAAAACTGGAACCACTGCAATTCAATCTAGCTTCTTTGCGGCAA
The DNA here is from genome assembly GCA_037622205.1 of Actinomycetes bacterium. GTDB lineage: Bacteria > Actinomycetota > Actinomycetes > Nanopelagicales > Nanopelagicaceae > AAA044-D11. The sequence continues at coordinate 3,933 of JASJJZ010000025.1, forward strand.
CAAAAGAGTTGGGCGAGGCTGGAATAACTTATCCGCAAGTAGGCGGGAAAGCCCACCATAAAGCCATCTATTCACTGATGGGGAAAACGTGGGGCTGGGAAGATCGCGGTGGCGTGCTTGCAACTGATAAAAAATGGCGTGATTTTATAAAGCAAGTCAAGAGGGCAAAATCAACGGCCCTTATTAGTTCAGAGTTCTTATGTGAATTAACCGAAGAGCAGATAGCGAGATTTAAGAAAGATCTTGGTTGCTCTGATGTCACAATTTATTTTACACTGCGTCCACTTCTTAAAATAATTCCATCTGCCTATCAACAGCATTTAAAGATTGGGATTAAGAGTAATTATGAAAAATGGTTGCATTCAATTTTAGATGAGCCTGGAGTATCAACAATTACACCATCTTTTTGGATCAGACATATGCATGGCGATGTCTTGGCCAAATGGGTAGAGCATTTTGGGAGAGAGAATGTGATTGTGATTGTCGTAGATGAGAAGAAGCCAGAATTCATGTATCAAGAGTTCAATAACTTACTCTCACTAAAACTAGGGCTTTTAAAGCCGCAGTTAGATCAAGATAGTAATCGCTCGCTCACTCTTGATGAAATCACCTTACTAAATACAATAAATAAGAAGTTTTCCAAAAAAAGAAGTTGGCATGATTATGAAACCTTTATCAGAAATGGGTCTATTAAATATCTGACAAATAAAGTTGTACCTGACCCAGAAGCAGCAAGGCTATTAACCCCGCAGTGGGCGGTTGACATAGCTAAGAATGTTTCAAAGAGGAATGTAGAACAGATTAAGCTTCTAGGAATAAAGATTATTGGAGATTTAGATTCTTTTGAAAGCGCTCAGATTCCAATTGGCGAAAACCCAGAAGTAACAATGATTCCCGTTGATTTGGCAGCCAAGGCGCTAGTAGCGATGGATTTGCGAGTCATTGAGAAACTCCCTACCCGTTATTTAGCAAGAGTTCTCTGGAAGATGATTAAGAGAGATTTCCGAGAGAAAATCTAACGATTTAGAACCAGAGACGCTTACTTAAGTCCCGCGTTAGCTCGATCTAAATCTGCTTGAAAATCAACTTCTACGGCAAATAGATCTGAGATATCTACCGGCGCCATCTCGATACCATTCTTCTCAATTGCGAGTTCGAGTCCACGTTCGAAGTAATCCTGATCAGCGCATGCTTCTAATTGCGTAATTACATCTGCCTTCTCGTGAGCAGAAATGAAGTTAATTCCAACGGCCTCACCGAGGGCGTTCTTCACGGTCTTAGAAAGCTCTTTTATAAAACCCTTCTCATTAACCGTGTATTTAACTTCTTCGTCAGCAGTCGCAGATGTATTCACACAAACAAAAGATTTTTCAGATTTGATTTGCTCTGCAACTCGTTCTAAAACCATTGAATCGAATACAACATCTCCATTCAACCACAGGACTCCAGATTCATGGCTAGCACGGAGAGCTTTAAGCAAACTCTTTGAAGTATTTGTTTGATCATAAACTTCGTTATAAACAAAACTTGCGCTGGGATGTGCTTCAATAATCATTTCAAGTTTAAATCCAACTACAACCGTAACTCGAGCTTTCTCCCCGAAAACTTTTTCGACGTTCTCCATCTGTTGCTGCATGATTGAGCGGCCATCAGATAAAACTGTTAAGGGCTTTGGCCAAGGTTTGCCCAATCTCGTTCCCATGCCTGCCGCTAAAATCACAACTTGAATAGCCATCTCTATCTTTCCAACCCGTCTATACCTAAAGATTCCCTGTTAGACACGATAGATTACCGCTTATGGCGGCAAATCTACGAACCCTAGATATTGATCAAGGCACCAAGATTTCAGATGTGATCCAGGTATTTGAATCAAGCAATCAAGATTTGCTACTTCTTGATATAAATTCAGTGGTTACCAAACCTCATCTTGAATTATTGACCGATTATCCTCGAACGGTAACGACGGCGCTGATTACAAAGGTAAAAGATGGTGGAACCCGGATAAGTCAAGGTCAAATCTCTGGCACTACTTCTGATTATCACGAAGTCGGACATGGCAACTACCTATTTCTGGGGATTGTTCGACTGTCACAATTCCAACGGCAAGAAATTATTGAGACACTTTCGAAAATTAAAGACACAAACCATCCTGGAAACGCCATCGACTTAATTCTTGTGGCACTAGTGCGCGCTGCGATAGTAGTTGCACCAGCAGAAATCGCCGGGGCGCCCTTTATTAGGAGTAGTAACGCTGATGAGCGTCTTGCTATACAGAATCAAATAGCGAAACTAAATGATGCACGGTTACGGCTAAAACTTGCAAATCGTGCAAATGATGGCTTTTACTCAGTATTCTTCCTTCGAAAAATTTCCAAACTATTCACTTGGCTAGCAGTTCGCTTAAAGATGACGCCAAACCAAGTTACTTTAATTTCATTTGCTATTGGTTTGCTATCTGCATATGAATTTAGCAAGGGAAGTTTCTGGGCGATTTTTATCGGAGCAGTTCTACTGCAGCTCAGCATAATTATTGATTGTGTCGATGGAGAACTTGCTAGATATACCCGCCAATTCTCGCAATTAGGAGCTTGGCTTGATGCGATTACAGATCGAATAAAAGAATACTTAGTTTTCTTTGCTCTTGCCTATGGCGCCGCAAAAAGTGGTCGAGATCTCTGGATTCCTGCGATGGGAATGATGTTATTTCAAACATTTAGGCATTTATCTGATTACAACTTTGCACGAATAAATAAAATAAGAAGCTCGCATCTAGAGCCGCTGGATTTTGATTTAAAAAACGATGGCCACATTTCACTCGAGCGTGAAAAGAGAAGTCGCCTGGAATATTGGTCAAAGAAAGCCATACAGTTCCCCATCGGCGAACGCTGGCTTGTAATTAGCGCTTCTTCAGTTGTCGGCGGAGCCGCATTCACTTTCACGATTATGCCAATACTTTCACTTATCTCTATCGCACTTGTATTCCGGGGCAGATTTAGAAAAACTCTCACTTGGCCAAAAAATAGAGTTAATAAGAATCTGATTGATGATCAGATAGATTCATTTAAGAACAAGAACTCAATCAATCGCTTTGACTGGCTAACGCCTTCAATACTTCGCCTTTTCGAAGGTGCAATACTGATTGAAATTGCTGTAATTTCAGATCTTGATAGATCTGCAATCTTCTTGTTATTGCTCGCAATTCTCTTTAATCACTACGACAATATGTATCGCGCACTTCAAGGTGAGAAAAAACCGGCCTGGCTCGCTATCGCCGGGGGATTCATTTTTGGCCGACTGATCTTAATTGCTCTTTGGATTTGGCTAGGCTGGTCACTAACTATTCTCGTTTATTACTTCAGCGCTCTGTTTTTTATTATTTCTTCGATTCAATGGGTCCTTAGTCGCAAGACCAAGGTTGGGTGACTCATGACAACTAGACCAAATAGACCGACAATTACTCAGATTCGTGAGATCTCACAACCAGTTTCAGTCACTGGTAGATCTACATCTGAACATTGGATTGCCGATCTTTATCAGAGAAAGCTTTCGCCTTATCTAACTCGAATCTTTTTATGGACTCCGATAACCGCAAATGGAGTTACTTGGCTAATGATTATTATTGGCGCCTCTATTGGACCTGCACTGCTTATTCAAGGTTGGCAAGGAATCGCGCTAGCGCTATTCCTGAGCCACCTGCAAATGTTAGTTGATTGCTGTGATGGTGAAGTAGCAAGATGGCGCGAGACTAAATCGCCAATGGGAATATTCTTAGACAAGCTGGGTCATTATTTAGCCGAAGGTTTATTGCCAATCTGTTTCGGCTTACGGCTTGCCAATTGGCCGAATGAACCAATCACTAATTCGATATTCCCTTTCCTTGGAGCGCTCTTGGCTACTTTGATATTGGTAAATAAAGGACTAAATGATGCGGTTCATGTGGCCCGAGCATTCTCTGGCCTTCCAAAAATTCAAGATCAATCTGGAATAAACATGCCAGTGAAAGGGATACTTCGAAAACTCCGAAAAGCATTCAATTTTTTTCCAGCCCAGCGAATGTTTCATTCGGTCGAGTTCACGATGTATGTGGCCATATTAGGAGCTTTGAGTAATTCGTTGGAAATCGCCCTCGGAATTGCCTTATTTGTGACGATTGGTCATGTCGTCGCTATCGTGTCTTCAGCGAAACTGAGGAATAATTAACTCGTGCGCACAATATTTCTACAACTCAAGGCATCTCTGTTCCAACTTTTTCCATCCACAAAATTTCGCTTAATATTAGTAGTTCTCGTCTTGACCGCTGCCTTTATTTCGGTGTCAGAACTCGCTGTAGCTAAATTTTTTATGCAGATAATTTTGCACGAGGACGAACTAACCAGAAATCAGATGATTCTATTTGTTGGTGCATTCTTTCTTTTCCTTGGTGGAACTCGGGCAGGCCATTATTTTCAACGCATTTATAGAATCAATGTATTCGATCGAGCTTTTGGTGCTTCAGAGAAGAAAATACATCGCAGAAAAGAGAATTGGCGTTGGTTGCAAGCCTTTGAATTAACGGGTTTGCTAACTACCGTAATGCAATTAAGCGTGATCATTCTTTTCTCTACTTTTTTAAATTGGAAATTTGGATTGCTAAATATTGTCGTCGTTGCATCGGTAATCCAAATTTTGGGAAGAATTTTCGGCAGGCAGTTAAAATCTCAGAGGGGTTTTGTTAAAGCAAAAAAGCGTAAAGAGCACGTCTCAAGTTTAATAAAAATTGGGACCCGTATTCGTTCTGGGGAAACTGGAATCTTGCTTTCTGGTTTAGCTATGCTGATTCTCTTTGGGGCTTTGATTGCGCTTAGTTTTACTGGAGAAATTAGCACATCAAATACAGTTGTCCTGTTCTTTGGACTTCGTATGCAGAATTCGGGTCTCTCGAATATTTCGAGAAGTTTGATGAAGTTCGCAAGGGCTCGCACCCATAGTGAATAATCTGGATAAATCCAACCTGCTCACAATTGGCTACTCAACCCTAGCTAACCGGGCGAAGAATATTAACTTCCTAAGTTCAGTAAATAATCTTGTTATAGTTCAGAATCCCGAAGGCACCGTTATTCCGATATTCCCTGAAGAAGTTAAAGCCATTGAGTTACAAAGCAGGGGGGTAGCAAAGAGCCGCAATGCAGCAATAGTTCATACAAACTCTGAATATCTAATCTTTGGTGATGATGATATTAAATTTAATGAATCGGGAATTACCTCAGCAATTGGTCTCCTAAACGCTAACCCAGATATCTCAATTCTTTTGATGCAGGCAGTTGATGAGACTGGAAAGCTTCGCAAGAGTTATTCAAGTAAAGCCCAAGATCTCAAACTCACTAACTCGGCCAAGGCTGCGACTTATGAGATGATGATTAGGGTTTCCGACATAAAATCCGCAGGCATCAAATTCGATGAAAACTTTGGCGCTGGAGCTCCGAATTATCTGGGGGACGAATATATTTTCATTGCTGATGCTCTACGTGCTGGCCTAAAAGGAAGCTTTCAACCAATTGTGATTGCAATGCATCCGAGTGAAAGTTCTGGGAACCTTAGAAATTCAGCTGAAGATAGAAATGCCAGAGCAAGAGTATTTTCTAGAGTGTTTGGTATCTGGGCACCATTGATGCGCATCCTATTTCTTGCCAAACCTCCATCTAAGAAATTTGGTTTTTTAAATTCCCTGCTCTTCATTATTGGCAAATGAAAATCTATGCCCACCGGGGATCTTCCGGGGAACATCCTGAAATGACCAGAACCGCATATTTAGCAGCTATTCAAGATGGTGCAGATGGCTTTGAATGTGATGTACGGCTTTCGAAGGCTGGTGAGATTATCTGTATTCATGATGCAACTACCAAACGAATTGCTGGGAAGAGATTGCGGGTCTCTCGTAATGTGCTTAAGACTCTTAAAAGTCTCCATGAATTAATTACTTTGAATGAATTATTAGATTTAGCAATTTCCGCTAAAAAAGATTTGCTTATTGAGACTAAGCACCCAAATATTTTCGGAGGACTTATCGAGCGTAAGGTTATCGAGCTATTGAATTCTAATTCGAGGAAAATTAGTGATGCAGGAATTGAAGTTATCGTTATGTCTTTCTCAAGGCTTGCAATCCGAAGAATAAATTCTCAGTGGAAAACCTGCAAAGTATCCAAATACTACTTACCAGCCAGCTTCGCTAAAGGAGATTCTGTGGCCTTAGATATAAATCTGATTATGAAGTATCCAGCTCTCGTGAAGAAATTTGCAAAGAGGGGTGCCCGAATATTTATTTGGACCGTGAACGATAAGGTCGAGTTTGAATTTTGTAATGTGCTCAGCGTTGATGGTGTTATCACTAACTTTCCGAGAGTTGCTCGAAACTATGGATAAGCAGACTTCAGATTTCTATTTCTGGGGAGCAGGTTATTTACTTCTAATATGCGCGGTCCTTAACCTAACCACAACCAAAACAGTTGAAAGTGAAATTCAAGTAGTCCCAATAGTCCCAATAGTCCCAATAGTCCCAATAGTCCCAATAGCCGCAACCCCGCTTCTCTGTTTTAATATTGATAACCAAGAACTTCGAGTAAGTGATAGTGAAAGCGGATGTATTTCACCTGAAGAATCTCTGGGCACTACGCCAATTATCCATTCAGAAATTAGACCAACACAACTGGATCGCACTTTTGAAGTGAGATTTTTAGCCGCGCAAGCCGCAGCTAAAGCTGAAGGATTCAATATCCGAATTACTTCTGGATTTAGGTCACAACAATTACAGGAAAGATTGTTCGCTGATGCGATTGCGAAATATGGAAGCGAAAACGAGGCAGCTAAATGGGTCCTACCAAAAAATATCTCCCACCACCCCTGGGGAACTGCGATAGATTTAAATTACCCAGGTGATCAAAGCTCTGTTAAATGGCTGGAAGAAAATGGCTCAACCTTTGGCCTATGTCGGGTGTACTTAAATGAATGGTGGCACTTTGAGCCGGTTATAGCTCCTGGTGAGCCATGCCCACCAATGATGGCGAACGCTTTAGAAAGTCTTCCGACGCCCGAGGTTAAATAGCGAGTGGCGCGTCCTTAGCCAACGGTGGGCGACAAACGACGCCACTGGCACCAACTAGGGTCCAATTACCAGCGTTGTGTGGAATCAGGATTGCATCTCCCTTAATCGCTTCAATTGGTGAATGGTTTTCGAAAGTAATACTTCCCGTTCCCTCTAGAACCAACATAATGCTAAATCCAGCAGCAACCTTACTGTTATTCCCAGCAAGATAATCTGCACGGAAATATGGATCTGCAACTGCAGTAAACACAGATTGGTCAGCGCTACTAAAGAGGCGATTAGAGAAAACTAATTTACTAGCTTCTTCTTTATCAATTGGGGTATAGCGAAGTGCATCTAAAACGGTATCAAAACCTAATCCAAGGTGACCATCTTTTACGCCATCTACGGCAAAGTCATTCCATTCCAGTAGTGCTGAAAGATCTGTTGGTTCTTGGAGTTCAAGAACAAAAATACCGGCGCCAATTGCATGAGGTGTTCCGGCAGGAACAAATACAGTATCGCCAGCTTTAACTTCAAACTTTTGTAGCGAAGCTAGTAAGCCATTGGAATCCCTAGCATCAACCATCTTTGAAACTTCTGACTTCGCCATTTCTTTACCAAAACCTAATCCAACACTTGCTCCTGCTGGTGCTTCCAAAATAATCCAAGCTTCGGTCTTCCCGTGCTTAAGCGATAGATGTTCTTTAGCAAACTTACGATTTGGATGATAATGAACCGGAAGTCTTTGATCTGGATCTAGTAATTTCATCAACAGTTCCGTGCTGGCACCAAAGGTGTTTAAATGTTCTACGCCAAGCCATTGCTCAGGATTAGCAATAACTGAATCTCGCAGATAACTTCCATCAGAGAGCGTTGAGAGCCCCATAGTTTTCTCACCAAAGCGAGTGGTCATTGAACCAATCCACTCTTCAGGTCGCATTGGCCCACCGGGACCATTACGAAGTGCGCCGATGCGATATCCGCCCTTGTAGAAGTGATCAAATTGATTGGATGCGAGTTTCTGAGGAGTAACCATGGACAGCAATTTACTATGACAATACTTTTTTTGCACTTAATCCAAAAATTATTGCCAATACAGCCGGAAGTAGCATCGCCCAGCGCAAGGTAACAATTTCTGACATAAAACCTATTAATGGCGGCCCAACCACAAAGCCAAAGTATGCAACGCCGGTTACTAGTGCCACACCCTCAGCTGCAGAAACTTGTCCCGAATATTTCTCATTGGCTAGAGTTCCAGTCGCACTGATCATCATGGGAATTACAGTTGAAATTCCGATGCCAAGTAAAAGCCAGCCAATAATTACGCCATAGATATTTCCAGCGAATAACCCAGCCATTAATCCGGTTCCAGCAATAAACCCCGACCAAGTAAGAAGTCTAACTACTCCAAATTTATGGGCAAGGAAATCTCCCGAAAATCTGCCGATAACCATTGTGGCTGAGAAGAAGACATATGGCAGGGCCGAAATTAGTGTGGACGCTTCAAAGGTATCGCGCGCTAGAACACCACCCCAATCACTTGCCGCTCCTTCACCTAGTGCACCACATAGCCCCAACAAACCTAAGATCAAGAATCTGCGTGGAGTCTTTCTCTTTGTATGTTTCTCAATTACATGCTGGTCTGCTTCCGCAGGCAGAAACCAATTGCGAGTGAAGAGAGAAACTAGAAATATAAAACTGCCAATAACAATCGCATGAATCAGAATGGATACCTTGAAGCTCGCTAGCAGTCCACCAATTGCGCCACCAGTTAAGCCACCAATCGACCACATCGCATGAAAGGTGCTCATTAATCGCTTACCAGCTTTATTTTCCAAGGCCGCCGCATGCGCATTTATTGAGAGATCGTGGGTTGAAGAGAGAACTCCATAAATAAATAATGAGAAGAGAAACCAAGGAAGATTGAAAAGCAATCCAATAAGTGGAAGGGCCAACCCAAGGGTAAATGCAGAATATTTTGTAACTGGACCGCTGCCATATTTGGCTGCAGCTCTACTAGTTGGGCGGAGGGCAGTAAGGACGCCAAGTGATGCACAAAGAAGTGAGGCTCCGAGAATGCCATTAGAAATCTCAAGTTCATACTTAAAATCAGGAATTCTAGATACGAAGTTTCCAACAGAGAATCCATTAATAAGAAACGCAATTAAGATTGCAAGTCTGGCCTTTCGGAATTCGTCATCGGCAAACATGCGCCAATCTTAGCTATTACCTCTACTCTTAGCCCCATGTTAGAAATGAATGGAACCAATTTCATTACGCAAAATGAACGAAGTGGATCAGCGCGCTCACTATTCTGGCCGTGGGCCGCAGGAAATGTTTCACTACTAGCACTTTCATATGGCTCGTTTTTTCTTGGATTTGGTATTTCTTTCTGGCAGGCAACTTTTGCTGCAATAATCGGAACAGTTGCTTCCTTCTTTTTAGTTGGAATAAGTTCGTTAGCCGGCAAACGGGCTAATGCCCCAACAATGACGCTTTCACGTGCTGCCTTCGGGGTAAAAGGAAATATTGTTCCTGGTCTATTTTCATATTTAATCTTTGTTGGTTGGGAAACCGTCCTAGTATCACTCGCAACACTTGCTACCGAAACCGTCCTTACTCGAGTTGGTGATATCGAACCAAATATTTCTCGAATTATTGGATTTTCAATTGCCGCAGGCCTAACTATCTTTGGTGGGGTTCTTGGCTTTCAGGTAATAATGCGAATTCAAAAAGTCCTAACTATTTTAACCATAGCCTTAACTGCTGGTTATATTGTTTTGACTGCTCACCTAGTTAATTGGAGCGCAGTAGCAACAATTCCAAATGGAAGTGGCCAAGCTTTTCTGGGCGCGCTGATATTTGGAATAACTGGAATTGGACTTGGCTGGGTCAATTGCGCAGCAGATTATTCAAGATATTTGCCACGCACCGTTTCAAGTAAGGGTGTAGTTGGTTGGACCGTCTTTGGAGCATCAATTGTCCCGATTACTTTAGTTATTTATGGTTCGCTGCTGGCAGGCAGCAGCAACGTACTTAGTGAAAAAATCGCGATGGATCCCATAGGAGCACTCACAACCCTTGTTCCAACTTGGTATCTAATCCCATTTGCGGTTGTGGCAATACTTGGGCTGATTGGCGGCGCCATACTTGATTTGTATTCATCTGGACTCGCACTGATATCTGTTGGGCTTCCTGTGAAGCGACATGTTGCTGCATCAATAGATGCTCTAATCATGGCTCTGGGAACCATTTATATCGTTTGGATTGCCGGAGATTTCTTTGGTCCATTCCAAGGCTTTTTAATAACACTCGGTGTGCCAATTGCAGTGTGGTCTGCAATTTTTGTTGCTGATGTACTTATGCGGAAGAAGGATTATAAGGAAGTGGATCTCTTTAACCCTAAGGGTATTTATGGCTCCTGGAATCTGCGTTCACTCTCATTAGTCGCAATTGGATCAATAATTGGTTGGGGATTTGTTACAAATACTTTTGCAAGTTGGCTTTCGTGGCAAGGATATTTCTTGGGCCTAATTGGTGGCAAAGATGGACCGTGGGCATATTCAAATATCGGAGTAATTATTGCGCTAGCAATTGGCTTCTTCGGGCATATCCTCTTATCTAAAAAAATTATTGCAAGACAAGAGAAGCAAGTTTAATTACCAGTTTGTATGAAGCGGACGCCCTTCGGCATAACCAGAAGCTGATTGAATTCCCACTACGGCGCGATCCGCAAAATCACTAATGCTTGTGGCGCCCGCATAAGTAAATGAAGATCTAACGCCAGCAATAATTTCATCGAGCAAATCTTCGACTCCGGGACGGGTCGGATTGATGTACATGCGAGAAGAGGAAATACCCTCTTCAAACAAGGCTTTACGTGCCTGATCAAAAGCTCCATCATTTGAAGTTCTTGCGGCGACGGCGCGCGCAGAGGCCATTCCAAAAGATTCTTTATACAACCGACCGGTGGCATCCTTATTTAGATCACTTGGTGATTCAAAGGTTCCAGCAAACCAAGATCCAATCATCACTTGAGAAGCACCGGCAGCAAGTGCAAGTGCGACATCTCGTGGATGTCTAACCCCACCGTCGGCCCAGACATGTTTTCCATGTTTCTTAGCTTCGGCGGCGCATTCAAGAACAGCGGAGAATTGCGGACGCCCAACGCCAGTTTGCATCCGAGTTGTGCACATTGCGCCGGGACCAACGCCGACTTTAACGATATCTGCGCCAGCATCGATTAGAGCTTTAGTTCCATCAGCAGTAACAACATTTCCAGCAACGATTGGGATATTTGGCTTTAAGGCTCGAATTAATTTAAGGGCTTCAATCATTTTAATTTGGTGACCGTGTGCAGTGTCAACAACGAGCACATCTGCGCCAGCCGCAATTAGCGCTTTTGCTTTTGCAGCAACATCGCCATTAACTCCAACTGCGCAAGCGATTATTAAACTCTTATTTGCATCAAGTGCAGGCTGGTAAAGAGTTGCCCGAAGCGCAGCAGTCTGAGTGAGAATTCCGACCAACTCTCCGCCCTTATCTACCACTGGTGCTAAGCGTCGACGTTGGGTATTTAGAAATTCAAAAGCTTCCCGCGGCTGAATCGAATCCGGAACAGTGACTAAATCTTTACTCATAATTTGTTGAAGCTGGGTAAATCGATCAACTCGTTCGCAATCAGCTTCAGTGATAATTCCGACTGGCTTGCCATTTTCAACAACAATGAGTGCGCCATGTGCTCGCTTATTAATGAGATCAACTGCATCAGCAACAGTTTCAGTTGGCGAGAGCGTAACTGGGGTATCGAAGAAGGTATGTCTTGACTTAACCCACTTAATCACATTTGTAACAATTTCAATGGGAATATCTTGTGGGATAACCGCCATGCCGCCACGCCGCGCAATCGTTTCAGCCATTCGTCGCCCAGAGATTGCGGTCATATTTGAAACAACTATTGGGATTGTTGTTCCGGTGCCATCATGTGTTGAAAGGTCTACATCCATCCGGCTGGCAATTAGCGATGAGCTTGGGACCATGAAGACATCGTCATAGGTCAGGTCGTGGCTTGGAATATTTAAGAAACGCACGTGTCGGAACTATACCCCTGACAATGCGCGGGGCGGAAGGTATTGCTAGAGTCAAGACCATGAGCGAGGACGAAGATTCAACGGAAGATATCGTCACAGAGGAGATGCTCTGGGAGCGGATTCCAGAAACCGAAGGCCTAGAGCGTGCAAATACTTATTATGAGCTAAGCGCCCGTATATATGCGCGGGGGCAATACGATGAAGCGCTCGCACTTGCTGAAACAGCTCGAGATATTTATGCCGAGCTCGGCTCAATTGTTCCATCAGATGGTTTGGCTCAGGCTTACTCTGCAATTGGATACAACTTAAATCAGTTAAAGCGGATGGCTGAAGCAGCCAATGCAATGAGTAAAGCAGTTGATTTACTGCGGGAATCAAAATCACCGCTAGCAATTGATTTAGCATGCACCCTTGGAGAATGGTGGTTCTCTTCGAAAGAGTATGAAAAAACAATTGAGTGCATGTCGGATTGTGTTCAGGAACATTTAGTCGACGGCAATGACAGCGGCGCTGCTAATGATTTACATTTAATTGGATGCGCACAACGGGAATTAAAGAATTATGACCAAGCGCTTGAATCTTTTCGAGAAGCACGTGAATTATTCAAAAAATTGAAAGAAGTAATAAATGTTGCAAGGTGCGATCAGAAAATCGCACATTGTTTAACTGAAATTGGGGATGGCGATAGAGCGCTAATTGCAGCTCAAAAATCTTTAGATGTTTTCGTGACAGCCCATGACCACTATCGCGAAACTTATTCACTTTTGGAATTAGGAAAAGCTCAAATTGTTGCGGGGCTTGGCGAAGATGGGTTAAATACTTTAGATCGTGTTCTAGAAATTGCTACCGACAATGAGAGTAAGGACTTTGAGTTTATTTTAGAAATCGAGAATCGGATGGCAGGTGTCCTGCAATCTTTAGGCCGAGAAGATGAAGCAGATGAAATTCGCCGCCGAATTAAAGCGGTTGAAGAGATTGTTAAAGAAGATTAATTATTTAAGTGCTGCATCGCCCAGGCATACATAGCGATTGCACCAGCAGCAGATGCATTCATCGATCGAGTAGAACCGTATTGTCTGATTGCAAGGACCGTCTCACAAATATCGACTGCTTCATCTGACATTCCAGCACCTTCTTGCCCAAAAAATAGCACGCATTTTTTTGGTAATTCAGCACTTTCTAACTCTTTAGATATTGGCAAGTTATCAATTCCAATTATTGGAACGCCATTTTCAGCACACCAAATCTTAAAGTCACCCACGGTTGGGTGATGTATTACGTGTAGATACTTGTCCGTAACCATTGCTCCGCGCTTATTCCAATCGCGTTTACCAACAATATGAACCTTTGAAACATTGAATGCATTTGCCGTTCGCACCACTGACCCAATATTCAAATCATGTTGCCAATTTTCAATTGCAATCTGTAAATCATGTCGTTTTGTATCTAAATCTCTGACTATTGCATCAACGCTCCAGTAACGGTAGTGATCCAAAACATTTCTGCGATCCCCGTTTGTCAAAAGCTCTGAATCAAAATGCTCGCCATTGGGCCATGGTTTTTCATGGGGGCCAACGCCAACTACTGGATAGAATTCCCCAGGCCCGATTTCCGCAGTAGTCATACCCAAACATTAGAGGGAGTTTTCATAAAGCAAAAATCCTGGCTCCCTATTTATTTGGCACTTGGCTTAGTTTGGGGAAGTTCATTTATCTTTATCAAATTAGGGCTCGAATTCTTAAATCCGGTAGGCGTTGCCTTCGGGAGATGCGCCCTTGGCGCGATGATTTTGCTGCTTATTGTAAAAATCCGCGGCATCAAACTTCCAACCAATCCTAAAACTTGGTTTCTTCTTTGGGTTGTATCTCTACTTTTAAATGTTTTCCCAGGAATTTTATTTGCATATGCCGAGCAGCGAGTAACTTCGGCACTAGCAGGCATCATTAATGCTTGTACCCCATTAACAACTTTAATATTCTTATTAATATTCTTTCGCTCAGAGAAAATTTTGCCCTACCAAATTGTTGGATTATTTGTAGGCGGCTTAGGTGTATTAACTGTCATGGGAATTTGGAAAGGAATAGGCACAAATTCTGGGCTCGGAGTTTTTGCACTTCTTGTTGCAGTTACTTGTTATGGCCTCTCTTTTCCCATAATTAAGAAGTATCTCTCACCATTGAATCTTCGGGCTGAATCCCTAGCAGCAGGACAAGTAAGCGCCGCAGCTCTAACTCTGCTCCCCTTCTATTTATTTGATGGGATTGCTGAATCTAATTTCAGACCCGCGCCAATTTTTGCGATGATTGCCCTCGGCGTATTTGGAAGTGGAATCGCATATATTTGGAACTTCCAACTAGTCGAACGTGCCGGAAGTTCAATCGCGAGCTCAGTTACTTATCTCACTCCGCTAGTTGCAGTATTTGTTGGTTGGCTATTTTTAAATGAACGCCTAACGTGGCATGAACCACTCGGTGGCTTAATTGTTTTACTTGGCGCCGCCATCTCCCAGGGGCGATTAAGCCGCAGAGAGCGGGCATAATCTACCCATGCGCAAGTCAGTAAATATCTTGATAGCAACTTCAATGATTGCGGTATTTACGGCACCTATTTCGGCAAATGCAGTTGAAACTAACCTGCTACCTAACTCCTTTATAAAACTAGCAAATTCACCAAAACTTGCCAAGCCAGGAATTCTATTAATTGATCCAATTACTCAGTCTGAGGTTTACTCTAATGGAGCAGAGATTCCTCGCGCACCAGCCTCAATTCTAAAACTGATATCAACTGCTAGTGCAATTACGGCATTTGGTCCAGATAAGACTTTTAAGACTTCTATCAATGCAACCAGCGACCCAAGCCGTTTTATTATGCTCGGTGAATTTGATCCGTGGTTGACCACTAGTTCTAGCTCAGCAAAGAGTTTTGATCGCGCTCTTTCAACGAAATTGATTCGCATAATTGAAGATAGCGGAGCCCCATTGAGTGACATCTCTATTGACTATCACGGGTTGTATGCCAAAGACATCGCTAATCTCAATATTTATTTTGGGAATAAGTTAAAGTTTCGTAAAGTTCCAATGGCAGAGGTCAGAGAATCTGGTGAGATTACTCAGATGTTAGAGGTTGAATCACCAATGCTTAGCCAAATCATCGGATTCACACTGCTCTGGAGTGATAACACCCTGGCTGATCGATTAGCTAAAAGCGCTGCAGATGAGATGGGCTTTGGCCGAGATCGATCTGGTTTAACTCGTGCCTTCAAATCTGTTATGCAATACCTAGATGTTTATTCTGAAGGTCTTTATGTTAAAGATGGAAGTGGTTTATCACATGACAATCGGGTAGCCGCAAGAACTATTGCAGAGTTACTCTGGAAAATTCGATTCGAACCGGATTATCAAGCAATTTATGATGGCCTTCCAGTATCTGGAATGAGTGGAACTTTAAAGAATAGATTTGAGAAGTCAGCAAAGAGTGCCGTTGGACTTGTAGTTGCTAAAACCGGCTGGATAAATATTTCGGTAACTCTTGCAGGCTATGTTGAAGTTGATGGCAACGAATATGTCTTTGCGATTATGGCGAACAGAATTAATCCAACTGAGAGATCTCGAGAGTTAGCCCGTAGAACAATCGATAAGATGCTAGCAAAAATTGCAAAACCCACTACTTATATTGAAGAAGGGTAGTCGTGTGAGCAAAGTCAGGCCCTACATCGCATTAATGAAGTTGCGCGTAGTCGAGCTCTTGCTTGTTACGACCCTTCCTGCGCTCTTTCTAGCAAGTGGGGGCGTGCCACCGCTTGGAATAACAATCGCAACTCTCCTTGGTGGAACGCTTGCAGCGGGCGCATCGAATGCATTTAATATGATTATTGAAGTTGATTCAGATCGATTGATGGCCAGAACTGCAAAGCGACCAATAGTTACAGGAACCGTCAGCGAGACCCAGGCCTTTATTTTTGCTTCCGCGCTAACTGTAATTTCCTTACTGATCTTCTCAATCTTTACAACGCTATGGGCAACTATTCTTACCGCTGCAGCAATTATTTTTTATGTTTTCGGTTATACCATCGGACTCAAACGCCGAACCTCACAGAACATTGTTTGGGGCGGTATTGCGGGCTGCATGCCAGTTCTAATTGGTTGGGCTGCAGTAACAAATTCACTTTCATTAACCGCTTGGCTCTTCTTCCTAGTTATCTTCTTCTGGACACCACCTCATTTCTGGGCTTTGGCAATTAAATACAAGGACGATTATGAGGCCGCAGGAATTCCAATGTTGCCAGTCGTTGCAACAATAAAATCTGTAGAAAAACAGATGTGGTTCCACACAATTGGAATGGTAATAACTTCGCTCGGAGTTAATTGGAGCGCAAATCTTCCTTGGTGGTGCTGGGTAATTACGATCGTGATTGCACTTGGCTTTGGCCTTGAACTATTAAAAATTGGTGGGGCAGATTCAAACAGAGCTGCGGCAAAGTTATTTCAATGGTCAATCACATACTTAAGCGTTTATTCATTACTTCTTGTTATCGCAGCGCTTGTTGTAAATCCTTAAGTAAATCAGACGAGTGTTCCAAACCTACTGATAGACGACCCAATGAATCTGTTATTCCCATTGATTCACGAGTTGCGATATCTAATCTGCGGTGAGTAGTTGAAGCCGGGTGCGTAATAAGAGATTTACTATCTCCCAAATTGTTAGAAATATCTATAACTTTCAGCGCATCCATCACCTTAAATAGCTCTTTTGATCCGCCAGCTATTTCAAAACTTAAAGTTGTTCCAGCTCCCAACATTTGCTTCTGGGCAATTTCAAAACCACTGTGTGATTTAAGGCCGGGATAGTTAACTGAAGTTACTTTGGATTGCGTAGTTAGAAACTCGGCAATTAATTGGGCAGTTTCATTCATTTTGCTTACTCGCATCGAAAGGGTCTCAAGTGACTTAACTAAAACCCAGGCATTGAAAGCGCTGAGTGTTGGTCCAGTGTGCCGGATGAATGGATTCAAATAATTTTGAATATAGTCAAAACTACCAAGAATGGCGCCACCTAGAACTCGACCCTGACCATCAATATGTTTTGTAGCGGAATACATAACCACATCGGCCCCATGTTGCAGTGGCTTTTGCAGAACTGGTGATGCCATCACGTTGTCAACAATCACGGTTGCCCCAACGTTATGTGCCAAATCGCTAACCATCTTGATGTCAACAATTTCTAACATTGGATTGCTTGGAGTCTCAATAAAAACAACTTTAGTTTTCTCGTTTAAAGCTTTCTCCCAGACTTCCTTATCATTGCCCTTAACAAATTCAACTTTAATTCCCCACTTAGGCAAAATTTCAGATAGCACTACATAACATGAACTAAACATGGAAGCGGCGGCGACAACTCGATCTCCCGCTTCAACCATGCAAGCAATCGAAGCGAACATTGCTGACATGCCAGATGCTGTTGAAACGCAGAATTCCGCTCCCTCTATTGCTGCAAGTCGTTGCTCGAACATTGAGACCGTTGGGTTTGCAAAGCGACTGTAAACAAAATGATCTACTTCATCTGTAAATGAATGGACTGCTTGATCTGCAGTGTCAAAGGTATATCCACTTGTCAGATACATGGCTTCGCTAGTTTCACCAAAACCGGATCTAGCTAAGCCGGATCGAACCGCAAGGGTCTCCTCATGCAACTGCCAATCGGGCAAATCTCCGTCGGTGGAATTGGAATATCCCCAAGGTCGATGCTGGTGCGTCATGCCTAAAAGTTTACTCTGTAGGGTACTGACATGGAAAAAGTTGCGATATCAGCCTCCGATTTAACAAAGATTTATGGCGAACAAACTGCGTTATCTCATGGAAATTTTGTAGTTCCAGAAGGTTCAATCTGCGGTTTCGTTGGGCCAAATGGTTCTGGTAAAACTACAACTATTCGAATGTTATTGGGCTTAATCGCGCCATCTGGGGGAACCGCAACCGTATTAGGTGAAAGTATTTCGCACCCCGAAAAATACCTGCCTCGCGTAGGCGCCATGATCGAAGGACCAGCTTTTTACCCAGCGCTATCTGGTCGTGAAAATCTAAAAGTATTAGCAGAGCTTGGTGGGTTCCCCCTTTCTAGAGTTGATCAACTTCTAGAAAAAGTTGACTTAGCTGATCGTGGCGGCTCAAAATTTAAAACCTATTCATTAGGAATGAAGCAACGACTTGGAATTGCTGCGGCCCTATTGCCAAATCCAGAATTACTTATTTTAGATGAACCAACAAACGGCTTGGATCCATCTGGAATCCAGGAAGTTCGTGGAATAATTAGAGATTTAGCAGATAGCGGTACTACCATATTCGTTTCATCCCACATTCTTAGCGAACTTGAGATGATTTGCGAATATTTAGTGATGTTGCGCGAAGGAAAAGTAATTTTTTCGGGACGCACTCAAGAGCTTCTCTCTGGGCAGAAGCCAATGATTATTGCTAAGCCAGAATATGACGTTGACTTAACTTCTTTAGCAAATAAATTAAGTGAATTTGGTTTTCAAATTTCAATTGTTGACGGAAGTTTACAAATTGATGCTGCAAAAGAAGCAAGCGCAACAATAAATCGAATGGCATTCGAGGCTGGAATAACTTTAGCTTCAATAAGTGTAGTTCTTCCAACACTAGAAGAAACGTTCTTCGAAATGACAGGAGATAACAAATGATTCGCGTTGTTATCGCTGAGATTCGTAAGCTTCGCCGTCCGACACTTCTACTTGGGACAATTGCCACTGTTGGTGGATTAAGCGCACTTTTCACATCGATAATCTTTTTAATGATTAATTCTAAAAGCGGAAACTCTAAGCGAGGCGAGAGAGTTGGA
Source organism: Actinomycetes bacterium (assembly GCA_037622205.1). GTDB lineage: Bacteria > Actinomycetota > Actinomycetes > Nanopelagicales > Nanopelagicaceae > AAA044-D11. The sequence continues at coordinate 22,935 of JASJJZ010000025.1, forward strand.
CCAGAAGAGTTGAGTCAGGCTATCGGTTTGATTTATGGGTTTAAATTAGTTGGGGTATTCCTTGGGATAGTCGCACTCTGTATTTTTGCCTCACAAACCGCCCAAGAATATTCACTCGGAACGCTTCGAAATCTCTTAGTCCGCCAACCTTCTCGGATGAAGATATTGGCTGGAAAATTTATCTCGATGAGCCTCTTTGCCTTAGTTATGGTGCTATTTGCTGGTGTCTTAAGTATTTCAATCTCATTCGTATTATCAGGGCGAGCAAAAGTTGATACAACTGAATGGACAACTTCTGCCGCTTTACACTTATTATTCGAGAGCACTCTAAACATTTTCATCGCAACGCTTTGTTTTGGAACTTTTGGAATGATTCTAGGACTTCTACTTAGATCACCAATAAGTGCAATTGCGGTTGGAGTTCTATGGAACTTAATTTTAGAGAATATTCTTTCTGCCCTAATCAATAGCACTGGCAAATGGCTGCCTGGCGTAAATTTCTCAAATCTTGGAGAGGGTGGAAATCCAGACTTAAGTTATAAGCATTCCATTGCTGTATCTCTGGCTTACCTGATAATAAGTGGAGCCCTTGCGGCTGTTCTCTTTAAGAGAAGAGATGTTGCAAATTAGCGACACCAGGGATTATTTTCCTTCAATTCACAGGTAAAGCCTTTACCCTTGGTTCATATCTCTTCCCTGGGGGCTGACAAGAAATGTTTTTTAGTAAATCACGTAAATCAATGGGTGCTCTTTTAGCGCTTTCAATCGGCCTTTCAATCGTTACATCTGATTTGGCAATTGGTAAAACTCCCAAACCTACTAAAGCCCAAATCAAGGCCGCAAAAGAAGAGGAAGCTTCGAAGGCCGCCGCAGCCAATAAGGCTACCGCCCTATTAAGCAGTGCTACAAAAACCTTAAATCAATTAGCTGCCATCGCTAATGTGGCGCAGGTTGCCTATAACAAAGCACTTGGCGAATTAGCAATCGCAAAGGCAAATGCAGATGCTGCTGCAACTCATGCTTCAAAAACTCAAGCCGAAGTAAGCAAGGCAAATATCGTTATCGGAAGAATGGCTTCAAATGCTTACAAGCTTGGGGGAGACTTCACAAATATAAATTCATTACTCAGTGCAAATGGCCCACAAGATTTAATTGATCAATTAACAACGCTAGATAATATAGGAAATACAAATACCGTTGCACTAAAGCGCTTTGAGGCTGCAGAAGGTGCGGCCAGAGTTGCGAAGTTAGAGGCAGATAGAACCAGAGCTGCCCAAGAAGCTGCAACGGTCAAAGTTGCAGAAACTAAGAAGACGGCCGACCAAGCAAAAGCTGCTCAACAAAAAGAAGTAGATAAACTCCGCGCGGTCCAAAATAAGCTTGCAGCCGAACTTGCTAAAGCTAAGAATTTTAGAGTCACTTTAGAAGAACAACGACAACTTGCGATTCTTGAACAGTCCAATGCGGCAACTGCGACAAAAACTCCAAATCAGTTTAAAGTCTGGCCAAACAAAGGTTTCACTGGCCGTTCAACAATTCGTTCTACCCAAGCCATTAGAACAAAAGCTGTTGCATATGCAAAAAAACAAGTTTTAGCTCGCGACCCTCGCAAACCTTACGTTTGGGGCGCACAAGGCCCAGATTCATTTGATTGCTCAGGCTTGGTATATGCAGCATATAAAGCGGCTGGATTGGGTTATCCAACATGGGGTCGACTGAATGCAGCGCTTTATTTTGTTGCTACAAAACGCGTGGTATTTAGTGAATTAGTTCCAGGAGATCTACTTTTCTATTCTTACGATGGCTCGGTTCAAAATATCCACCACATGAGTATTTATGCTGGAAATGGGATGATGTGGGAAGCTAATTCCAGCAAAGTAGGGCTGATTTACTCAAATATGTACAGCATTAAGGGCTTAATGCCATCTGGCGGGCGAGTCTAATAGTTTTATAGAGTGCACCTTGTGAGCGCTAAATCCCCAGCTTTACTTGAACTGCGCAAGGCAGTTCGATTTTGGTTTGAAAAATTAGAACCAAATTCCAAAGTCTGTATTGGAGTTTCTGGTGGTGCTGATTCACTTGCACTAGCTGCTGCCTCAAAATTAGAATCTAATAATTTCGCAATAGATTTAGTTGCGGTTGTTGTTAATCATGGATTGCAAGAAAATTCTGAGGAGATTGTACAATTTGCAAAGCAGCAATTAATAAAGCTTGGATATCAAGATATTTTTATTGGAAGAGCAAGCGTGCAAATTACCGATGGCTTAGAAGCATCTGCACGCCGGGCTCGGTATAAAGTTTTTCAACAAGCTATTGAAACTTACAGCGCTAATACATTTTTATTAGGTCACACCAAAAATGATCAAGCTGAAGGTGTGCTTTTGGGGCTAGCTCGCGGTTCAGGAACTAAGTCACTTTCTGGAATGCCGGAAGTTTCTGGAATCTTTATTAGGCCGTTACTGGGAATTGATCGTGCTACTTCCGAGAGCGCTTGCCGCGAAGCTAATATCGAATATTGGATTGATCCACACAATTCAAATCAAGATTTCACAAGGGTTCGAGTCCGAGAAAATATTTTGCCGCTGTTAGAAAATGAGATCGGTCCGGGAATTACAGATGCCCTAGCTCGGTCGGCAAAAATTTTGCGCGAAGATGCCATTGCGTTAGATGAGTGGGCAGAGCGCGCATTTCACCAAGTGGACCCAATAGATATCGAGATTTCAATCTTGGCCGCCCTGCCAATTGCCGTTAGAAGCCGGGTACTACGATTGGCGATTTATGCGGCTGGCGCGCCTTTCGGCAGCATTAGCGCCGCACATTTAGAGCCAATTGAAGCTTTTGTGAGTGATTGGCGTGGTCAGGGCCACACTGCCCTTCCTGGTGGTGTGAAGGTTTGCCGAATTTCGGGCAGACTTTCACTCTCGAAACCTATTCAGCCCGCAAAGTAGAAAGAGAAACTCCTCGTGGATTTAGCAACAACTGGCACAGACATTGAACGCGTAATCGTTACGGAAGAACAAATTCGTTTACGGCTTCTTGAATTAGCGAAGCAAGTCGAAAAAGATTATGAAGGCAGGGATTTACTTTTGATCGGCGTGCTAAAAGGTGCAGTTATGACTATGGCAGATTTTGCAAGATCTTTACAGCGACATATTGAAATGGATTGGATGGCAGTTTCCTCGTATGGATCTGGAACCAAATCAAGCGGCGTAGTTAGAATTCTAAAAGACCTAGATTGTGACATTACCGGACGAGAAGTAGTAATTGTTGAAGATATTGTTGATACCGGTTTAACTCTAGGTTGGCTCAAGGCTAATCTTGAATCTCGTGGTGCTAAGAGCGTAGAAATACTTACCATGCTCCGTAAACCTGAAGCGGCAAAAGTTGAGGTCTATGTTAAGTATGTTGGATTCGATATCCCAACAGAATTCGTTGTCGGTTATGGGCTAGATTTTAACGAAAAGTATCGCAACCTAGATTTCATCGGAGTTCTAGCAAAGCATATGTATTCATGAGTGAGAAAAATTCAAAGAAGAGCACTAAACCAGTAAGCAAAAAGAAAATAACATTCACTAAAGCGCGCGCTCGAAAGGTTCTGCGAGGTCCGCTCTTCTGGATAATCCTCGCCCTAATTCTTGTGAGCTTTTTCGGACGACTTTCTTCAAGTGGTGACAAATTTACTAAAGTTGAAACCTCAACGATTCTTGCGGCAATTTCAGCTAATAAGGTGGATTCTGCGCTTGTAATTGACCGTGATCAGAAGATCGAGATAATTTTAAAATCTGGAAATTTTGTAGAAGGTTCAAAGAAATTGTATGCCTCTTACGTTTCAGGTGAAGAACCTCAGATAATTGAACTTTTAACTAGCAATCCACCCCCAAAGAAATGGGATGTGAAGGTTCCAACCCAATCATTATTTGTATCTTTACTCTTAAGCCTGGCCCCCCTTTTATTAATAGGATTCTTATTGCTTCTATTTATGGGAAATGCTCAAGGCGGAAATCGAGTCTTCTCCTTTGGAAAATCCAAAGCAAAGCTTCAGACGAAAGAGATGCCAAAAAATACCTTCGCCGATGTTGCAGGCGCAGATGAGGCCGTCGCAGAGCTAATTGAGATTAAGGATTTCTTAGCAGCACCACAGAAATATCAAGATATTGGTGCAAAAATTCCTAAAGGAGTTTTACTTTATGGCCCACCAGGAACCGGCAAAACCCTCCTGGCCCGGGCAGTTGCTGGTGAAGCAAATGTTCCGTTTTATTCAATTTCAGGATCAGAATTCGTCGAAATGTTTGTTGGCGTTGGTGCCTCTAGAGTTCGCGATCTCTTTACGCAGGCAAAAGCAAATGCACCTGCGATTATCTTTGTTGATGAAATAGATGCAGTTGGTCGACAACGTGGTGCCGGGCTTGGCGGCGGACATGATGAACGGGAGCAAACTCTTAATCAATTATTAGTTGAGATGGATGGTTTCGAGGCAAATGGTCAAGTTATTTTAATTGCGGCAACCAACCGACCAGATGTTCTAGATCCAGCGCTGCTTCGTCCTGGAAGATTTGATCGGCAAATACCAGTTGATCGTCCAGATCTAAAGGGGCGCACTGCAATTCTTGAAGTGCATGCCAAAAATAAACCTGTCGCAAAATCCGTTAAGTTAGAGGACTTTGCTAAGCGGACACCAGGTTTTACTGGAGCAGATTTAGCAAATGTCTTAAACGAAGCTGCGCTATTGACTGCTCGGGAAAATGCCAAGGTAATTACAAATGCAGCTTTAGATGAGGCAATTGATCGAGTTATGGCTGGTCCACAACGAAAAACTAGATTAATGACAGAAGAAGAGCGCCGGATTACGGCATATCATGAGGGCGGCCATGCACTCGTCGCACATGCACTTCCACACACCGATCCAGTCCATAAAATTACAATTATGCCTCGAGGTCGGGCGCTTGGATACACAATGATTTTGCCTGAAGAAGATCGATACGCAACGACTCGAAATCAAATGCTTGATCAACTTGCATATTCGCTAGGTGGTCGCGCAGCCGAAGAGCTAATTTTCCATGATCCAACCACTGGCGCTTCAAATGATATTGAAAAAGCAACAAATCTTGCTCGGGCTATGGTTACACAATATGGAATGACCGAAAGAATCGGCGCAATCAAACTTGGTATCAGTGAAGGCGAACCTTTCCTCGGGCGAAATTACGGACATCAACGTGATTATTCTGAAGAGATTGCAGGAATTATTGATGGTGAAATTCGTAATTTGATTGAAAATGCACATCAAGAGGCCTATGAGATTCTCGTAGCCAACCGAGACATACTGGATGATTTGGTAGAAGTACTCCTTGAAAAAGAAACCCTACTTAAAGATGAGATTGAGATGATATTTAAGAAGGTCAGATTAGTTTCACGAAGGCCAGCATGGACCGGGTCAGAATTACGCAAACCAAGCACGCAACCGCCAGTAGCGCTTTCACCTGCTAAACCACAACTTCCCGTGATTGAAGAAGAAGAGAAAATTGTGCGCAAGCCAAGAAAGAAAGTAACACCACCAAGTGAATGACATAACTCCAGTTTCAATGGGGCCACGCGACGGTGGCGCCAAACGTGAGTTTGATCAGGCACGTGCCGAGAAAGCTGTAACTGAATTACTTATTGCAATTGGTGAAGATCCAGATCGTGAAGGGCTACGTGATACTCCAGGTCGAGTTGCTCGCGCCTTAAAAGAAAATTTTGCCGGGCTTTGGCAAACCCCAGAAGAAGTTTTATCAACAACTTTCGATATCGGCCATCGCGAACTAGTAATTGTGCGAGATATAGAGGTCTTTTCGCATTGCGAGCATCACCTAACTCCATTTCACGGTGTCGCGCATATTGGATATATCCCGGGAGAGCGTGGTCAGATAACTGGATTATCGAAATTAGCAAGGTTGGTGGATGTTTACGCAAAACGCCCACAGGTCCAGGAAAGGCTAACTTCACAAATTGCTGATGCAATGGTCGAAGTTTTAAATCCTGCCGGTGTAATAGTCGTTATTGATTGTGAGCATTTATGTATGTCTATGCGCGGAGTCCGTAAATCTGAAGCAAGAACTATTACGAGTGCAGTCCGCGGCCAATTGCGAGATCCAGCAACTCGAGCAGAGGCCATGAGCCTTATTACTTCAAATAATCGATAGCATGAAACACGAACGCACCCTAGTGATGGGTATTTTAAATGTAACACCAGATTCTTTTGCAGATGGTGGTCGACACTTTGATTTTGAATCTGCAATAAATCGGGCGAAGGAGATGATCTCGGAAGGTGTTGACATAATCGATGTTGGTGGCGAATCGACAAGACCAGGCGCAGATCGAGTTAGTGAAGAGACCGAACGCGATCGAGTAATCCCGGTAATTACTGAACTCGCCGAACTAGGGGCGACACTGAGCATAGACACCACCCGAGCGAATATTGCTCAGGCAGCAATAGGCGCCGGTGCAACAATTGTTAACGACGTAAGTGGTGGTTTAGCTGATCCAAAGATGGCAGCGATTATTTCGAATAATCCAGCAGTTCAATATGTTGTGATGCATTGGCGTGGTCACTCAAAAGATATGCAGAAAGCAGCTGAATACCAGAGCGTAGTAAGTGAGGTGAAAGATGAGCTTGAAGATCGAGTAATTGCATTAACGAAATCAGGCGTCTTACCAGAACAAATTATTTTGGATCCAGGTATCGGTTTCGCAAAATCTTCAGAACATAATTGGGAGCTCCTAAAGAATATTGATCGGCTAAATCTTTTAGGCTTCCCATTATTAGTGGGGGCCTCTCGCAAACGTTTCTTAGGAGATTTACTTGGTGCATCGACTGCCGACGATCGAGAATCGGCTTCAATCGCTATTACAACTCTCTTAGCTAAATCTGGAGTCTGGGGAGTGCGGACCCACTCTGTTAAGCCACATCGCGATGCAATCGCGGTTGTAGAGGAGATACTCAAATGAGTGATCAGATAATTTTATCTGGAATTACGGCAATTGGGTTTCATGGGGTATTTCCTGAGGAGCGCAAGAATGGCCAAAGTTTTACCGTGGACCTAAAACTTAGCTTTGATTTAGCACCAGCCGGTGAGAGTGATGATCTAACCAAGACTGTAAATTATGCATCTGTTGCAGAAGTTACGGTAGAAGAAATAACTGGTGATCCAGTTTCATTGATAGAAGCACTTGCGACTCGCATAAGTAAAAGATTGTTCCAAGAATTTTCACTACTTGAATCTGTGGTGGTAACCGTCCATAAACCCGAAGCGCCAGTTTCGGTGAAGTTCTCTGATATCTCAGTTTCAATAGAGCGGCATAGATGAGAGCGGTAATTGCACTTGGTTCGAATCTAGGAAATCGTGAGTTAAATATCGATAGCGCAGTAGCTGAGTTAGCCAAAATTGTTGAAGTAACCCACCTTTCTACCAATCATGAAACAGATCCAGTTGGCGGTCCAGAACAACCCAAATATTTGAATGCGATAGCAATTGCAGAAACCCACTTAGAACCAAGAGAACTTCTAAATACAATGTTAGAGATTGAAGACAAACTTGGTCGAAAACGAGAAATACATTGGGGCCCTAGAACAATTGATTTAGATTTAATCGTCTTCGGTGATGAAGTGATAGATACCCAAAATCTAGTTCTACCCCACCCGCGTGCTCATTTACGTAAGTTTGTTCTAGAGCCTTGGCTTGAAATTGACCCCTCCGCCCAAATTCCCGGAATCGGCCGAGTTGAAAGTATTTTGCAACGAATCTAATTCGCCCTGTAACCTATAGGCCACGAGCCCGGTACCCGGAAAGGACTGGAGCATGGATCTAGAACTTAATCACCCAGTAGCCCTGGTCCCAACCATGGGCGCGCTTCATGCTGGCCATGGATCTCTAATTGAAATTGCTAAAAAATTTAGCAGTGAAGTTGTAGTGAGTATTTTTATTAATCCTTTGCAATTTGAAAACCCTAATGATTTTTCCAGCTATCCAAAAAGCATAGATGCAGATACTGAATTAGCTATGGCAAATGGTGCAACTAAAATTTGGACACCAACATTTGATGAAATTTATCCAAAAGATCCAGAGCTAATTTCGGCCGGTGCGATTGGTAATCTTTTTGAAGGTGTTCATAGGTTTGGACATTTTGATGGAGTTCTAACCGTTGTGAAAAGGCTCTTCGATTTAGTTCAGCCAAAATCTGCAATCTTCGGCGAGAAAGATTTTCAACAACTTTATTTGATTAAAAAAATGGTTGCCCAAATGCAACTACCGATAGAGGTAATTCCTGCCCCAACAATTCGCGAAACTAGTGGCTTGGCCATGTCTTCTAGGAATAAAAAATTATCAAATACTGAACGAGATAATGCAGCTGGGATTTATAAGGCACTCAATTCAGCAAATTCAAGTTCAGAATTAGCATCAGCTAGAGCGGCATTAACCAGAGGCGTTTTAGCTATTCCAAACTTTCTTCTAGATTACGCAGAGATCATAGATAGTGATAATTTCTCGATTGCAGATGGTTCAACAGCGAATCCTCGAGGACTTGTCGCTGGTTGGATAAATGGCATCAGATTGATAGACAATATGGTTATGTCGAATTTAGGCAACTCCAAATGAAATTACTAGCAGGCAAACCGGGATGGACGGTAGAAGCTGATGTAATCGTGATTGGTTCTGGAGTTGCTGGATTAACTACCGCGCTAAATCTTAGATCCAGCGATTTATCAGTTCTGCTCGTTACTAAGGCGAGAATTGATGAAGGTTCTACCAAATGGGCGCAAGGTGGAATCGCAGCAGCACTCGGGCCGGGTGATACACCTGATCAACATAAGAAAGACACTCTGATTGCTGGCGCTGGGTTGTGTGATAGTGAAGCTGTAAATGTTTTAGTTACTGAAGGACCGGAAGCTGTTCGTAAACTAATTGCGCGTGGTGCGGTATTTGATAGATCAGAGACTGGTGAAATTGCGCTAACGCGCGAAGGTGGCCACTTACGTAATCGCATTCTGCACGCCGGCGGCGATGCAACAGGAGCTGAAGTTTCTAGGGCGCTGCTTGCAGCAGTAAACGGTGACAGTGGAATAGAAGTTATCGAAAATGCACTTGCAATTGATATCTTAAAGAGCGATTCTGGAGCGGTCTGTGGCGTAACACTTCATGTAATTGGCGCTGGTAGTAGAGATGGCGTTGGAAGAGCACTTGCTCGGGCAGTAGTGATTGCAACTGGTGGTTTAGGACAGGTATATGCGCAAACTACCAACCCATCAGTTTCAACAGGCGATGGCGTTGCACTTGCACTTCGCGCCGGAGCGGAAATAGCGGATGTCGAATTTATTCAATTCCATCCTACGGTTTTATGGCGCGACGATAGTTTGAGCGGTCAACAACCATTAATCAGCGAAGCAGTTCGCGGCGAAGGCGCTGTTCTTGTTAATGATAAAGGTGTTAGATTCATGAAAGACAAACATCCACAAGGAGATTTAGCGCCACGTGACATTGTCGCAATTGAAATTTTCAAGCAGATGAAAGAGAGTAATTCACCACACGTCTGGCTTGATACAACCAAAATAAAGGATTTTGCTGAAAGATTTCCGACAATTTTTGCTTCATGTATTGAAAATGGTATCGATCCCAGAAAACAGATGATTCCAGTTTCACCAGCTTCACATTATTCATCTGGGGGAGTAAAAGTAGATCTTGCTGGTCGAACCTCAATTCCTGGGCTATATGCTTGTGGGGAAACCGCCTGCACTGGTGCTCATGGCGCAAATCGGTTAGCTTCGAATTCGCTTCTTGAAGGTTTAGTTTTTGGAACCAGAATTTCAGCCGATATTGTTGAAAGCCTTGCTGAACAGGGCGTTCCTAGCGAAATAAGTTCATCCGAATTTTTATTAGATCCGGCAATTAAAATGACGTTGCAATTAGCGATGAGTCAGGGAGCTGGTGTTATGCGTAGCGCACAATCACTTGAAGAGACTCTTGCAACACTTCAACAGTTGTCTACTCACACAAGCAATAATCCCTGTATTGAAGCCTGGGAAGTTTCAAATCTTTATTTGCTCGCTACTGCAATTGCGCGAGCTGCCTTAGAGCGCGAGGAGACCCGAGGCTCACATTGGCGTAGTGATTTTCCTGAAAGTAGTAATAATTGGATTAAACGGATAGTTCAGAGCCATGACAAAGATGGGGAATGGCTCTCAAAGCTGGTAGAGGTGAGAGCATGACATTTAGTAAATCTTTAACTGAGATGCTAGAAATCTCAAAACTCGATGCTAAAGCACTTGAAAACTTAATTAGAATTGCTATCACGGAAGATTTAAATGGAGCATCAGATGTAACTTCTGTTGCAACGATTCCAGAGGAACAATTTGCGGTAGCAGAATTTTGGAATCGTAAGCCCGGAGTGATTGCTGGTATCCCAGTTCTCTGTGCCGTTCTAGAAATTTGTGGAATTACTGAATATGAAATCAAAAAAAGCGATGGTGAAATTGTTTTAACTAATTCGCTGCTACTTGTAGCAAAGGGTAAGACCCAGGGGTTGCTTCTAGCTGAACGAAGCGCGCTAAATTTCATTGGCCGTCTTAGTGGTATCGCTACTCTTACCAAGAGTTGGGTCGATGAAGTCGCAGATACCAAAGTTGCAATTCGTGATACCCGCAAGACAACTCCCGGATTACGGGAATTAGAGAAGTATGCGGTGCGAATGGGTGGCGGAAAAAATCACCGCTTCTCGCTCTCAGATGCAGCACTAATTAAAGATAACCATGTTCTTGCCGCAGGCGGCGTTGCCCAAGCTTTCAAATTGGTAAAGGATAAATTCCCTAACCTACCGCTCGAAGTCGAAGTTGATTCGCTGCAGCAACTACGAGAGGTGATTGAAGCGGGTGCTGACTTAGTGCTTCTAGACAATATGTCTATCGAAGAATGTAGAGCAGCGGTAGAAATAGTTTCTGGCAGAGCAAAATTAGAAGCATCTGGTGGCTTAATTTTAAGTAATGCCCATGCATACGCAAAAACTGGAGTGGATTATCTAGCCGTTGGTGCACTTACGCATTCTGCGCCAGTTCTGGATATCGGTTTAGATCTGAGAATGGAGTAAAAATGTTACTTGCAATCGATGTGGGAAATACGAATACAGTTCTAGGGGTATTCGAAGCGAAGGCGTTAATTAGAAGTTGGCGAGTAAAGACGGATCCAAGGGACACTTCAGATGAATTATGGATTCGTTACTCAGCGCTTGTCGAAGGTTTTGAAATTACCGCTCTTGCAATTTGCTCAACAGTTCCCTCGACGCTTCGGGAATTACGAACGATGATTTCAACTTTTTATCCAGAACTTAAAACTACAATTGTAGAACCAGGTGTAAAGACTGGCGTTCCACTTCAAGTTGATAATCCAAAAGAAATTGGCGCAGATCGAATTGTGAACACGTTAGCTGCTCATGAACTATATGGTGAAAATGGCCCATGCATTGTTGTTGACTTCGGAACTTCTACCAATCTAGATGTGGTTTCGCCCAAGGGTGAATTTTTGGGTGGCGCCCTTGCTGCAGGAATTGAAATATCCGTCGATGCGTTAGCAGCTCGGGCTGCGCAATTGCGTCGCGTTGAATTGGTTACTCCAAAGAATGTAATTGGTAAAAATACAGTTGAAGCTCTCCAATCCGGAACTATTTACGGTTTTGCGGGCCAAGTTGATGGTCTAGTAAATCGCATTACTGATGAACTTTTGAAACTTTATCCGGACTCAGGTGAAGTGAGTGTTATTGCAACTGGCGGACTGGCCCCACTTGTATTGGGAGTAAGTGAAACAATTGATTTTCACGAGCCAGATTTGACCTTAATTGGACTCCGGTTAGTTCATGAACGCAATTCTTAACCCAGCCAAACGGTAGGCTTACGCACCTCATGAACGAAAAAACTAGCTCTCAGAACCCACCAATTGTGGATAGTGCAGATGATCTGCCAGAACAGCTGCGGATTCGTAGAGCAAAACGAGTTGCGATTATTGAGCGGGGAGTAGAGCCCTACCCAGTAGAAGTACCACGAACTAAGAGCATAAAAGAGATCCGGGAAATACATAAAGATTTAGTAATAGATGTTGCAACTGGCATCACAGAAAGCATTGCAGGTCGCATAATTTTCAAGCGCGATACTGGAAAATTATGTTTTGCCACAGTCCGCGAAGGCGATGGAACTGAAATTCAAGCTATGTTCTCCCTCGACAAAGTTGGCGAAGAAGTTTTAAATCTCTGGAAATCAGATGTTGATTTAGGCGATCTAGTCAGCGTTACCGGTGAAGTAATTACCTCAAAACGCGGCGAGCTTTCAATTCTTGCCGCAAGTTGGAAGATGGCTTCAAAGTCACTTCGGCCACTTCCGGTAGAACATAAGCCGCTCTCTGAAGAGACCCGGGTTCGGATGAGATATGTAGATTTAATTGTGCGCCCCGAAGCCCGAGTAAATGCCAGATTACGTCCCAATGTAATGCGCGCGCTGCGCGAAACATTTAATAGTCGGGGATTTGTGGAAGTTGAAACCCCAATGCTTCAAGTCATGCACGGTGGCGCTACTGCCCGACCATTTAAAACGTTGAGCAATGCTTATGACATGGAGCTCTTTCTTCGAATTGCTCCCGAACTCTTCCTAAAACGCTGTGTCGTCGGAGGCATTGAAAGAGTCTTTGAAATAAACCGAAACTTCAGAAATGAAGGAGCCGATTCAAGTCATTCACCAGAATTTGCAATGATTGAAAGTTATGAAGCTTATGGTGATTGGAATTCGATTGCGGAATTAACCCGCCAACTTGTCCAAGACGCTGCAATTGCAACATCAGGTAGCCAGGTAGTTACACATCAAGATGGTCGAGAAGTTGATCTTGGAGGGAAATGGGAAGAAGCATCTCTCTTTGATTTAATTTCAGAAGGCGTCGGCCAGGAAGTAACTGCGCTTACTCCTCGAGTAGAACTAGTGAAATTCGCTGAAAAACTGGGCATGAAAATTGATCCAAAGTGGATTAAAGGGAAGTTAGCAGAAGAAATTTTTGAACATGTATCTTCAGACAAATTAGTTGGGCCAATCTTTGTTAAAGGTTATCCGATTGATACCTCGCCGCTCGTTCGGGCTCATCGCGAAGTTCCTGGAATTGCCGAAAAATGGGATTTATATATTGATGGTTTTGAACTTGCAACTGGATATTCAGAGTTGATAGATCCAGTGATTCAACGTGAACGTTTAATCGAACAGGCAGCACTGGGCTCAAAAGGTGATCTTGAGGCAATGCAGATTGATGAAGATTTCTTGCGCGCGATGGAATATGCAATGCCACCGATGGGGGGCATGGGAATGGGAGTAGATCGATTGTTAATGGCGTTAACCGGGCTTGGTATCCGCGAAACAATTCTCTTCCCATTAGTAAAACCAGAAGAGTCTTAATCGATGTCTACAATAATTCGTCCCGCCCGAACTGCAGATATCAAAGGTATCCGCGCAATTATTGATGAGTACGCAGCTGGCCGCAGACTTCTTACCAAAGAAACCGTAACCCTTTATGAAAGTGTTCAAGAATTTACCGTTGCAGAAATTTCTGAAAAAATAGTGGGCTGTGGTGCGGTTCACGTTTTGTGGGAAGATTTGGCTGAGGTTCGTTCAGTTGCAGTCGATCAAAATATTCGCGGCCAAGGAATTGGTCATGGAATTCTCGAAGCGCTGATTAAGAGAGCTGCTGAACTTGGAGTTAAGCGAATTTTCTGTCTTACCTTTGAAACCGAATTTTTTGGAAGACATGGCTTTAAGGAAATCCAAGGAACACCCGTCTCGCCTGATGTTTATAGCGAACTTCTACATTCGTATGACAGTGGAATTGCAGAATTCTTGGATCTGGAAAGCGTTAAGCCAAATACCCTGGGCAATATCAGGATGCTTCTCACCCTATAAATACCTACTTAGATATCTAAAAAATCGGGGTTAGCACTAAATATTGTGGCAATTCTCAGTTTTTCGGGCATAAATAGGGGCAGTATTCGGTTAGCCTCATTACAGACCTTCGCATTAGAGTTGGAGTATTAATTCAAGTGGCTGTTAGAAATCTGAAAGGTGGAACCGATGTTCGAGCGCTTTACTGATCGAGCCCGACGTGTTGTCGTGCTGGCCCAAGAAGAGGCACGCATGCTCAACCATAATTACATCGGCACCGAACATATTCTCCTTGGCTTAATTCACGAAGGTGAAGGCGTAGCAGCCAAGGGACTTGAAGCACTTGGAATTTCACTTGAAGCAGTTCGCTCACAAGTTGAAGAGATTATCGGGCAGGGTCAACAAGCACCTTCTGGTCATATCCCATTTACGCCACGTGCGAAAAAAGTTCTTGAGCTCTCACTACGTGAAGCGCTACAACTTGGTCACAATTACATTGGCACTGAACATATTCTTCTTGGTTTAATTCGTGAAGGCGAAGGCGTAGCCGCACAAGTATTAGTAAAACTAGGTGCAGATTTAAATCGAGTTCGGACCCAAGTAATTTCACTTCTATCTGGTTATCAAGGTAAAGAAGCAGCAACATCAGGGGGACCTGCCGAAGGCACTCCGTCAACATCTTTAGTTCTTGATCAATTTGGCCGCAATCTGACACAAGCTGCGCGCGAAGGAAAACTCGATCCGGTTATTGGCCGTGACAAAGAGATCGATCGGGTAATGCAGGTTTTATCTCGTCGCACAAAGAACAATCCAGTACT
>JASJJZ010000026.1:0-41838 GCA_037622205.1 Actinomycetes bacterium
TTCAAACTGCAGTACAACATGACATTGCAAATCCAGCACTAGCTGCTGAAGGCAAGAAAAAGATTGAATGGGCCGAGCGAAACATGCCAGTCTTGGCGCAAATTCGGGAACGCTTTGAAAGAGAACAACCATTTAAGGGAATTCGGATTTCTGCATGCATGCACGTAACAACTGAGACCGCGAATTTAATGCGCGCCCTAAAAGCTGGCGGAGCAGAATAGGCACTTTGTGCATCAAATCCATTATCAACACAGGACGATACGGCGGCAGCACTTGTTCATGAATATGGCATTAGTGTTTATGCTCGCAACTCAGTAGATCGCGATGGTTATTATTCACATATCAACGCATCCCTCGATATCAAACCCCATTTAGTATTTGATGATGGCTGCGACTTGGTAAATACCCTACATACAACTCGCACAGAATTGATTGATGGAATTATTGGTGGTTGCGAAGAGACAACTACAGGCGTTATTCGCTTAAGACAAATGACAAAAGATGGCGCCCTTAAATTCCCAATGATTGCCGTAAATGACACCGATACAAAACATATGTTTGATAATCGTTTTGGAACTGGACAATCAACTCTCGATGCAATTTTCCGCTCTACCAATTCATTAGTTGCAGGAAAGACCTTTGTTGTAGCTGGTTTTGGCTATTGCGGTAAAGGTGTTGCAGAGCGCGCAAAGGGAATGGGCGCGGATGTGATTATCACCGAGATTGATCCAACTAAGGCGCTAGATGCACTTATGCAGGGTTACCGAGTAATGCCAATGACCGAAGCGGCAAAGTATGGCGACATCTACGTAACTGTTACAGGTAACCGAGATGTGCTCCGTGAAGAGCACTTCAAAGTCATGAAGGATGGCGCAATACTTTCAAATGCTGGTCACTTCGATATTGAAATTGATGTTGCTTGGCTGGAACAAAATGCAAAGAGCAAGAATGCAAAGATGCGCCACCAAACAGATGAATATGTAATGGCAGATGGTCGCCGTATTCTTCTACTTGCTGAGGGACGTCTGGTAAATCTTGGTGCAGCCGAAGGTCATCCAGCATCTGTAATGGATATGTCATTCTCTGATCAAGCGCTTACCGCAGAATATTTATTAAAAGCAGCAGCAGATCTTGGCGCGGGATTGCATGATGTTCCTACAGAGATTGACAAAGAAGTTGCTCGCTTAAAATTAGAGAGCATGGGATCTACAATTGATAAGTTAACACCAGCACAAGAGCTCTACCTCAACTCTTGGGAGCACGGTAGCTAATGACTTTGATCATGGTCGTCGATGACGATCAAGATCTAGCAGAGATGCTTGGCATCGTATTGACTGGTGCCGGCTATGAAGTGGATTTGGTAAATCGCGGTGATGAAGTAATGCCGCTATTTACAACTCAAAATCCAGATTTAGTATTATTGGATGTGATGCTGCCGGGTTTAAATGGTGTTGAAGTTTGTAAATTGATTCGCGAAGTTTCAATGGTTCCTATAGTGATGTTGTCAGCCAGAGGTGACAAGCAAGATGTTGTCGCTGGACTCGAGGCTGGGGCTGATGATTACATGGTCAAGCCTTTCGATCCCTTAGAACTTGTTGCACGAATGAAAGTCCGATTGCGGCGCACTATCACTGAAGTGAATTCTGAACTAACTATCGGCAATTTAAAGATTGATCAGATAGAGCATTCAATAATTAGAGATGGAGAAGTAATTGCCCTGACACGTCTTGAATTTGATCTAATTGTTGCACTTGCTAAAGACCCCGGCCGAGTATTCTCGCGCGAAGCACTTTTGAGCGAAGTTTGGGGATACCGTCCAGCAACGGATACTAGATTAGTAAATGTGCATATTCAGAGGCTGAGGTCGAAAGTTGAGATCAGCCCTGAAGATCCAAAAATAATTATTACGGTAAGAGGAGTTGGATATAAGGCTGGTGTCTCAGGAATTTCTCGATGAAGTCACCACTTAAAGCCTGGCGCTCTTCCTTAGTTTTTCGAATTACCGGAACAATTGTGACCTTATCAATTATTTTGATCTGGCTTTTAGGTTCTGCTCTCTTCAGCCAAGTTTCATCAGGAATTTTCGACGAAAAGTTGAAATTATCAATCTTAGATGCGCAATCAACCCAACGTAATACCCAGATTCAATTAACTTATTCGAAGTATCAGGATAAGGCGGCGCTAACTCTAGTTTTTGATGACATTCTTGCACTACCTCCAAAAACATTTGAGAGTAGTTCTAAAGAAATTGCGGTCTTTTCATTCTCTAATATAAATAGTAAATTTAAATTTGATGGTGCGTCAAATATCTTAGACCCTAACTCTATCTCTTCAGAATTTAGAGAAGTAACTCGAAATGCAAAAACAACACAGTGGGAGCGAACAAATCTAATTTATTTAGATGGCAAAACCGAACCAGCAATCGTTGTTGGGCAAGATTTAATAATATCTGGTGTTGGAAAATATGAATTCTATGTAATTTTTAGTTTGACCCAACAAAATAACACAATGAGCCTTATTTTGAATTACTTATTACTTGCTGGCATTACTCTTACCTTGCTTATCGGGTTAACTACCTATTTTGTAATGCGTCGCTTAATTGCACCAATCCAGGATGCAGCAAGAGTCGCCGAAGAATTAACCCGGGGTAATCTAAATCTTCGGATGGATTTCCAAGGCGAAGATGAAATAGCAAGTCTCGGATATTCATTTAATGAAATGGCAGTCTCGCTTCAGCAGCAAATTTCAAGGCTCGAAAACTTATCAAAATTGCAACAGCGATTTGTTTCCGATGTATCACACGAGTTACGTACGCCATTAACAACGATTCGAATGGCCTCTCAAGTTATTTTTGCGGCCCGAAATAATTTTGAACCTACAGTCGCTCGTAGCTCAGAACTCCTTGTGTCACAGATAGAAAGATTCCAATCCTTGCTTACTGACCTACTTGAGGTCAGCAGATTCGATGCTCAGGAAGCTGTTATGGAGATTGAAGAGATTGATTTAATAGCTCTTGTAAGAGAAACAATAGATTATCTACATCCAAGTCAAGATCGCATTGTAAATTTGCAAGCGCCAAAATCCCCAATTATGGTTGATGTAGATCCGCGCCGAATAAAGCGAATCATTCGAAATTTGGTATCAAATGCGCTAGATCATCGCGAGGGTAAAAGTATCGATATTCGAATCACAGAAGCTGAAAATGAAGTTTCGGTAGGGGTTAGAGATTACGGTAGTGGATTTAGCTATCTAGATAGGAAGATGCTCTTCGAGCGATTCTGGCGTGCAGATAGTTCGCGCGCACGGAGCACCGGTGGAACGGGTCTCGGGCTTTCTATTGCCTTAGAAGATGCAATGTTGCATCAAGGTGAGATAGATGCTTGGGGGGAACGTGGGAAGGGCGCACATTTTGTCCTAACAATCCCAAAATTTGCAGGTGGACGCATTGAAACTAAACCGATATCTGCACAACCACAAATAGATTACAACTACTAACTGGCGAAATCCCATTATTTTATAGATATCTAGAATGGCTAGATGAAGCCCTCTTCTCTTATTTCCGCACTTTCCTCCCTGATTTTTTCAGTTAGATGTCTATCTTGCCAAAAGCCGAGCCCTGATGAACTTAATAAATTTGCAATTTGTTCTGAATGTAGAAGATTTCTCCAAACCGATGTGAAGATATCTTTTCGGGGTAGCCTTAAAATATTTGCTGGGAGTAATTACACACCAAATATGGCAAAGGTAATTCTTGCCGCAAAGGAAGAAAACCAAATTCAAGCGCGGAATTTTTTGGCAGAGCGTTTAACAAAATCCCTAGAGCGAGCAATTACGGAAATTTCTCAGAATAGAAATCTTCAAGTAAGTAATGTTGTAATTATTCCGATACCTTCAAGGCGGGCGGCGGATCGAACGCGTGGTTTTGCTCATATCGAACTCCTGATTACTCGGTTAATATTTATGAATAAGTCAGTGAACTTCCAAGTTTTAGATTGTCTTAGCCACGCAAAGAAAATTTCGGACCAATCCTCCTTAAATTTCAATGAGAGAGCTCTGAATATGAAGGGAGCTTTTGCGGTCAATCCAATATTATATTTTGAGATTTATCCCACCATTAATTCAAATACCGTTGTTTTTCTCCTCGATGATTTAGTCACCACGGGGGCCACTGTTCAAGCCGCAAATTTGGCGCTGATGGCACTTGGCGCAAGGGTTGATGGGGTATTGGCTTCGTGTGCCACATCAGGATTTACACATTAAGATAAGGCCATGTCCGTAGCCGGCGAGAGAGCTCTGGCTTCAACTATGCTTACGAAGCAATTATTATGAAAGAGGATTTGTGTCACCGCTACTAGACAAGTTATTGCGCGCTGGTGAAGGTCGCCATATTCGTCAACTCGAAAAAATCGCGAAAGAAGTTTTAGCAATTGAGAGTGAAATCTCTGCCCTAAGTGATATTGATCTTCGTGCCCAAACTGTAAAGCTCAAAGGAGCGTTTGCATCTGGAAAAGCCTTAGACGATTTACTGCCAGAAGCTTTCGCGACAGTTCGCGAAGCAGCGAAGCGCACACTTGGACAACGACATTATGATGTTCAAATTATGGGTGGTGCGGCTCTTCACCAAGGAAACGTTGCTGAAATGCGAACAGGTGAAGGTAAGACGCTCGTATCAACGCTACCCGCATATCTAAATGCACTCGCTGGCAAGGGTGTTCATGTTATTACCGTAAATGATTATTTAGCCGAGCGCGATAGTGAATGGATGGGTCGAATCCATCGTTTCCTCGGGTTAAAAGTAGGAGTGATTCTCTCCAATATGTCACCCGCTGAACGCCGAGAAGCCTATGCTGCAGATATAACTTATGGAACAAATAATGAATTTGGTTTTGATTATTTAAGAGACAACATGGCCTGGAGCTTAGAAGATTGTGTTCAGCGCGAACATAATTTTGCAATTATTGATGAAGCGGATTCGATTTTAATCGACGAAGCGCGAACACCATTAATTATTAGTGGACCAGCCGATAAGGCAACTAAATGGTATGTCGAATTTGCGACAATTGCCCAGAAATTAGAACGTGATTTGCATTATGAAGTAGATGAAAAAAAGCGCACCGTCGGAGTTCTAGAACTCGGAGTTACAAAAGTAGAAGAGTTACTTGGTATTGAAAACCTCTATGAATCTGTAAATACTCCCATGATTGGCTACTTGAATAACGGTATCCGAGCCAAGGAGCTATTTAAGCGAGATAAAGATTATGTTGTAATGGATGGCGAGCTCTTAATTGTTGATGAACACACTGGTCGCATGCTCGCTGGTAGAAGATATAACGAAGGTCTGCATCAAGCACTTGAAGCAAAAGAGCGCTTAGAAATTCAAGATGAAAATCAGACTCTTGCAACTATCACCTTACAGAATTACTTCCGCCTATACGAAAAACTTTCAGGTATGACCGGAACCGCAATGACCGAGGCAGCGGAATTAATGCAGATTTATAAATTAGGTGTAATACCAATTCCCACAAATCGCCCAATGCAACGTGATGATCAGCCAGATTTAATTTACAAGACTGAACTTGCAAAATTTGTAGCTTCTGCCGAAGATATTGCAGCTCACCATAAAAAAGGTCAACCAGTTTTAGTTGGAACCGTCTCAGTCGAAAAATCTGAGGAGCTCTCTTCTTTATTGAAGAAGCGTGGAATTCCTCATGAAGTCTTGAATGCGAAACAGCATGAGCGCGAAGCGGCAATAATTGCACGCGCAGGAACTGTTGGCGCCGTGACGGTGGCGACGAATATGGCAGGACGTGGAACTGACATTATGCTTGGCGGGAATCCAGAATTTATGGCGGACTTTGAATTGCAACGTCGCGGCTTAAATCCAGTGGAGACTCCTGAAGAGTATGAAGCTGCCTGGAGTGATGAATTGGCAAAACAAAAAGCTGCTGTCGCCAAAGAGCATGAAGTAGTTGTGGAACTAGGCGGGCTCTATGTTCTTGGAACGGAGCGCCACGAATCTAGGCGTATCGATAATCAGCTTCGAGGTCGTTCGGGCCGCCAAGGCGATCCAGGTAAATCTCGCTTTTATCTCTCACTCCAAGATGATTTAATGCGACGGTTTAATTCTGGAATCGTTGAAAGGTTCCTTGGCGCAGCAGGCGTAGCTGATGATGTTCCGATCGAATCCAAGATGGTTTCAAATGCTATTCGCTCGGCTCAGACCCAAGTTGAATCCCTAAACTTTGAAATGCGTAAAAATGTATTGAAATATGACGATGTCATGAATCGCCAACGTGAAGTCGTTTATGGCGAGCGTCGCGAAGTGCTTGAAGGCGCGGACATTCAAGATCAAGTCAAAACATTTATTGTGGACACAATTTCTGCATACGTTGAATCTGCAACAAGCGAAGGTTTTAGCGAGGATTGGGATCTCGATACCCTCCATAGCGCGCTAAAGGCGCTCTATCCAATCTCATTTACGATTGATGAATTAATCAGTGAAGTTGGTGGGCGTACGGGGCTTGATCAAGAATTTATCACAGATCGAGTTCTTGGCGATGTGGAGAAAGCTTATGAGATTCGCGAAGAGACACTTACCCCTGTTGTTACTCGTGAACTTGAACGTAAGATTTTGCTCTCAGTCCTAGATCGCAAATGGCGTGAACATCTTTATGAAATGGATTATCTACAAGAAGGAATCGGGCTGCGTGCGATGGCGCAACGAGATCCACTAGTTGAATATCAAAAAGAGGGTTACGATTTATTCGCAGCAATGATGGATGCTATTAAGGAAGAACTCGTTGGTTATTTATTTAATGTGGAAGTTAATGTTGAAGAAGATTCTGGTGGGGTTGAAGCCAAAGGCTTAAGTCCGGCGATAAAGCCAAAGAATGAACTCCGATATTCAGCAGCTGCAGAAGATGGTGGTGTAGTTGCCACTGGTGGAACTTCACGTAATGCACCATGCCCGTGTGGATCTGGTCGTAAATATAAGCGTTGCCATGGAGCAGCCTAGCTTTAAAAGAGAACCAACTTAAAGCAGAACTAACTCGGTGCAGAGCCATCTCTTATCGACACCTTCGAATCTTAAAATTAACGAGCGGACACGCTCGCCGATTCGCAAGGTCACCGTAGTTTCAGCTACTCCCTCTATGGGCTCGCTGATATAGATTTTACGAATTTTTGGCGCTACCTTGATCGTCGCTGGTTTAATTAATAGTTGTTGATGAACTTGTCGATGACACCATCTTGCAAGTTGATTTGCCGATCTTCTACCGCCCCAAATTTCAACGACACCGAGGGCAAATTTTGTAACCCATTCTTGAATTTCTGGAAGCTCAGATAATGGCGAAGGCTTGGCGAGAAAATCTGGATCTGAGTGATCCTCGATGCCTCTACCGAAATATTCTGGTGTCGGAACTAGATAGAGTTTCGCTGGAATTTTAGGAACCTGCTCGATTTTTGGTTCCTGATAAAAAGCGAGCATTGGATGGCTCCAGAGCGAGTTATCAGTCGGGGTCGCAGACCCTGGAACTCCATAATTATGAATTCGAAAATCAAGCTCTGAAATTTCACTCATCTTATTCCCACCAATCTTGTTCTTAGTTCCTTGGTGTAAACCTGGCTAGAACATCGGTAACCCGCCTCCCCCTAAAGGATGATTTTCCATTGAGACTACCTTTTGTAGTTCTGTGGATTAAAAAATCTTGACCGCCCAAAAACCAGGTATCAATGGCCTTTGACTGCCACAAGAAAATGGGATTATGAGAAAACTGGAGAGTAGATAGATGCGAAATAGGAGTACTACGAATAATTTGAGCCTAGATAATATTAAGGATATTGCGCTTTCACGAGCTACATCAAAAACATATTTTGCCATTGGCTTATTAGTGTTATCACTTTTCGCAGCCTTCGCGATTACTGGTCAAGCTAATAAATCAATAAGTGTTTGGTCAGCTGCTAAGGATCTTGTCCCTGGCGATGTAATTAAAGATGGAAGCGCCATTGCTGTAAAAGTTTTTCTGCCGATGAATTCTGGGGCTTATCTTCCAATTAATTCAAAAATTACTCATTTAGTGGTGAATCGAAGAATTCTAAAGGGTGAGTTACTGCCAACTTCAGGACTCACAGTAAATTTCCAAGGCGAAAGCATTCGTAGTGTTCCCTTAAAAATTGCTCGAAATGACCTACCTAATGATCTGACTTCTGGCCAAACCGTAGATATCTACTCGTTACCGCAGGAGGCGCTGAACTCGATTAAAAGTAGAGAGACCGAGCTAATTTCAATCGGAGTAATGGTTGAAAGTATCGATCTAAAATCTAAGGATATGGGGGGAGACATTGGAATAGTTCTCAAAATTCCAGAGCGAGATGTGATCTATTTACTGGCTACGTTGAACAAATCAAGAATAGTGGTGGTTAGGAATGAAATCTGAAATCCCGCAGTTACAAGTCATAACCGCGATTAGTGACTCAGATTGTGAAGATTTTGTATCGCAGCTCCTTTTCTCGCAAGGCTGGAGCATAATTTATCGGGCGATAGATATGGCTGGCCTTATGGAGTTCATTGAAGCCAGGAATGGGGAGTTGCGAACAGTCATCATATTCAAGAGCGATCTCCCCGATTTTGACAGTGATCGACTCGAATCAATCTCAAATTCGAAAGTAAAAAATATTTGCATCGATGAAATAGAAACTAACTCACATAAGTTGATGACTTTCATAAGGGGTCAACTTAGATTACCTCTGATCGCAGCTTCTGAGTTTAATAGCCCTAAGCATCCGGTGATGGCGCAAAGCATTGGAACCTCAATAGTTCGTAAACCATGTGTGATAACAATTACCGGAACGGTTGGCGCACCGGGCAGAAGTTCGGTCGCCCTCAATATTGCGAATTATTTAGCAGTTAAGTCGGCAGTGAATCTTTACGATGCTGACGTTCGAGCTCCAGCTCTTGAATATTTCCTTGGACGAGCGGATAGGAAAAGTCAGAATCTAAATTTGCTTAGCGTTATTTCTCAAGTGAAATCAACGGAATTTAAGATTGGAGATAGCTCTTGCACCAACATAGTCGATCTTGGACCTTTACCGCCATTAACAGAAGTCGTCAATGACCGGAGATGGCAGGCAGGGTTCATAAATCGAACTTTGGAGGAAACTACAACACTTATCTATCTCTGCAAATCTAATGGTTTAAGTTTGATTCGAATGGAACAATTCATGTCACAATTCCCAGTTTTGCTTCGGAACCTGCCAATAATCTATATTTTAAATCAGTCGGGCAGCACGCGTGAAGATCGCGCATTGGCAAATAGATTTTCGAAGATGTGTGATGGTGAAACCTCTTTTGTGCTACCGATTAATAATCGGATAAACACAAACCTTGCGGAGCCTACTAAGCGAGAATCTGGATTTGCTAGAACAATCTCAGAAATTGGTAGGATGGCACAGGAAGTAAAATAGTAATCAGGATTGCATTGAATTGTTAGGGGGTGAGAAATCTTGTTAGCAATTGATGAATTAATCGCTTCCCAAACTGCACTAACGCAAGAGGACCGGGCCCATTTGATGGAACTTTTAGCGGAGTGGCAATTACTATCAGATCTATCATTTGCAGATCTAATTCTCTGGATACCCAAACGCAAGGATTATAAATCTTGGCCAGATGGACATTTGGCAATTGCCCATATTCGTCCGACAACTGCGGCTACGGTATTCACCCATGACGTAATTGGAAATGTAATTAATTGGGGTAGTAATCCCAGAATTGATAGCGCCCTTTCAACAGGTGAAATTGATCGTGATTCTGAAGCTGAACTTGTTGGAGAAATACTTATTAAAGAAGAAACAGTTCCAGTAACATTCAATGGTCGAGTAATTGCAATTATATCTCGTCATCGAAATGCAGATTTGATGCGATCACCATCGCGCTTAGAGTTGAATTATCGAGAAATCGCTCACAAGATTTATCAGATGGTTTGCGAAGGAACTTTTCCTATTCAAAATAGTTTCTATCGTTCTGAATCTGCGCCAAGAGTTGGTGATGGTTTAATCCGGCTAGATTCTTTCGGAAAAATTACCTATGCGAGCCCAAATGCCAGATCTGCTTTTAACCGTGCAGGTTGGAGCGGTGAACTCGAAGGAGAGTTTTTGGGCTATGTAGTTGAGAGTGTTAAGCCAAATTTGAGTATTCCAACAGATGAGTCTTGGCGCAGCATAATGAGTGGCAAGAATTTACGTCGTGAAGAGTTTGAGAATGAAAGTGGGATATTTGATTTATTGGTTATGCCACTAGTCGCGGGCAGCGACCATATCGGAGCAATTGTTTTACTACATAACGTTACTGAATTGCGTAGGCGAGATCGCGCTCTTGTTACAAAGGATGTAACGATTAGAGAAATCCATCACCGAGTTAAGAATAATTTGCAGACGGTATCAGCTCTGCTCAGATTGCAATCAAGGCGCGTTCACGATGAAACTGCTAAGACTGCACTTGAGGAAGCGGTTCGACGTGTGGCATCTATTGCAATAGTTCATGAAACTCTCTCTAATAGCTCTACCGAATCAGTTGCTTTTGATGAAGTTTATGATCGAATAGTTCACAATGCGATTGAATTAAGCACACATAAAATCCATGTCGAGAAAGTTGGAACTTTTGGAACTTTCGATTCACAGATTGCAACGCCACTGGCTTTAGTTATAACTGAGCTGATTCATAATGCGCTTGAGCATGGACTTGCTAATTCGGGCGAAAACTTGCGCGTGGAAATTTTAAGAACAATCGATAGTTGTGAGGTTCGAATAATTGATGATGGCATCGGACTCCCAACTGACTTTAGATGGGATCAATCTTCTAATTTAGGGCTGCAAATTGTTAAGACTTTGACCGAGAATGAACTCAGAGGAAGTATCGAATTAATCCGTGTTGGAAGTGAGACCCAGGCAGTTCTAAAGTTTTAACTTTTAGAAAGTATTTTGGTTTTCTAGCAAGCGTGCGCGATTTCTAGCAGCACGACGCTTGAGCGCACGACGTTCATCTTCAGAGAGGCCACCCCAAACTCCAGCATCTTGACCGCTCTCCAGAGCCCAAGCAAGGCATGGCTCCTTGACAATGCAGCGATTGCAAACTTTCTTAGCTTCTTCGATTTGAGCCAAGGCCGGGCCAGTGTTTCCGACCGGAAAGAAAAGTTCCGGATCTTCATCGCGGCAAGCAGATTGATGACGCCAGTCCATGATTAGTTGGCTCCTTTTAGAGAATAAATCTTAAATCGGGGGAAGCAAAAGGCATTAACTGCCATTTACATATGGGCCAATTATCTCGTGTATGACAGAACATAACAAGGACATTTGCAAAATGATTATGTGATTTGTGCCCCCGGCGGGAATCGAACCTGCGCTCCCGCCTCCGGAGGGCGGTGCTCTATCCACTGAGCTACGGGGGCAAATTAGGTAGAAATTCAGCGAGTTAAGTAATTATAGTAGTAGTCGTGATTTTAGTGCTCACACTCCACCTGCAAGAAATCTGAAATGATTATCCTTGCGATACCGGGAATTTAAGGAGCTCTATGGAATCCAATGAGAGTAAAGAGATAGCCTATTTTGCAACGGGCTGCTTCTGGGGCGCCGAACGCAGATTCTGGCAACTATCTGGAGTCCTAGAAACTAGCGTTGGTTACATGGGCGGAGACCGAGCCAATCCAAGTTATGAAGAAGTTTGCACCGGATCCACAAACCATACGGAAATAGTCTGCGTCACATTTGATCCTAACCAAATTTCCTATCGAAGATTGCTGGAAGAGTTCTGGGTAATGCATGATCCAACTACCCTAAATAGACAGGGTGGCGATATTGGAAGCCAATATCGAAGCACAATATTCACGACTTCAAAGGCACAGCTTGAGCAGGCGCTCGCAACCAAAGAGATTTACCAAGACTTATTAACCGCTGAGGGCATTGGCGAAATTGTTACTCAAATTGAGAGTTCTGATCCACACACCTATTGGCTTGCCGAGGAATACCATCAAAAATACTTAGCGAAGAATCCAAATGGATATGACTGCCATTCGAACACCGGGGTCCTATTTTCGCAATAGTTTGGCTAGAAACCCAAGTTAAATAATCAAAAGTAATGTATTTTACGGGCCATGAGCGCACAGGTTTGGGAAATTACTCTTGCAGTCCTACTTTTAGTTCTGGCCTTTGACTTTGCAATGGCATACCGACAACGTAATGTTGAAACATCGCTCAGCACAGCAGTAAGTTGGACACTCTTTTATGTTGCTGCAGCAGTAGTTTTTGGAATTTCACTTGGCCAGTGGGCCGATACTCAAGCTCAGAACGAATTTTTTGCGGGTTGGTTAACCGAGTATTCACTCTCCTTCGATAATTTATTTGTCTTCGTTCTTATCTTGGCCCGATTGAAAGTCGCAAAAGAGAAAGAGCAGTTAATTCTCTTAATTGGTATTGCAATGGCTCTGGTTATGCGCGGTGGATTTATCGCCCTTGGCTCAGTAATTGTCAGCAGATTCTCCTGGATATTCTTCTTTTTCGGTGCCTTCCTGATCTATACCGCTTACTCCTTAATTAAAGAATCTGGTGAGGAGGAGTGGGAAGAAGGAAGAGTAATTACCTATCTTCGCCGCAAAGGTGCGTCGACATTTACCCTTGCACTTGTAGCTATCGCAATGACAGATGTGCTCTTCGCCTTCGACTCAATTCCGGCAATCTTTGGACTGACTAAAGATCCATACATAATCGTCACCGCAAATATTTTTGCACTTATGGGACTTCGTCAACTTTACTTCCTAATCGGTGGGCTAATGAAGAAGCTGGTATATCTGACTCAAGGTTTATCGGTAATTCTAGCTTTTATCGGCGTAAAATTATTTTTTGAAGCTATGCACTCTCAAGGTTGGGATTATCTCGGCCCAGTAAAAATCCCACATGTTTCACTTCAATTTAGCTTAGGAATGATCATTTCTACACTAGCTCTGACATCTTTATTTAGTTTGTATAAGACTCGGGACAAAAAAAGTAGTTAGCAGAAATAAATGAGAAAAATTCCAGCGCTAACTCTCGCGCAATTGCAGAAACGCAGGAGCGCTAAGTGGCGCGAATTTCCAAGTGATGTGCTTCCGCTGCCAGTTGCAGAAATGGATTTTGAAATAGCAAAGCCAATTCGTGATGTTTTGGGAGAGATGATTAAAAGCTCGGATACCGGATATCTCGGACCAATTCCAGAACTCGGAATAAACTTAGCCAAATTTGCAGAGGCGCGATGGGGTTGGGAGATAGATCCCGAACAAGTATTTATTGCTACCGATGTAGGGGTCGGAATGGTTGAGATGGCGAGAACCGTGGTCAATCCGGGTGATTTAATAATGATTAACTCTCCGGTTTATCACAATATGAATAATTGGATTGAAGAGTTAAAGTGCAAATCCTATGATGCCCCACTTATCAAAACTGGACTGCACTACACGCTAGATCTAAGCGCAGTTGAAGGTGGATATGCGGCGGGGGTTAAAGCCCATTTTCTATGCAGTCCGCACAACCCAGTTGGAACTGTATTTACAAAAGAAGAACTCACAAATCTTGCTGAACTGGCTAAAAAATATGAGGTCACAGTGTTTAGCGATGAGATTCACGCACCGCTTACCTATAACTCAGCGCAATTCGCGCCATTTCTTTCGGTAAGTGATGCCGCTCGGGAAGTTGGAATCTGCGTCACCTCCGCAAGCAAGAGCTGGAATTTGGCTGGCCTTAAATGCGCGACAATTGTTACAGCTCATCCAAAACAAGAAGCCCGAGCAAAATCGATGCCAAGTGCGGTTCACTTCCGAGCCTCACTATTTGGCGCAGTTGCCTCCGCAACTGCATATGAATGTGCGGACTGGCTAGATAGCACCCTTGAGACGATGGATACTAATCGCAAGTATTTAAAGAAGATTTTAGAAGAAAATCTGCCCTCCGTTGGTTATCGAATTCCAGATTTCTCTTATTTAGCGTGGCTCGATCTTTCGAGCTTGAGCCTTGGCGCAAATCCGGCAGAAGTCCTGTTAGAAAGAGGAAAGCTGGCGCTAAACGCCGGAAATACTTTTGGCGGGGAATCTGGGAGTTTCGTTAGATTAAATTTTGCAACTAGCGAAGAGATACTTAGCCAAGCTATTTTGAGAATGGTTAACTGCGTCGATTAGCCAGGGGCGGGCCTAGCCCCAGGAGAGAACCGCGCCACGGTAGTTCTCGAAGTGCGAGGGCTGTGGGTCGTAAGGTAGATTTGCCTCATGTTCAAAGCCATCCGCCGCCTATTAGCAGCAATTACCTTCCTTGCCGTAGTAGCAACCGCGCTAAAGACCACATTTGAATGGGTCGCGCAAAGTGGCGATGATGATCACGAAGTTTTTGCGGATGAAGACCGCGAAACTGTTTAAATTAAATTTAATTAATTAAAATGGATTACGTAGCAGGAAGTTGCAATATTGGTAAAGGTGAAATTCGCCGTCGTCAGTTGGTAGCGCTAATTGGTTTAATTTTAATTATCACAACAACTACTGGGCTAATTTCATCTGATAGTGCAAAAAGTGCAAGATTTGCAGTTTTCATTCCAGCCTTAGTTTTTTCAGTTGGGTTTATCCAATCTCGCCGTAAATTTTGTTTAGCTTTTGGGCTGATGGGAACTTTTAATTTTGGTTCCTTAGGCAAGCTATCTAGAGTTGCAACACAAGAGGACCGCAAGGCTGATCGCAAAACTGCAATCTCAATCCTGGTTCAGGCGCTTTCACTAGCACTGACAATTACCTTAATTATTTATTTACTTCCGTTTTAATTTACTAAAACAAAAATAGAGCAAAGTTCCAATTACAATTCCCCAAATTAGATCTATAAAAATTACTAGCGCGGCTGTGAGCAAAATTGTGCCACCATCTAATCTAGTGGTTCTGAGCATTTCTCTAAGGTTTGCCGGATTTACTAGTCGATAAGAAGTTCCAAGTAAGACTCCAGCAAGTGCTGGCGTCGGAATTTGCGAAATTATTGGCGACAATAGGAACTAGAACAACTGTCATTGCTCCGGTAGGACCGCTAACTTGATAGTTAGATCCACCGAATACTGCTGCGATAAATCCAGCGAGAATTGCAGTAACTAAACCTGCTCTCGCTCCAGCTCCAGTCGTAATTCCAAATGCGAGCGCAAGAGGAAGCGCAACTATTCCTACCGTAACTCCAGCTAATAAATCTCTTCGCCAATAAGTGCCTGCGCCTCCATAATCCGTGCGATTTGGAAGAAATTCTCTAAGGTGATTCATTGCCTTCACATAATACTGCGAGAAATGTGGAATTGGTGTAACTTTAAGATGTTAAGAAAACTTCATAAAAGCGTAAATGATTTAGGTAGGAGTCTTATGGAAATCGTTATTCATGCCAGAAATGCTAACTTGGCCGAAGATTTCAGAACGATTGCCACCGAGAAATTAAAATCACTAGATCGATTTAGCGTAAAAGTTGACAGCATGAAGGTCGAAATTTTGCACGAACAAAATCCTCACTTCGGTAAATCATCACATGAAGTCCACCTAACAACCAGCGGCAGTGGGCCATTTATGCGAGCTGAAGGCTCGGGCTTTAACGATGTTGTAGCTTTTGATAAGGCTGTGACTGCCCTAGAATTACAGATGCGTAAAATTCATGAGAAATCAAAAGATATTAGCCATGAAAGTTTGAGGAAGAAAAGATAGCAATCGATGGCCTAGTCGAAAATCTTGAAAATCAGACCGAAAGAAATTTATTTTGATGGACAAGTAAGGCCAAATTCAATCAGCACTCGATTAGGAACAACTGAGCAGCCAACAAGTGCGCTACCAAAATCTGCTATTTTCCACTTTCCATCGATAGATTCAGCAAAGCCATATGCTCTATCGGTAACTGGCAAATAAGGAACCGTCTTAAAAATTATCCAACGCCCGTCAATTTTTGAGATCCGTTGGTTAATAACAGCAGCAAAATAGGTGCTTCTGAAATTGTCTTGTTGCAACTTTGTTATTTGAGCGGCAATTCCAGCCGGCACCGGGTCGCCGCCTGTAAAGGCGTCGGAATCAACTGCGAATTTAGTAGGGAATTGGGCGAGAATAATCCAGGGAATAATAACGCCACTTAATTGACCAATTGAGTAGTCAGGCCATTTGATATTCCAACCACCTTCAGTGGCAACACCTTCTGGTAGGCGCTTTGAAATTTGAGCCTTTACTTTCGCGCTATCCCAATTAATAGCCTCGGGATATTTGGACTCAAATTGATTCATAAGTAGCTTTATGCCATCACGAAGCTTTGAATCATCTGGCCGTTCATTCCCAGTTGGCAGCCCGCAACTTGTGATTAGAACTGCTCCAATTAGCATAAACGCTAGCTTCGAAAATAGAGATTTAGCTAGCTTCATGCCCTCAAGGGTAGTGGTAAACACTGATTTCGAATGGAAATTGTTCAATATTAAACTAATATAAGGGTTTAAGATTTTAAAAAGAAATTCTAGAAATAAGGAGAAGTAAATTGCCTGCTGTAACCGTCGCCGACATAACAATCTTGCCTAGGGTTATTGCAGATCCAAATTCTCGAGCCCGAAGCGTTAAGAGCATAACGACGGCGCCACAAGGTTTTGAAGGTGAAGGTTTTCCAGTTCGCCGCGCTTTCGCCGGTGTTGATTTAGCAGAGCTCGATCCATTTATTCACCTCGACCAAATGGGCGAAGTTGAATATGCACCTGGTGAACCAAAGGGAACTCCTTGGCACCCACATCGTGGTTTTGAAACAGTTACTTACATTATTGATGGAATTTTCGATCACAAAGATAATCACGGCGGTGGCGGATCAATCACAAATGGCGATACTCAATGGATGACTGCAGGTGCTGGAATTTTGCATATTGAAACTCCACCAGAACATTTAGTAATGAGCGGTGGACTATTCCACGGCTTCCAACTCTGGGTTAATTTGCCGGCGGCTAAAAAATGGTCGAAGCCGGCCTATCAAGACTTGCGGGCATCAGATGTGAAACTACTTGCATCTAGTGATGGTGGAACTTTGATCCGGATAATTGCTGGCGAAGTTGCTGGACATGTTGGGCCAGGTTCAACCCAAACTCCGATTTCAATAGTGCATGCGACACTTGCACCAGGAGCAAAATTAGAATTACCTTGGAATAAGAATTACAACGCACTTATTTATACTCTTAACGGTCACGGCACGGTTGGGGAAGCTAAACAACCAGTCCAAATGGGAGAACTTGCAACCATGGGCGATGGCGATACTTTGGTTATTCAAGCCGATCCAACACAAGAATCTAGATCACCAGAGATGGATGTGTTAATTCTTGGCGGTCAGCCAATTAAAGAACCTGTTGCTTGGATGGGGCCATTTGTTATGAATACAAAGGCCGAAGTTCTAAAAGCATTTGATGATTTCCAGAAGGGCCTATTAGGGACCGTTCCGGCAGAACATATAGCACCAGCGAAAACGCTGAACCGAAGCGGCACCGGTGCAAAACTCGGTGGGGCATTAGATGTTCACGGTGCCCCAACAGAAGTTGTTGAAGGCAATTAACTAAAATTTAATTAAAGGTTCTTAAGTGCGCTTACAACTTTAGTTAGCGAATCTTTTGCATCACCAAAGAGCAAAGTTGTTTTTGCATCGTATAGAAGATCATTTTCAATACCAGCAAACCCTGGACGCATCGAACGCTTTAAGAAAATAACATTTCCAGCACTTCCCACATCAAGAATTGGCATTCCATAGATTGGGCAACCAGGTGTGGTTTTAGCTGCTGGGTTAACGACATCGTTAGCACCAACAACTAGAACAACATCTGTTTGTGGGAATGTTGGATTGATCTCTTCCATTTCCACTAATTGCTCGTATGGAACACTTGCTTCTGCAAGAAGAACATTCATGTGGCCAGGCATACGACCTGCAACCGGATGAATTCCATATGCAACTTCTACGCCTTTCTCGGCTAACAAATCTGCAAGTTCACGAACTGTGTGTTGTGCTTGAGCAACCGCTAATCCAAAACCAGGAACGATTACAACACGTTGGGCATAGTTAAGAAGGATTGCAACATCGTCTGGTGATCCTGATTTAACTGGGCGTGCTTCGCCAGCCTCGGTAGCTGCTTGTGGTTTTGCAGTGAAGGCACCGAAGAGCGTTCCAAAGAGTGAGCGACCCATTGCTTCTGCCATCTTGCGAGTCAGAATTGTTCCTGATGCGCCAACAAGTGTTCCGGCAACAATTAGGAGCGTTGACTGCAGGACATATCCACTTGCCGCAACGGTTAATCCGGTGAATGCGTTAAGTAGCGAAATAACAATCGGAACATCTGCACCGCCAACTGGAAGCACAAAGAGAATTCCAAATAGGAGAGAGAGGCCAGCAAGAACTAGAAGTGGAGTTGTTCCACCACTTGCAATTACCCAACCAGAAGTTCCAAGTGCACCGGCAAGAGTTGCTAGAATTACGAAGCGGCCACCAGGAAATACCACTGGACGGGTAGTCATAAGTTCTTGCAACTTTAAGAAGGTAATAACTGAACCGGAGAAAGAGACGCTTCCTACGAGAACTGTGAATACTGTTGCCAAAACTTCGCCAAAACTTGCGGTATCTCCAAGATTTAAATATTCAACAATTGCAACAAGCGCCGCTGCGCCGCCGCCGACACCATTAAATAAAGCTACTAGTTGTGGCATCTGTGTCATTTGAATCTTGCGAGCTGCAGGAACGCCAACAATTACACCAAAAGCGATTGCAGCAATAATCAGAAGTGTGTTGTGTCCATTTTCGATAGCAGGATCAAAGAAAACAATTACTGTGGCAACAGTTGCACCAAAGGCACCGATTAAATTTCCACGACGCGCAGTCTTAGGGGCGGAAAGTCCCTTAAGTGCCATGATGAACGAAACGGCAACACCAAGTCCTAATAGGGCATAAAGGTTTGAATTCATTACTTCTTACCGCCCTTTCCTTTAAACATTTCGAGCATACGATCTGTAACCACAAAGCCGCCGACCATATTTATGGTTGCTAACACAACTGCAAGAATTGCCAAAGTGGTTTCCAAAGTGCTCTTGGCTTCCGCGGCAACCAGGATTGCGCCAAC
Organism: Actinomycetes bacterium; assembly: GCA_037622205.1. Classification (GTDB taxonomy): domain Bacteria; phylum Actinomycetota; class Actinomycetes; order Nanopelagicales; family Nanopelagicaceae; genus AAA044-D11. The sequence goes on from JASJJZ010000026.1 coordinate 19,139, forward strand.
CAAAATAATTCCATGGATTGCATTTGCGCCAGACATCAAAGGGGTATGAAGGGTTGTTGAAACTTTAGATACAACTTCAAAGCCAATGAAGACCGAGAGAATAAAGATTGTCAGAATGACCATAGGATCCATTTTTGTCATTTCTTGCCCTCCGGTGTGCGACGAGAGCCGCCATGAGTAAGAGTTGCTGAGTCGATAATTTCATCAGAGAAATCTGGGATTACATCGCCAGTTGGTTTTCCGTCAACGCTCTTTGTCATGAGCAGAAGTAGATTTACCACGTTACGCGAGAACAACATTGATGCGTGATATGGCAATTGGCTTGGAACATCTTTGCCGCCCCAAATAACTACGCCATTATCTGTTGTGATTGTTTCACCTGGCTTACTTCCTTCAACATTGCCGCCAGTTTCGGCTGCAAGATCAACAATTACGGCTCCAGATTTCATTGCAGAAACCATCTCACCTGTTACAAGCCTTGGTGCTGACCGACCAGGAACGGCTGCTGTTGTAATAACTACATCGGCTGCAGCTAAATAAGGCGTAAGTAATTCACGTTGTTTAGCGGCGCGCTCTTCAGTCATTTCACGGGCGTAACCACCGGCACCTTCAAGTGCTTCAAGTTCTAGTGTTATAAATTTTGCGCCCATTGATTTAACTTCATCTGCTGAAGATGGACGAACATCGTAAGCACTTACAACTGCGCCAAGTCGTTTTGCAGTTGCGATTGCTTGGAGTCCGGCAACGCCAGCGCCTAAAACTACAACTTGGGCTGGTGTAACAGTTCCTGCAGCTGTCATAAGTAATGGGAAAAATCTTGGTGAAAGTTCTGCCGCTACCAACGATGCGCGATATCCCGCGCACAGTGCCTGCGAAGTTAAGGCATCCATAGATTGTGCCCGTGAAATACGAGGAACAAGTTCCAAAGAGAGTGCAGTTACACCCGCGCTAGCAGCAGCTTCAATTGAATCAACGGAAGTTGTGGGGGAGAGAAAAGAAATTGTGAGTGCGCCTTTTTTAAGTGATTTCATCTGCTCAGGCGTAAGTGCGGTAACGGAGGCAACTACATCAGCGCCACTTATTACATCACCACTCTTTACTGTGGCACCGGCCGCTGTGAACTCGCTATCTTGAAAGCCCGAGGCAATTCCAGCTCCGGCTTCGATAACAACTTCTAGGCCAGCTTTGGTTAACTTGGAAATGATGTCTGGGACGAGTGCTACCCGAGCTTCACCAGACCGGATCTCTTTTGCTACGGCTATTTGCATGCCCAAAGATTAGTGCCTCGAGCGCGGTGCGTCCTACTTATTTTTAGTGATTACCAACTAATTACCGGCTAAATCTCCGCGCACTAAATGGTAGAGGATGGCTTGAATAGTTGTGCGGCGGTGAAAGGCCTCACGCCAAATAACCGACTTAGGCCCATCAATAACTTCGGCTTCAACTTCTTCGCCGCGATGCGCAGGTAAGCAGTGCATGAATATTGAATCTGGTGTGGTCACCGACATTAAATCTTTGGTCACTGAATATGGCGCCAAAGCTTTCAATTTCTCACTTCTTACATCCTCAGGGTCTCCCATGGACATCCAAACATCGGTATAGACAACACTCGCATCTTTGGCTGCTGCATGTGGGTCGGTCAGGATTTCAAGTTTTGCTCCAGTTTTTTCCGCAATATCTCTTGCAGCTTGAATCGCCGTTTCCGATGGTGCCCATTTACCTTCAGGCGTAGCAACAGCAACATGCGCGCCCATAATTGCGCCCATTGTTAGCCAGGCATGGGCCATATTGTTTCCATCGCCAACGTAGGTAAATTTACGACCAGAAATATCTGAACCAAAAACCTCACGAATTGTCAGCCAGTCTGCAAGCAATTGAGTTGGGTGATCAGTATCAGTTAATCCATTTAAGACTGGAATTGTTGCATGGGAGCCAAGTTCATCTACATCTGATTGCGCAAAGGTTCGAACTATCAAGGCGCTCGCAAAACCACTTATAGTTTTTGCGGTATCTGAAATCGTCTCACCTCGACCAATTTGCAGATCATCGCCACGCAAGAAAATTGGAGTGCCACCAAGGTGGGCCACAGCAGTTTCTGATGCAAGTCTCGTACGGGTTGAAGATTTAGTCATATATATAGCAACGCTTTGATTAGCTAAAGCATCTTTAGAACGCAATGGTTTGCTTGCGAATTGCGCTGCAGTATCAAGGATTAGTTCTACATCTTCCCGAGATAAATGCTCGGTGCGCAATAGGTCTTTCATCGCTGAATAATACCCAATAATGGCGGTGTCCTCGGTAGAATTCATTCCATGGGAATCTTTACCCGAACACCTAAAACAACGCCTGGCTTGAGTGATCTGCAGCCATTTTCAGATGTGTTGGAGAAGGAAGATACTCGGCATTCAAATGAAGATGGCGATCATGAAAAATTTGCGCATTATGTCCGCAAGGAAAAAATAGTTGAATCTGCCATAACCGGTAAAGCAGTGCGCGCGCTCTGCGGTAAGAAATGGGTGCCGAGCCGTGACCCCGAAAAATTTCCCATCTGCCCAATGTGTAAGAAAATTTTTGATGGCCTGAAGAAGGAATGAATAAACCGCGCCCCGGGCTTCTTATCTTTGGCCTACTTTTCTCAATCCTGGCAAACCTAGTTGTTGCGCCGGAAGCTTCGGCTGAAGATAGGGCGCTACGCAAAATCTTCTCGGGCTGGATGACGGACTACAGCATTTATGGCGACACCAGTAAGGGACAAATTCAGGCGATGGATTATGTCGTCGAGCATGCCGAGATGTTTGGCCAAATTTTACCGTTCTGGTATTCGATCTTAGGTGCCGCAAAAATTAAAGATAAATATATAACTCAAAATTCAATTGATAAAGCAATTCCTATTTCGACCCTTCAAAGTCTTGGGATCAAAGTTTTACCGACAATTACTGATAGTACGAAAGAGGGCGAGCTCTCTAATATTTTAGGAAACGATGCCAGTCGGGCAACGCTTATAAAAACTATTACAGACTTAGTAATGGTAAATAATTTTGATGGAATTGATTTGAATTTCGAGGGCTTTGCCTATGTCGACAAGATTGCAACTTGGCCAACCATTCAGCCGAGATGGGTCAGATTTGTTATTGAATTATCTACAGCATTGCATTCTCAGAATAAATTATTATCAGTAACAACGCCTTACTTGTTAGATCCAGTAACGGGGAAGAAGGGTTATTACCATTATGCGTGGTCGGAAATTTCTGACTACATAGATAGATTGAATATTATGTTCTATGACTACCATAAATACGATACGGCGCCGGGGCCTATCGGCCCTATTAGCTGGTTCGAGCCATCTCTAACTTATGCGCTAAAACTTGTCACACCTTATAAAATTTATATTGGAACCCCCAATTATGGATACAACTGGGTAACGAAAGTTACTGGTATCTGTCCAACTAATACTCCAAATGCTGAGAAGAAATCGTCAAATGCAGGAATTATTCATCAATTAAAGGCGCAAGCCATATTAGATAAACCTGGTGCGGTTGCCACATACAATGAAAAATATGGTGAAACCAATGTTCTCTACACTGCCGAATTTATCGGCGTAAATGCAACAGGCACACCAACTAGTTGCAAGGTCAACCACTCGGCTTGGTATTTAGATGCTCGTGGCTACGCAGCAAGGGCAAAACTAGTTGAAAAATATAGACTAGGAGGTATTTCAGAGTGGGAAATTGGCTACGGTGATAATTTAGCGATAGAAGAAGTTAAGAAAGTCGCAATCGCAATGGGGCAAGAGAAGGTTGTTGGCGAGGTAGTTGCCAGTGCAGATAACTTGCTTTATGGCGAGAGCGTTTCGTTTAGCGGCAATTTTAATTTGGCTGATGGCAGGCCTGTTGCTAACGTTCCAGTATTTATCGAAATAAAACGAGCTAGTGGCAGTTCTCGAAAACCAATTGCGCAGACCGGCATAGATGGAAGTTTCCAGACCGAAGTCATACTTGGTGAAAGTTCTAATATCTCTTTTACGACAGATGAGACCTGGGATCGCACACTTGGGATTACACCAGAAAAAGCTATCGGAATATCTAGGGTTATTTCCTGGAATCTTCCGGCATCGATGAAGCGCGGTGTGAGTTATAAAATATCTGGCGAACTACAACCCAGAGTTCCAGGAATTAAAGTTATTTTAGACGACGGTAAAATTCAAAGAGCTACCAGTTCTTTAAGTGAGGGAAAATTCGAATTTGAATTTACTCCAACAAAAGTTGGGGTAATAAAATTAAGAATTGTTACTGAAGCGGAAGCCAGTTTTACTGGTTCAACCAGCGCATTTACTCAAGTTTTGGTGCGATAGAAATTGGAAATAAAAATATGGTAGATACCCTCGCCAAAGAAGAGGTAAATATTAGTGAACTGATAGATCGACCTTGGATAACCATTGTTTGGGATGATCCAGTAAATCTTATGAATTACGTAACCCATGTATTAATTAAACTTTTTGGTTTCTCAAAAGAGAAAGCTCACGATTTAATGATGCAGATCCACACTCAAGGTCGGGCAGTTGTTTCAACGGGAACTCGTGAAGAGATGGAGCGTGATGTTCAGCGATTACATGAGCATGGCTTATGGGCGACTCTTCAACGTGATGACAAAATCTAATGTCTAATTTTGAAAAGATAGGAGACGGTTATTCGCTAGATCTAACTCTTGATGAAGCCCAGATCTTAATTAATTTAGTTGAACAATTACTGGAATTACTTGGCGAAGGGGATTTCTTCCATCATTATGACTCCAGCGATCCACTCGCGCAATTACTAGCAATGCCCTCTGAGATTGTTACGCCAGATGATCCGGTATTGCTAAGACTTCTACCAAACGGATATGCCGATCCAGAAGCTGCATCAGATTTTCGCAGGTATACCGAACCACAATTGCGGGGTGCAAAACAGAAAAATTTAAGGTTAGTGCGCGAGCAACTAACAGTCTTAGTAGATGAGAATTTAGGTGGCGTAATAGAAGGGCTAGATTCTGATGTTTGGCTGAAAGCAATGAATGATTTGCGAATTGCACTTTCGATTCGACTTGAGATCAACGAAGATAGTTTTGAAACTTTTGAATTATTGCCAGATGAAGATCCACAGAAGCCGGTCTATGCCGTTTATTTCTGGTTGGGTTGGTTGCAGGAAAATTTGTTAGGCTTGCTGCTATGACACTCCGAATCAACGCTGATTTTGTCGCCAAAATTTTGGAACAAGCTCGCATGGAATATCCCGATGAATGCTGCGGGGTAATCCTTGGTCCCGAGAATAGTGGCGATGCTTCGGAGTTAAGGCCCATGGTCAACGCGGCACATTCGCCTACTTTTTATGAATTTGATTCTAAAGACTTACTTTCCCTCTACCGCGAGCTAGATGAGAGATCCAAGGAAATTGTTGTTGTGTATCACTCCCACACCGAAACCGAGGCTTATCCATCTCGCACAGATATCGCCTATGCCTCCGAACCAAATGCGCACTATGTCGTAGTTTCTACCCGCAAAGAGATTGCACCTGAGAATGAATTTCGCTCATATCGAATAATTGATGGTGTTGTAACTGAAGAACCTGTTGAAATTATTTCCACGATTGGCAAGTAAGGCGCGCTTCTAGGATACTTATCCCATGTCCGCATCAATCTCTGCACCAACAATTGAAGTCCGAATTCCGACAATTCTTCGCCCATATACAAATAGTGAAAAAATTGTTTCGGCCGAAGCGAATAATTTAGGTGAGTTAATCACCGCTCTGAATGATAAATATGTCGGACTAGGCGAACGGTTGCTTGAAAAAAATGAACTTCGCCGATTTATAAATATTTATATTAATGACGAAGATGTTCGATTTATGGGTTCACTTGCTGCAACGCTAAAAGCTGGTGATTCTGTAACAATCTTGCCTGCCGTCGCCGGTGGTCGCAAGTGACAAGATACGATTCACTCGAAGCATCACTCGGTCACACGCCATTAATTGGATTGCCAAAACTCTCACCAAAATCTCAACCTGGTAAGCCAGCAGTTCGCCTTTGGGCGAAGATGGAAGATCGCAATCCGACTGGTTCGATTAAAGACCGCACCGCAATGGCGATGATTGATGATGCCGAAAAAACTGGAATATTAAAACCTGGTGCAACAATTCTCGAACCAACAAGTGGCAATACTGGAATTTCACTTGCAATGGTCGCAAAAGTTCGAGGCTATAACCTAGTTTGTGTTATGCCAGAAAATACAAGTATTGAGCGCACCCAAATTTTGGAGATGTGGGGCGCAAAAATTATTTATTCTCCAGCCGCAGGTGGCTCCAATGAGGCGGTTCGAGTCGCCAAGGAATTAGCCGAACAGAATCCAGATTGGGTATTTCTTTATCAATACGGAAATCCAGCAAATACTCTGGCGCATTATCAAACAACTGGTCCAGAAGTTTTTGAAGATTTACCAACCGTTACGCATTTTGTGGCAGGACTAGGAACAACTGGAACGCTTATGGGGGCCGGAAAATTTCTACGCGAAAAAAATCCAAACATTGCGATCATTGCTGCCGAACCAAGATATGGCGAGGTTGTTTATGGGCTACGCAATTTAGATGCGGGATTTGTTCCAGAACTTTACGATGCATCAAATATTACGCGTAGATTCTCTGTCGGTGCCGAGGATTCAGTTCGTAGAGTGCGTGAACTACTTGAAATAGAAGGCATCTTCGCTGGAATTTCCACTGGCGCAATTCTCCATGCAGCCCTTGGAGTCGCCAAGGAATGTGTTGATGCTGGAGTAGGTGCAGATATTGCATTCATCGTCTGCGATGCGGGCTGGAAGTATTTGTCGACCGGCGTATATGGAAAAGATAGCGACTCAGAAGTTCTCGACGGCCAACTTTGGGCTTAATTCTTTACTAAAGGTAGGCTTGGTTATATGTCGGCCGCTAAATTAAGTGAAAATTCACCAATCGGAATTTTCGATTCTGGTGTTGGCGGTCTTACTGTTGCCAGATCGATTATCGATCAACTCCCTGGTGAATCGATTCTTTATGTTGGAGATACTGCCCGCGGTCCATATGGCCCAAGACCACTTGCCGAAGTTCGAACTTTCGCTTTAGAAATTCTTGATGAATTAGTCGAAGCAGGAGTAAAAGCAATTGTTATTGCTTGCAACACTGCAAGTGCAGCGATGTTGCGTGATGCGCGTGAGCGATATTCAGTTCCAGTAATTGAGGTAATCCAACCGGCTGTTCGTAGGGCAGTCTCAGCAACTAGAAGTGGCCGCATTGGAGTAATTGGCACTAATGCCACAATTGAATCTGGCGCTTACTTGGATGCATTTGCCGCAGCTCCGCAATTAGAAATTACTTCAGCAGCTTGCCCGTTATTTGTCGAATATGTCGAACGTGGGGAAACTTCGGGCGCAGCAATCACAAAGATAGCAACTGATTATTTAAAACCTTTAATTGAGAAGGATATCGACACCTTAGTCTTGGGTTGCACGCACTATCCATTATTAACTGGCGTAATTTCCTATGTAATGGGGAATGAAGTCACTCTGGTATCGAGCGCTGAAGAAACAGCGAAAGACTTATATCGAATACTTGTTGAGAAAGATATGTTGAATAGTTCTGGGAAACCTTCCCATAAATTTGTTTCAACTGGTGAAAGTGAGATGTTTAGTCAACTAGCTAAACGATTCCTTGGACCAGAAGTTACAAGAGTTGAAACGAGGATCTAAATGTCAGCAGAAAATAGCCAGGCCAACCCGAAGAGTTTAAGAATTGACGACAGGTTGCCCGAAAATCTACGCCCAATTAAATTTACTCGTAACTGGTTAAATAATGCTGAAGGTTCGGTATTAGTTGAATTTGGGAATACCCGAGTTCTCTGTGTTGCCTCTTTCACTCCAGGTGTCCCACGTTGGTTAGTCGGGAAAGGTGGCGGTTGGGTAACAAGTGAATATGCAATGTTGCCACGAGCAACTCACACCAGATCAGATCGCGAAAGTGTAAAAGGAAAACTTGGCGGTCGTACTCAAGAAATATCCCGGTTAGTTGGACGTTCACTTCGTGCAGTTGTTGATACCGCCGCACTTGGCGAAAATACAATAGTTATTGATTGTGATGTTTTGCAAGCAGATGGCGGAACGAGAACTGCTGCGATTACTGGAGCATATGTTGCGCTGCAAGATGCTATTACTTGGGCAAAAGAAAAGGGTCATATTCCTGCTAGTCGAAATCCAATTACACAAGGAGTTTCTGCGGTTAGCGTTGGAATTATTGGTGGTGTGCCAATGTTGGACCTCTGTTACGAAGAAGATGTCACAGCTGATACAGATATGAATATTGTCTGCACTGCAGATGGAAATTTTGTTGAAGTTCAAGGCACTGCAGAAGGCAAACCATTTGATCGTGACCTCTTAAATAAACTGTTAGATCTCGGGGTTTCAGGTTGCAATCAACTTTCAAAATTACAGCAGAGCGCGCTTAACTAATAAGCGATGCGAAAGCTAGTTCTAGCCACCCAAAATAATGGCAAGATAAAGGAATTTGAGAGGTTACTTGCGGAGTTTGTGAGTGATGTCCAAGTTTTAGGACTGCGAGATTTTTCGAATATGCCTGATATCGCAGAGACCGGGAAAACGTTTATCGAAAATTCTTTATTGAAAGCACGCGGAATTTGCGAATTTACGAACCTTCCAACTCTGGCAGATGACAGCGGACTTTGTATTGATTATTTAAATGGTGATCCAGGAATTTATTCAGCAAGGTGGTCGGGTGCGCATGGCGATGATGCTGCAAATATTGCGAAGGTTCTGGTGCAATTAGAAGGTGTTCAACCGGACGATCGAAGCGCACAATTCGTCTGTGAAGTCGCATTAGTATTTCCAGTTGGACATACGCACGAAGGGCGCGAGCTTATTGAGAACGGCAAATTGTCGGGATTTATCACCCTTTCACCCCGTGGCGGCGCCGGCTTTGGGTATGACCCAATTTTTCAACCAGTCGGAACTGAGTTAACACTGGGCGAATTTGCACATGGCGAGAAGGACAAAATCAGCCACCGCGGAATTGCAATGCGGGCTATTGCACCCCGTATTTTGGAATTACTCTAGAAATCTAAGTTTTCTTCCGCTCTAAGGTATCCTTTCGCTATTGGGTTTAAATCTGGATTCTAATCTCTAACCAAATCTCTAACCGAGGAGCGCAACTGTGGCAGTTAAGAAAACCGTAAAGAAAGCGGCCAAGAAAACCGTAAAGAAAGCAGCCAAGAAAACTTCAGCTAAAAAGACAGCAAAGAAGAGCGCTGTAAAGAAGAGCGCCAAGAAAACCGCAAAGAAAGCAACATCAACCTTTGTCGTTCCTGCGGTTTCAGCTAATCGTTCTAGCAACGAGAGTCCTTCAGTTGTAAATCGTCCTGCCAAAACTCCGGGCGCAAGTGTTCCTGATTCAGTTAAGAATTCTTCAAGCGACTCATCATCAAAGCGCGTAGTAATCGCAGTTGTAGTCGCAATCGTTTTGATTGCAATAATTGTTGTATCACGTAATGGTTCTACAAAAACAGAGAACGCAGCCCCAGAAGCGACAGTTAGTGCACAAGCTTCACAAGGTACTGCTGAAGAAGAAGCAGCCGAGCCAACAGCCGAGGAATCTGCGGAAGCTTCAAATCCAATTGTTGTTGATGGCGGCGGTAGCGAACCAGTTGGAATTGTTGCCCAATACACAACTTCAGGTGCGACTATTTTCTGGAAGACCCCACTCGATGGCGCAATGGTCGCGAACTACAATGTAGAGATTCGTGCCAATGGCGGAACTTGGAAATTAATTTCAACCGTTCCATCTGATCAATATGCAATCGATATCACAAAGGGTGACACCACTGGTTGGGCCTCATTTAGAATTTCATCTGTTCTAGAAGATGGGTCAGTCATTGGCGGAAAAGTCTTCGGACTTCCAGGACAATGGGCTTAATTAAAAATTAATTTGTATTAAGCGCTTCAAGTATTGATGCAACATAAACATCACTACCAGCTTCAATTAAGTGGACACCATCCGGGGCAAAAAACTCCGGATGGTTTTCTGCTGTTGTAGCCCAATCAACCAGTATTGCATTTGGATAGCTGGCAACAACTTCAGCAATTATTTTATTATTTCCATCCCGCCAAGTTCTAGGAACAGAAGTATTTACCACAATAATTTTTGGTTGATCTTTTAGCAGCTCCATTAATTTGACCATATCTTCGCGAGAGACCGCGTTATTATTTCCGACATTCAAAACTACATCAGAACTTCCAACCCTCGGTTTATCCGCCTCGACAGCTTTAATTAGCTCCTGAATCTGTCTCCCAACGCGCGCATTAATCAGCGCAATCTCTTCTTGCATTGCCAATTTACTTCGAATACCCAGGATTACTGAATCTCCAGTTACCCATAACCCTGTCTTATTTACGCCCATTACCGTCTCCGGCAATTCAAGCTCTGGCTTGATTTCAACAATTATTGATTGATCACGTTGCCAAGCAAGTGCGACAGAGCTACTAGATAACGCCACTATAAATACAGTCATAGAAGCAACAAATATTCGTTGCCGCTTCTGCATGACTTTAGTGCGGTATTTCATACCTCTAAACCAGTTTTGTACCACACCTTTGCGAATTGGAATCTCAATGGCTCTAAGTGAAATATCTGCAAGTGCTAATACAACTAAAACTCTGGCTACATTCAATGCCAAGAGTGAGCCAGTTAAATCTGCACCTGGTCTAGTAATTTGAAATACCACCCAATGCCATAAGTAAATTCCATATGATCTTTGGCCAATCCAAATAAAGACCTTATTGCTCAGTATTGGTGAGAATCTTGATGCTGGATGAACAATTGAAATAATAGTCGCGCAACCAAAAAGCCCAGCAAGTGGAAAAGCTAATTGATAAAGTGTGGCATTGGTTTCTTCAATAAATAAGAAGATACACAACAAGCCAATAAAGCCGAAGACTCCTATTCCATCAATAAAATCTTGCGCACGCTGTGAAATATTTTGAGTCAAATTTCGTGGGATCCAACTAACAGCCAGCGCCGAACCTAAAAATAAACCAAGGCTGTGAGTATCAGTTCCAAAGTAAATATGACTTATGCGACCTGCCGTTGCATTATCTGCTTGTAATGAGAAGAGAAAGAGCGCAGTTCCAGAGAATGTAGCGATCGCAAGCGCTGCTCGCCTAACCACGCGTTTGCCAAAACGGCGCCAGACAAAGAGCAGAATAATTGGCCAAATCAGGTAGAACTGAAACTCGACAGCCAGCGACCAAGTGTGTTGTAAAAGCGGTGGGCGACCAATAGCTTGGAAGTAGTCCTGGTGAAGCGCGACTAAATACCAGTTATTTGTGCCCGAGAGCACGAATGGGACGTCTTTAATAAATCTACGGATTGCATCGGGCGCAAATAGTGCAATTGCTATTGCTGTAACAAGTAAAAGAACTACGAGCCCTGGAAATAATCTTCTTACTCGTGCCGCGTAAAACTCCTTTAAATCTAAACCATTTGCGCTCTCAATCGAATCTAAAATCAGCCGGGTAATCACGTATCCCGAAATTACAAAGAAGAGATCGACTCCTAGAAAGCCACCTGGAATCCAAGAAATTCCTAAGTGATAAAGGACAACGGCAAAAACTGCAAGCGCACGCAGCCCATCAATTGCAGGAATGTGAGTTGAAGAAATTGATGCACGCTGCATCGAAATTACTTACGTTTTTTGGTTGTGCTCTTCTTTGCAACTCTTCCAACTGGCTTGGCTGCGGATTTCTTCACTTCAGGAGCTGGAGTAGTTTCCGCCGCAACTGAAGTTCTTCCACCTTGACGAACGAAAGTTTTTTCAACGGGGCGGTTATCGGTGTCAATATTCGCATCGATATCTCCTTGAAGAGCCGCAAGCCTTTCGAAGGCTTGTTTTAATCTACTTCTAGTTTCACCAATCGCATGTTCTGCCGCAGTAAGTGATTGTGTTTGAATTCTATAAAGTCGTTCTGATTCTGAGATTGCACTGGTCAGCCATGAACGGAATTCTCCAACCGAAACTGTTGCTTCAGAGATTATTTTTTCTGCTTCACGTTTTGCAGAGTTAGAAAGGGCATTAGCCTCACGACGACTCTCTGTTAGTAAATGTTCAGCACTACGCGTTGCTTTATCTCGAAGTTCTAAAGCTTCAGATTCTGCAGCTACTATATATTTCCGACCTCGCGATTCGGCTCCAGCCAAAATTGCTTTAGCCTTATTTTCTGAAGACTCTAAGCGCTCGTTTGTGATCCGCGTTGCTTCGGCAACCATTTGTTCCGCAGATGCAGTTGCACGTGACTCACGTTGCTGCGCAGTCTTGATTAGAATCATGGCAGTTTCACCAGCAAGAATCTCGAACTCTTCTTTACTTAAACTTGTTATGTCACGACGTGAGCGTAAATCAGCTAATTGAGTTTCGAGTTGGCGAATACGCTCAATCGCATTTTCAGTTGGGACTGCAACAGTTTCTTCTTTGAACCCAACCCAAGATCGAAATTTATTATCAGCCATTCTCACTCCTTGCTTCACTCATTTAGTTGAGGAGAGCCTATAACACGGGGCGGGGTGAGTGCCATGAGCGATTTCTTTTCTCGCGTGCTGTCCGGGAGCCTATAATTGCGACATGAGCGATTCGAGAAAGAGTTCGCAAGACCTTTTGGCGGAATTCATCAAGAATGGCAAGGAGTTCATTTCAATAGCTAAGTCCATATCCTCCCAGGATATAAACAAAGTCCCAATAGCCGGCGAATGGTCTGCTGCCTACGTCTTGCACCATATGTGCGATGGCGAAATGCATTTCGCTACCAGGTATTTAACCAACCTTGCTGAAACCACTCCTAACATTATTCCCTTCAACGAAGATTTTTATCCAGATCGCTTGCAGTATGCAAAACGCGATGCGCTTGCTTCACTTGTCGCGATAGAAGGGATTCAAGTAGCCATTGCAAATATCTTGGGCGCAATTCCCGAAAGTGATTGGTCACGGACTTCGACTCATGAAGAGCGGGGCCTAATGACACTTGCAGATTTGGTTGCTTTGGCGACCGATCACAGTAATTCACATGCTGGGCAATTGAATGAAATAGTTAAAGCGCTCTAAAATTCATTAATCAAAAGCAGATAGCCTGGTGCGGGAGGCGGGACTTGAACCCGCACGTCCGAAGACACAAGTTCCTAAGACTTGCGTGTCTGCCATTTCACCACTCCCGCTGGAGAGATGAGAGAAGGTTATGGGAACTTAGGCAAAAGCACCAAACTGAGATTTAATTAGGGCAAGTAAACCAGCCAAACTTAAACAAGGAGTCAAAATGTCATTAACACCAAGTCCTACAGATAAGTTCACATTTGGTCTTTGGACTGTCGGGTGGCAGGCACGCGATCCATTCGGTGATGCAACTCGAGAGGCACTGGATCCAGTTCGAAGCGTTACTGAATTAGCAGAGCGCGGTGCTTATGGCGTGACCTTCCATGATGATGATTTAATTCCATTTGGGTCCAATGACTCTGATCGCGCTACTCATATCGCACGATTTAAGAAGGCGCTTGCAGATACTGGAATGAAAGTTCCCATGGCCACAACAAATTTATTTACCCATCCAATCTTTAAAGATGGCGCACTCACCGCAAACGAGAGAGATATCCGACGTTTTGCGATCTCTAAAGTTATGCGCAACATTGATCTGGCTGCAGAACTTGGAGCAGAAATCTATGTTTGTTGGGGCGGCCGGGAAGGTGCTGAATCAGATGCAGCAAAAGATGGCTATGTCGCGCTAGAACGTTATCGTGAAGGATTTAATATTCTTGGCCAATATGTAATCGATAAGGGTTACAACATTAAATTTGCAATTGAACCAAAACCTAATGAACCGCGTGGCGATATTTTCTTGCCAACAATTGGACATGCACTTGCATTTATTAACTCACTTGATCACCCAGAAATGGTGGGCGTAAATCCTGAAGTTGGGCATGAACAGATGGCTAACCTCAACTTTGTTCACGGAATTGCCCAAGCCTTGTTCCATAAGAAGTTATTCCATATTGATTTAAATGGGCAGCACGGTCCTAAGTTTGACCAAGACCTAGTCTTTGGTCACGGAGATTTAAAATCCGCCTTCTTCGTGGTTGATCTCCTAGAGCGTTATAAATATTCCGGTCCAAAGCACTTTGATTACAAGCCAGGTCGCACCGAAGATGATCGCGGTGTCTGGGTATCTGCAACATCTAATATGCGGACATATCTTGCTCTTAAAGAGCGGGCCTTGGCATTTCGTGCAGATCCACGGGTTAAAGCCGCAATGGAAGATTCTCGAATTAACGAACTTGAAGTTCCAACACTTGCAAAGGGCGAGAGTTGGAAGGATTTAACTTCAGTCAATGTTGACGTTGATGGTCTGGCTGCTCGCGGATATCAATACGAGACAATCGATCAATTAGCTATCGAACACTTGATGGGCCTTTAAACTCACTTAAACCTGTAAACTTCGCTAGATGAGCGCCGAGCTAAGTAACCTGAGTATTCAGGATGAAATTAGCGCAGCAATTCTGCAAGTATTGCGTATTGCGCAATCGCAATTAAATTGTGAAATTCCCACTTCGCTCACCCTAGAGCGCCCAAAGAATCGCGATCATGGGGATTACGCAACTTCAATTGCCTTAGCACTTTCAAAACCATCCGGAATTGCGCCCCGCAAAATCGCGGAAATTATTGTCGCTGGCTTGAAGGCTCACAAAGATATTGCCAAACTAGAAATAGCTGGCCCCGGCTTTGTAAATATAACTCTTGAGAAAAGTAGTCAAGGCGGAGTAATTGCAAACATTCTTGCCGCTGGAAAAACTTTCGGCCACAGCAATAAATTAGATGGTGTGGCGATAAATCTCGAATTTATTAGTGCAAATCCAACTGGACCGCTACATCTTGGTCACACTAGATGGGCTGCAGTGGGAGATGCACTTGGTCGGGTTCTCTCCGCGGCCGGAGCAAAAGTTTCTCGCGAATTTTATATAAATGATCGTGGTGTCCAGATGGATAAATTTGGAGCATCGTTACAGGCCGCTGCACTCGGAGAGCCACGGCCGGAAGATGGATATCACGGGGCTTATATCGATGACTTGGCTAAAGAAGTCGTACAGGCAAATCCCGACGTTTTGAAGCTATCGGGCGAGGAACAGACCTTTGCATTTCGAGATCTTGGATATAAATTGCAATTGGCCCAACAGCAGAGCGTCCTAGATAAATTTGGCACTCATTTTGATGTCTGGTTCTCTGAGAAAAGTTTGTATGACAACAATTTCTTTACACACTGTCAAGAAGTCTTAAAAACCAAGGGTCATGTCTTCGATGAAGGTGGCGCAATTTGGCTTAGAACAACAGATTTCGGCGATGATAAAGATCGCGTAATGGTTAAGTCTGACGGCTCGATGGCTTACTTTGCATCTGATTCTGCCTACTATATTTCAAAACGTGAACGCGGATTTGAAATTTGTATCTACATGCTGGGTGCAGACCACCATGGATACACCGGAAGGCTAAAAGCGCTAGCAGCCTGCAATGGTGATGATCCAGAATATAACGTCCATGTGTTAATTGGACAGATGGTAAAAATTATGGAGGGCGGTCAAGAGGTAAAACTTTCTAAGCGCGCGGGAACAATTATTACTTTGGAAGAACTCGTTGAAAAAGTTGGAGTTGATGCGGCTCGTTACACCTTGATTCGTTATCCAGTAGACACTCCAATGGTTATGGATGTTGATGTTTTGCGAAGCCGGACAAATGAGAATCCGGTTTATTACGTGCAGTATGCACATGCGCGCATCTGCGCTGTTCTTCGCAATGCCTCCGATATTGGAATTAAATATGGGGCAGAGTTGATCTACCCGGAACTCTTAGTGCATGAACGTGAACGCGAATTGATCGGCGCCCTCGGCGAATTTCCAAGAGTGGTTGCCGGTGCCGCCGAACTGCGCGAACCCCATCGAGTCGCCAGATATGTTGAAGAATTAGCCGGCGTTTATCACCGTTTTTATGCCGACTGCCGCGTCCTTCCACTTGGTGATGAAACTCCAAGCGAGCTTCATAGCGCCCGCGCTACCTTATGTTCTGCAACCGCTCAAGTAATTTCAAATGGTCTCGAACTACTCGGTGTCAGCGCACCAGAAAAGATGTAAGTGATGAATTTCTTACCAGAGGTCTTTTCAAACAATAGCGCCATGATTGATGGCGCACTCGTAATCGGCGGATGCAAAGCATCGTCACTTGCCCAAGAGTTTGGAACCCCACTATTTGTAATTGATGAAGGTGATTTTAAATCCCGCATCAATAGCTGGAAGAGCGCGCTAAATACAAACTTTGGTGAAAGCGCTGGCGAAGTTTATTATGCTTCAAAATCATTTATCTCAGTTGAAGTTGCAAAATGGATTTCAGAAGCTGGAATCGGAATCGATGTTTGCACCGGAGGCGAACTCGCTGTCGCTCTTGCCGCAAGTTTCCCCGCAAACCGGATTGAAGTTCATGGAAACAACAAATCAGAGGAAGAGATCAGAATTGCAATCGAAGTGGGCGTCGCAAAAATAGTTATCGATTCCATCCAAGAGATAGAGCGCGTTGATCGATTAGCAAAAACCGCGGGCAAGGTCGTGAAGGTATTGCTTCGAATTACTCCAGGAGTTGAGGCACATACTCATGAGGCCATTGCGACTGCGCATGAAGATGTAAAATTTGGATTTTCAATTGCAAGCGGCGCCGCTTGGAAGGCGATAATTACAACCCAAAACGCTTCTAATCTTGCGCTAGAAGGTCTGCACTGCCATATCGGTTCTCAAATATTTGAAAATGAGGGTTTCATTCTTGCAACTAAGAAACTACTCGAACTAAGTGCAAAATTCCGTGATGAATTTAAGAGTGAACTTTCCGAACTTGATCTCGGTGGTGGCTACGGAATTGCTTATCTTGCCGGAGATAAAACTTTTGAGCCAAATAAAGTTATGGCAGCGCTTGCAGAATTGGTTAAAAGTGAATGTAATCGCCACAACTTAAAGGTCCCAAAAATATCCATCGAGCCAGGGCGCGCAATTGCGGGGCCAACTACTACGACTTTATATGAAGTTGGAACGACTAAAGATGTTGAGTTGGATGGCGGAAAAACTCGTAGATATATCGCAGTTGATGGTGGCATGAGTGACAACATCCGCCCCGGACTTTATGGCGCAAAATATTCGGCAATACTTGCGAATCGAACTTCAAGCTCTGATCCGATTGATTCTCGAGTTGTTGGAAAACATTGCGAGAGCGGCGACATAATTATCCGGGATATTGATCTACCAAGTGATATTGCACCTGGCGATATTCTGGCGATTCCGGCTACCGGGGCATATGGCCGAAGCATGGCTAGTAATTACAACCATATGTTGAAGCCAGCAGTGATTTCGGTTGCAAATGGTGCAGCCCGAACCATCTTGCGCCGGGAAACCGAGGCAGATTTACTTGCCTTGGATGTAGTTGAGGCACCGCGCACTATTAAATAGCGTTCGGCTTATAAATAGCGTTCGGCTTAAGGAAAAATAGGGGAGAATAGCCCAATGAATTCGCAGAAAACTCTTCGCATCGGCATGCTCGGCTGCGGTGTTGTTGGGGGCGAAGTCGCACGCCTAATTGTTGCTAATCAAAAGGATCTAGCAGCACGATCTGGTGCAGCTTTAGAGTTAGTGAAGATTGGTGTCCGTAATCTGGCTCGATCAAACGTTGCAAAAGATTTACTGACCACAGACCTTAATTCAATTGTCAAGGATACAAATATAGATTTAGTCATTGAAGTCATCGGTGGAATCGAACCAGCTAGAACTTTAATTCTTGAAGCGCTAAAAAATGGTAAATCTGTTGTGACTGCTAATAAAGCGCTTCTTGCTAAGCATGGTGCCGAATTATTTGCAGCAGCGGATGAGAACGGTGTCGACCTTTATTATGAAGCGGCAGTTGCTGGAGCAATTCCAATCTTGCGCCCACTTCGCGAATCATTAGTTGGCGACCACGTGCTACGTGTTATGGGAATCGTCAATGGAACAACAAACTTTATTCTGACCAAGATGGATGAATCTGGCGCTGCGTTTAGTGAAGCACTTGCTGAAGCCCAGTCACTCGGATTTGCTGAAGCTGATCCAACTGCAGATGTTGAGGGTTTTGATGCAGCAGCAAAAGCCGCAATATTGGCGGGCTTAGCATTTCACTCTCGCGTAACAGATTCTGATGTTTATCGTGAAGGCATTACAAAGATTACAGATACCGATGTAGCTGTCGCAAAGTCACTAGATTTAGTTGTTAAATTATTAGCAATTGCTGAGCTAACAAACGAGGGCAAGATAAGTGTTCGAGTGCATCCAACGCTTATTTCACGGAGCCATCCATTGGCATCGGTTCGAGAAGCTTTTAATGCCGTCTTTGTTGAATCTGAATCTGCTGGCGCAATGATGTTTTATGGTCGCGGTGCAGGTGGTGCGCCAACGGCATCAGCAATTCTTGGAGATTTGGTTGCAGTTGCACGTCACAGAGTTAGTGGTGGACTTGGTCCGCGAGAAAGTGATTATGCAGATCGTGAAATTGCCCCAATTGGATCAATCAAAACTCGCTATTTAATCCGGTTAGATGTTGCAGATCGGCCAGGTGTTCTGGCTGCTGTCGCCCAAACTTTCTCTAAGCATGATGTTTCAATTCAAACTGTCCGCCAAACTGGCCGCGGCGATAATGCAGAATTAATAGTTATGACTCACAAAGCAACAGATTCGGCTCTTGCCGCAACAGTTGCAGATCTTTCAAGTTTGGATGCAGTTAAGGATGTTGCAAGTGTTATTCGGGTAGAAGGAATGAGCGCATGAGCATCTTTAAGGCGAAGGGCGCACATCAATGGCGCGGGGTAATTGAGGAATACCGTAATCGGCTTCCAGTTTCTGCCAAAACACCAATTGTTTCTTTGCGGGAAGGTGGAACTCCGCTAGTTTCGGCATGCTTTCTCTCTGAAATGTTAGATAACGACATTTGGTTAAAAGTGGAAGGCGTAAATCCAACTGGCTCATTTAAAGATCGCGGCATGACCATGGCAATTTCAAAGGCAGCTGAAGCTGGTGCAAAAGCAGTCATCTGTGCTTCAACTGGAAACACATCTGCAAGTGCGGCCGCTTATGCAACAAAGGCTGGGATGCGCCCTGTTGTTCTGGTTCCTGAAGGAAAGATTGCAATGGGAAAACTGGCGCAAGCAATCGCGCATGGGGCAACTCTTCTGCAAGTAGATGGAAATTTTGATGATTGTTTAAATCTAGCCCGGGAATTATCTGAAAATTATCCAGTTGCACTAGTTAACTCGGTTAATCCCTATCGAATTGATGGCCAAAAAACTGCAAGCTTTGAAGTTGTAGATATGTTGGGCGATGCCCCTGATCTGCATGTTATGCCAGTTGGAAATGCTGGAAACATCACTGCATATTGGATGGGCTACAAAGAATATTTTAAAGATGGCCTTTCCAAGCAATTGCCAAAGATGTGGGGCTTTCAGGCAGCTGGTTCAGCTCCAATAGTTTTAGGTGAGATAGTGAAAAATCCGGAGACAATCGCAACTGCGATTCGGATTGGAAATCCTGCTTCCTGGCAGCAAGCAGTTGAAGCGCGGGATTCCTCCGGTGGTTTAATCGACTCAGTTACAGATGAAGAGATTCTTGCAGCCTATCGATTGGTCGCGGCAAAAGAGGGAGTTTTCGTAGAACCATCTAGCGCCGCTGGAATAGCCGGCTTAATAAAGAAGCAAGCACAGGGAAAATTACCGAAGGATAAGCGAATCGTTATTACTGTTACTGGGAATGGTTTAAAAGATGTTGGTTGGATATTGGATCATGCCGAAGCGCCAATCGTTATTCCGGTTGATGTTAAGCGCGCTGCTGAAGTGATTGGACTTGCCTAATGACTAACCCAAAGAGCCGTCTAACTTTTAAAGCCACAATGGCACAAGTTAGCGTTCCTGCTACCAGTGCAAATTTAGGACCGGGTTTTGACAGCTTAGGTTTAGCGCTCGATTTACGCGATCGTTATGCAGCACAAGTTTTGGATGATGCAACTTTTGATGTTGATGTATCTGGTGAAGGTAGCGCAGAAGTTAAGACAGATAAGAATAATTTAGTAATCAAAGCGATGCTCCTTGGCTTTGAACATATGGGACAGAAACCAAAGGGAATTGCGCTTCGACAGCTAAATGTGATTCCACATGGCCGTGGCCTCGGTTCTTCTGCTGCCGCAATTGTTGGCGGACTTGCACTCTCCCGCGCCTTAGTTCTTGGTGGTGAACAGTTATTAACTGATGAAGAGATGATTTCACTTGGAGCAGAACTTGAAGGACATCCTGACAATATCGCAGCAGCCGTTCTTGGCGGCGCCACAATTGCTTGGATGCAGGAAAATTCTGGCCGTGGAGTAGCAATTAAAGTCGATCCGAAGATAAAGGCGCTGGTATTTATTCCAGAAGCTCATCTGGCAACTTCTAAAGCCCGCAAATTGTTACCAGAAACAATTCCACATCAAGATGCAGTCCTAAATGCTTCTAGGGCAGCGCTACTAGTGCACGCAATTCAATCGCGTCCAGATTTACTTTTAGAAGCAACTGAAGATTTACTGCATCAAAATTACCGCGCCGAAGCCATGCCAAAATCGATGGCTCTTGTAACTAAACTTCGTGCCGCCGGAGTTCCCGCGATGATCTCTGGCGCTGGTCCATCGGTGTTGGTTCTTCACACACTCGATGACCTAGAAGTCGAAGCAGTTATAAAGGTCGGAGCTGGCACATTTGCCGCTCAAAAACTAGCCATCTCGACCAACGGAGTTGAATAGCGCCGTACCGTATGCTAAGTTTCTTCTCGTCTGGTAGCCGAGAAATCGTCGGTAAGTAAATCTAGATAATCCGAAAAATTCGCTAAATCAAAACTCTTTCCTTTAGCGCAAACACAGAGAAGAAAAAAGTAAAAAATATATGGCAACTACAAAAGCTAGCGCAAAAGAATCTGGCGAACTTTCAGCAATGCTCCTTCCTGAGCTAAAGAAAGTAGCAGGTCAACTTGGTATCGAAGATGCCACATCAATGAAGAAGCTGGATCTAGTCCAGGCAATTGGTGATCTGCAAGCAGCAAATCGTGACGCAGCAAAGGCCGAGCGCGAAGCTCGTCGCGCTGAACGCGATTCCCGCCGCAAGAGTGGCAATAAGAATTCAAATAACAACAGCAACAGCAATAACCAGGACGATTCCGATGATGGTGAGAACCAAGGATCAAATCCAAATGACGCCTCGGATGCTGATGTAAATAAGAAAGAATGGACTGGCGGCGGAAGTAACCGCAATGACAGAAATGATCGTCATAACAATCGCCGGGACCGTGGCGATCGGGGGGACCGCAATAACCGATTCCGGGATCGCGGAAATCGTGAAGAGCGCGAAATTGTTATCTCTGAAGATGACGTTCTACTACCAGTTGGTGGCTTACTAGACATTTTAGAAAATTATGCATTTATTCGCACCGGTGGCTATTTAGCTAGCCCAAATGATGTTTATGTTTCACTCCAACAAGTTCGTCGCTACGGATTGCGCAAAGGTGATGTACTTACTGGTTCAGTTCGCCAACCACACGAAGGTGAGCGTAAAGAGAAGTTCAATGCTCTCGTTCGAGTCGAAACTGTTAATGGCGCAGATCCAGATAGTTCAAAAGAGCGAATTGAATTCGCAAAATTAGTTCCACTCTATCCGCAAGAACGCCTGCGTCTAGAAACCGAACCTAATATTTTAACTACTCGCGTAATTGATTTAATTTCACCAATCGGTAAGGGCCAACGTGGACTTATTGTTTCGCCACCTAAAGCTGGTAAGACCATGGTTCTTCAGGCAATTGCGAATGCAATTACAACCAATAATCCAGAGTGTCACTTGATGGTTGTTCTAGTTGATGAACGTCCAGAAGAAGTAACTGATATGCAACGCTCAATCAAGGGCGAAGTTATCGCCTCAACTTTCGATCGTCCTGCCGACGACCACACATCTGTTGCCGAACTCGCAATCGAGCGCGCTAAGCGTTTAGTTGAACTTGGCCACGATGTTGTTGTTCTACTCGATTCAATTACTCGTCTTGGTCGTGCCTACAACATTGCTGCTCCAGCATCAGGACGTATCCTGTCTGGTGGCGTTGATTCTGCAGCTCTTTATCCACCTAAGAAATTCTTCGGTGCCGCCCGTAACGTTGAAAATGGCGGCTCTCTAACAATTCTTGCTACAGCACTTGTTGATACTGGTTCAAAGATGGATGAAGTTATCTTTGAAGAGTTTAAGGGAACTGGAAACATGGAACTTATCTTGAATCGTAAATTTGCAGATAAGCGCATCTTCCCAGCGGTTGATGTTGTTGCATCTGGAACTCGTAAAGAAGAAATTCTTATGGGAACTGAAGAGCTAAATATTGTCTGGCGTTTGCGTCGAGTGCTCCATGCCCTCGAACCACAACAGGCTCTCGAACTGCTTCTTGAGAAGATGAAGGGCACAAAATCGAATGTCGAGTTCTTGATGCAGATCCAGAAGACCACAACTTCTGAGAATGGCACTTCAACGAACGGCTCCTAATTCAATCAGG
>JASJJZ010000027.1:0-30564 GCA_037622205.1 Actinomycetes bacterium
TATCGCCCAAATGTTTAAAGTGATTGAATATGCCCGAATGATGGTTGGAACCAAGGCGATTGCAACACTAAGCGCTGGCTACCAACAGGCACTGGCTTATGCAAAAGTTAGAGTGCAAGGACCAGATTTAACAAAAGCTGCTGATAAAGCTAGCCCGCGCGTGACAATAATTAGCCATCCTGATGTCCGTCGCTCACTTATGGTGCAGAAGTCTTATTCCGAAGGTATGCGGGCACTTATTTTGTACACCGCTTCAATCCAAGATGAAATCTTGCTTGCGAAAGCAGCGAACGACACTGATCGAACCGATGATATGGAAGCGCTCAATGATTTATTGCTTCCAATTGTTAAAGGTTATGGAAGTGAAAAATCTTGGGTCCTACTTGGAACCGAATCACTTCAGACCTTTGGTGGATCCGGATTTACTCAAGATTGGCCGCTAGAGCAATATGTGCGTGATGCAAAAATTGATACTTTGTATGAAGGAACAACAGCGATTCAAGGTTTAGATTTCTTCTTCCGTAAAATAATTAAAGATGGTGGCCGGGCACTTGGCTTACTTGGAAAAGAGATTGCGGCATTTACCGCTTCTGGTGGCGAACTAGCTGAAGAGAAAGCTGCACTTGCAAAAACTCTTGAAGACTTGAATGCAATGACTGGAACTCTTGTCGGATTCGCAATGGAATCACAAGAAAACGTTGAGAAGATATATAAGGCTGGTTTGAATACAAGTCGGCTTCTGATGTCTGTAGGTGAAGTAATAATTGCTTGGTTGTTACTGCGCCAGGCAGAAATTGCAATCACAAAATCTGTTAACCCTGGACGGGATAGCGATTTCTACGCTGGAAAAGTTGCATCAGCAAAGTTTTTCGTTAGAACTGTTCTCCCGCACATCAAGGCCGAATTGAAAATTGTTCTAAGTGAGACTGGTGACGTAATGGAGATTCCTGAAGGTGCCTTTTAACTTCTTGTAGCCGCTAAGATTCACCGTGCTTACGAAATTGCGACATGAGATCTACCTGATATTTGGCTCGCTATTCTTTGCGATCAGCAGCATCCCGGCAAAACTGGCAATGGAGAGCGGTCTATCTGCTTGGCGACTTACGCAGGTTAGAACGGCAGGTGCCTTCTTAGTTTTATTTTTATATGTATATGCAAAGAATAAGAAATCTTTAAGGATCAAGCTTCAGGAACTTCCAATACTGATTGTTTTTGGGGTCTTTGGTTTTGCTGCGGTAAATCTTCTTTATTTTCTCGCAATCCAAAGGTTGAATGTAGGCGTTGCACTAATTATTGAATTTACTGCTCCAATTTGGATTGCACTTTGGATGCGATTTATCCAGAAGAAAATCGTCTCTAAATTGATGTGGTGGGGGCTCGTTATTGGCTTAACTGGTTTGGTACTAATTGCCCAAGTTTGGCGGGGGCTAACTCTCGATGGTTTGGGAGTGATTTTCGCGCTCTTGGATGCGCTAGCTCTTGCCGTATATTTTTTGGTTGGCGAAAAACTAGTTGGTCTCAAATCGAGTGAGGCGACAATGGCTTGGGGGTTTGGTATTTCATCTGCCTTCTTTGCGATTATTCAACCTTGGTGGAACTTTCCATTTGAAAAATTGGGTAGCGTCATCGAGTTGACAGGTCGCTTAGCCGGAATCTCCATTCCTTCCTACTACCTGATTTTGTGGATTATTATTCTTGGAACTGCGCTCCCATATTTTCTGGTTTTAAACGGTCTTCGTGGTTTAAGCGCTGCAACTACCAGTTCAATTGGGATGTTAGAGCCAGTTTTTGGCGGAATCTTCGCTTGGGTTTTCTTGTTTGAGAAACTCAACTTCACGCAATCTATTGGTGCAGTAGTTGTACTGGCCGGTATCTACCTAGCAAATCGCGCAAGAATAAACGT
Source organism: Actinomycetes bacterium (assembly GCA_037622205.1). GTDB lineage: Bacteria > Actinomycetota > Actinomycetes > Nanopelagicales > Nanopelagicaceae > AAA044-D11. Next base: position 1,904 of record JASJJZ010000027.1, read on the forward strand.
TTAGGGTAAATTTGCTCCATGGAAAATTTTGCGGATCTGCTCGGGGCTAATAAGGAATATGCAGAGACTTTCAAATCGCGCGGTTTAAGTGGAGAGGCTAAAAAAGGTTTAGCGATTGTCACATGTATGGATTCTAGGATTGACCCGCTTCATATTGTGGGGATGGAGGCAGGTGATGCGAAAATATTACGTAATGCTGGTGCCAGAGTTACTGAAGATGTGCTTCGTACTTTAGTTCTTGCTACTCATCTACTGGGTGTAAATCGTGTTCTGGTAATGCCACATACTGATTGCAAAATGGCGAGTGGTGAAGAGCACGAAATTCATGCAGCGATATTAGAAAAATCTGGAATCGATACCAGAGGAATTGAAATTCGTACAGTTAAAGATCAGATGAAAGCCCTGGTAACAGATATTCAAAGAATTGAAAGTTACCCGCTGCTTGCTAAAAATATAAAGGTTATGGGAGCAGTCTTTAATGTAGAAAACGGAACACTTACTCCGGTAATTTAATTATCTTTGATTAATCTTTTACGAAGCTCTCGGCGCTCTGTGAATAACTTGGGGCCATATCGCTAAACCTGGCAAAGTGTAATTGTGCGCTCACGGTAATTGTTCGAGTTGGACCATTACGGTGCTTTGCAATAATTAAATCAGCCTCGCCAGATCTATTCTGTCCGTCATACATGTCATCACGGTGAAGAAGAATAACCACGTCGGCATCCTGCTCAATAGATCCAGATTCACGTAGGTCGGAGAGCATCGGCTTCTTATCAGCACGTTGTTCTGGCGAACGGTTTAACTGTGAAATTGCAATAACTGGAACATCGAGTTCCTTAGCTAGAAGCTTTAGATTTCTAGAGAATTCCGAGACCTCTTGCTGACGATTCTCAACTCGTTTTCCGGCAGTCATCAACTGTAAGTAGTCGATAACAATTAACTTTAAACCGTGACGCTGTTTTAAGCGACGAGCCTTTGCCCGAATTTCCATCAGTGAAAGGTTTGGTGAATCATCAATAAATAGCGGAGCTTGTGAGATTTCGCCCATGCGCTTTGCTAACCGACCCCACTCTTCATCTGTGAGTGTGCCGGATCGAATGTTATTAAGGGCGACTCGTGCTTCAGCAGAGAGCATACGCATTGTGATTTCAGAGCGGCTCATTTCAAGTGAGAAAATAACTGAAGGATCACCATTGTGAATGGATGCATAGCGCGCAATATCCAGGCCAAGTGTTGACTTACCGACCGCAGGACGTGCGGCTAGAACAATCATGTTTCCAGGATGTAGGCCATTTGTTAAAGTATCAAGATCTTTAAATCCAGTTTTTACACCCTCGCCCTTTACGCCATTTGATATTGCTTCAATTTCATCGAGAGCAGCTGGTAGAAGTTCAGATAATTGAATGTAATCCTCGGTAGTGCGATGTTCGGTTACTTGAAAAATTTCTGCTGATGCTTGATCAACCGCATCGTCCACTTCGCCTTCACCGGAATAGCCAAGTTGAACAATCTTTGTTCCAGCTTCAACCAAGCGACGCATAATTGCATGGTCGCGAACAATCTTGGCGTAATAGCCAGCATTGGCTGCAGTCGGGACTGAATTGATAAGTGTATGTAAATAAGGTGCGCCACCAGCACGAGCAATGTCACCGCGCTTTGTTAATTCAGCTGCAACAGTTACTGGATCTGCAGGTTCGCCGCGACCATACAAATCTAGAATTGCATCATAAATTAATTCGTGAGCTGGTCGATAAAAATCGCGTTCCCGAATAATTTCAACAACATCAGCAATTGATTCTTTACTTAATAACATTCCGCCAAGAACACCTTGCTCAGCAATTAAATCTTGAGGTGGAGTACGTTCAAATTCAACAGTTGCGGGTATCCGATTATTGGAGTTGTTTCCGCGGTTGGGGAGTTCAGCAATGCTCATAGACGAAGCCTCCCAAAGACCACTGACATAAAAGAGAGCGAAAGAAATACGCTCCGAGATGGGTAATTTAATGAGTAACTGGTGATGGGTGTTAGAAGGAGAGTTTTCAGTGTGTGTGAGTTTGTGGAGAAGTTTGATTTTGAGGTGGATAAGGTGTGTATAACCGGTGGATAAGTGCGAGAGTCAACCCTCTTTTACGCTCAAAATGTTGGTAAAACCTGTGGGTAAAGATTTTTCTTTTCATCTCAATATTCAAGAATATTCAAGAATATATAAGAAAAGGCCCGCCTCTTCCGAGACGGGCCTTTAAATTTACCGAACTGTTAAATGGCTACAACTGAGATATTAACGTTGGCAGATATTTGACCTTGAAGTGAAACCTTCGCAGTGTATTTACCAAGCTTCTTAATATGTCCGGCAACCTTAACGCGGTGACGATCGATATCTAGACCAGTTGCGGCTTTGATAGCTGCAGCAATGTCCTTATCTGTCACTGAACCGAATAGAACTCCTGTTGCACCAACCTTTGATTTGATAACAAGCTCGGTCTTTTCAAGAGAATCTTTGATTTCTTTTGCATGATCGAGGTCACGAATTTCACGAGCACTACGAGCACGACGGATTCCTTCAATCTGTTTTTCGCCGCCTAGGCTCCAAGCGATTGCATTGCCGCCAGGCAATAGGAAGTTGCGAGCAAAACCATCTTTAACGGTTACAACATCGCCAGCTTGTCCTAGACCTGATACTTCACGAGTAAGAATAAGTTTCATTAGTTATTCCCCTTATCGCGCTGTTGAGGTGTAAGGCAGAAGTGCCATTTCGCGGGAATTCTTTACCGCGGCAGCAATCTGACGTTGGTGTTGTGTGCAGGCACCTGTTACGCGACGAGCACGAATCTTGCCGCGATCTGAGATGTACTTACGAAGAAGATTGATGTCCTTGTAATCGATATAAGTTGCTTTATCGCGACAGAAAGAGCATGGCTTCTTCTTAAACTTCTTCATTGCTGCTGCCGACATCTTGCTTACTTTTGGCTTCGGCTTCAGCGTCTTATTATTTCTTGCGCCCACTGTGGTGCTCCTTTTTAGGATGCCCCGTCAATTCTGACGGGAATGGTTTGATGGATTGGATTAATTGGATAATTATTTAGAAGGGAGGTTGATCATCGGAACCGGCTGAAGACCAGCCACCGCCGACAGGAGCTGCAGACCATGGGTCTTGAGCTGAAGCAGTTTCAGTAACCGGAGTTGAGAATGAACCACTGCCACCAGATGCACCCGCAGCGCGAGTTGTCTTTGTGACCTTTGCAGTTGCATTTCGAAGTGATGGACCAACTTCGTCAACTTCGACTTCGTACACAGTGCGCTTTTCGCCCTCTTTGGTTTCATATGAGCGTTGCTTCAAACGACCAGTAACAATTACACGCATTCCGCGAGTAAGTGATTCTGCAACGTTCTCTGCTGCTTGACGCCAAATATTGCAAGCAAGAAAGAGGCTATCGCCATCTTTCCATTCATTTGTGTTCTTATCGAGGTAACGCGGAGTTGAAGCAACCGTGAATTTTGCAACTGCAGCACCAGATGGTGTGAAGCGCAATTCAGGATCGTTTACAAGATTTCCAACCATTGTGATTGTTGTATCTCCTGCTGCCATTTTTCTCTCTCTTCTCTTCTCTGTTTTTAATCTACTTTAGATGCTTTTTAGTTTTACTCTGGACGGACAACTTTTGTACGAAGCACTGCTTCGTTCAAATTTAATTGGCGATCAAGTTCTTTAATCGCATCTGGACCACAGTGCATATCAACGACAGCGTAAATTCCTTCTGGTTTTTTATTTATTTCGAAGGACATACGGCGACGGCCCCAAATATCGAGCTTGTCGACGGTACCGCCACTTTCCTTGATGATCTTGAGATATGTCTCAAGACTTGGTGCGACTGTGCGTTCTTCTAATTCAGGATCGAGAATGACCATGAGTTCATATCTACGCATAAGTTAACCCCACCTCCTCTGGACTAAAGCGGCCACGGAATTTCCGCGGCAGGAGGGTTATTGCTCCTTCGCGAAATCCACGGGTGTGGCTTCCTTGTAGGAAGGCTAAGGGTAACCCTGACTGACTCCAGATAAAAATTCAAGGTTTTGTGGAGCAAATTTTAGTGTGGATTTACGCGTAAGTCGCAGGAAAAGCCAGGCTAAGCGCCGCGTCTGCTCATCAACGGCCACCCGATTGCTTGGCTGCGAGTTTCTTCTTCTTGGTCGCTCCGGATTCGTACTTTCCGGCAAGTTCGGGATCAAGTGTTGGGACCGCATCTAGGTATGAAACTGGTTCAGTGCCACCAATATTTGCTGGGTCTGGAAATTGTGTTGCTGGCATTCTTTTTTGCGCGAGTTTTGTATAAGTATTCCAAACTTGCGCTGGGAAAGATCCGCCGGTGAATGCGTAATTTCCCCCGACCCCATTTAAAGATTGCGTTGCGTCATCCATAAACATCGCAACGGTTGTGGCAAATTCTGGTGTGTAACCATTGAACCAAGCTGAAGCGTTATCAGTAGTCGTTCCGGTTTTGCCAGCAGTTGGCCGGCCCACGCCCCTTGCCGCTGCGCCACCAGTTCCATATTTTGTAACTTGCTCTAGCGCATAAGTTAAATCTGCCATTACATCTGGCTGGAATACTTGCTGCGCTCTAATCTTTCCTTCATAAAGTACACCTTTATTTGATCCCAATACTTCTTTGATTATGAATGGGGTTGCATAAATACCATTTGCCGCGAATGTGGCATATGCCGAAGCCATATCAATCACGTGTGGTGAAGCAACGCCGAGAGAAATTGAAGGAGTTGGCATTAGCGCAACTGAATTAGGAATTCCGGCGCGCCTTGCGACATCAACAATATTTTCAAGTCCAGCTTTAATTCCAAGAGGTACAAAAATAGTATTAATCGAATGCGCGGTTGCAGCAAGAAGGTCAATTTCGCCCTCTTGTTCATTGCTGTAATTAAATACTGGGTATGGCTTACCAACATCATCAAATACTTGAGGGGACTGTCCACTCCAAATTGAAGATAGCGGAATTCCTTGTTCCAGCGCCGCGATTAAAGCGAAGGGTTTAAAACTAGAGCCCGCTTGAGTAATGGATTGAGTTGCACCATTTAACTGCGTCACCAAATAATCTTTTCCACCATAGAAGGCAACAATTTCACCAGTGCCAGGCCTTATGGATACGAGCGCTTGATGAAAATTCTCTGGAGTCTTCTTTGGTCCTCGGCTATCCATTGCCCGAACAGAAGCTTCTTGATTCTTCTTCTCGAGGGTCGTTCTGATGACATAACCACCGGTTTGTAATTGTTCTTCAGTAAAACCTAAATTGCCTAATTCGCGCACCACCCAGGAAATTACATAGCCTTTAGGTCCGGCAAGTGCCCCTGAAGTTACTCTTTCGCGAATTATTGGGTAACTCAATTTTGAAGCTTCTTCTTCGGTCAACCATTCTTTTATGACCATTCCATCAATTACATATTGCCAGCGCGCTTTTAGCCTTGCGCTATTTTCTTTGCTATATGAAGGGTCGTAATAACCCGGAGAGCGCAGAATACTTGCCAAAATTGCAGCTTCTGAAATATTCAATTTACCTACGCTTTTACCGAAATAAACTTCAGAAGCGGTTTCAATTCCATATGAACCTCTACCAAAGTAAATTGTATTTAGATAACTTTCTAAGATGTCATCTTTTGACATCTGGTTCTGCAATTTCATCGCGATAATAAGTTCTTTGACTTTTCTTGTGACAGTTCGCTCTGGAGTCAGGAATGCAGTTTTTGCATACTGCTGAGTGATTGTTGAGCCGCCTTGGCCATTTAACGTTCCAGATTTTAAGTTATTAAAAAGTGCTCGAGCTATTCCGACTGGACTTACCGCGCTCTGGGTGTAGAAATTTCGATCTTCCGCCGCCATTACAGCTTGACGCACGTGAATTGGGATGTTGGCTAGTTTTACAACTGTTCTGTTTTCAGAACCGAGCCGACCAATTTCCTTACCATTTGCATATTGAATAATTGTTGATTGACTATTAACGAAGGCGTTTGGATCTGGAATGCTGACGGTAAAATAAGCGTAGGCAAATCCAAGGACTGCAACAATGAAACCAATCCCGAAGGTAAAAACACCTATCTTGAATAGTTTTCCTCGCAGATTGCTCATAAGTTAAGGCTACCTTCCAATTCTTAAAATCAACGACCTCTTATGGATTTCTCATGAAGGTGCCAGCTCTTTAATTCACGCGCAGGTTTCCAATCATCATCCTCAAGGGTATGAACCTTTCGTGGCGCTTTCCGAGTTCTACCGTCACCCAATAAAAATGAATAAATTAGGTGATTCCATCCACACTCCAAACAAACTTCAACGGTGTAGACCCGGAACTCACCATATTCACTCTGCATTTCATCTAATTCGGGTAAAGATTTTATTCGTCCTGAATATTGGCCAAGTTGATCCCCGAAGGCATATCGCAATTCTCTAATTTCTAATTTTTTACAGACCGGGCAGGGTCTAGTCGTAACTTCACCATGATGCTTAGCGGCTCGTTTTAAATATGGGTCGGCATCGCAGGCATCCATCGCTGAAGATGAGCCACGAAAGAGTGCTAGCAAGGTTGAGCGACGATCAAGTGAATAATCGATGTTATCTCGGCGCGACCACATAATGGTTAAGAATAATCCAATTTTGATGATTACGCTTTGCGCTATGAAGCTAATTGCCAGGTTTGGATCGCTTCCTAAATTACTTCGGGTTAGATGGGCCGGGCAACTTACTGATGGAATGTTTCAATCAGCACTTGCCTCCTTTATTTTATTTTCACCAGAGCGACAACCAGATGCAGTAAAAGCAGCGTTAGCCTTCGCCGTCGTTCTACTTCCGTATTCGGTTGTCGGGCCATATGTTGGAATTTTTCTGGACCGGTTTAGTCGTAAACGAGTGGTCCAATTTGCTAATTTATTTCGTGCTGTTGACTTATTAATTATCGCTTACCTTATTTATAAAGGTTCGACTGGAATTACTTTAACGCTCTTTGTTTTAATCTCTTTTGGTGCAAACCGTTTAATCCTCGCCGGACTTTCAGCTGGTCTTCCGCTACTAGTAAATAAAAAAGATTTAGTTTCAGCAAATGCCTTGGCTGTAACAGGCGGGACTATTTTTGTAGTTATAGGTGGGGGGTTAGGAATTGCGCTAAAAAATATTTTAGATACTGCAAATACTGGTGACTTTGTTGATAGTCTCCTAATTTTAATAAGTGCAGGTGGATATTTACTTGCCGCGCTCTTTGCTACAAGATTTAGTAAGTCAGAAATTGGACCCCAGCCTCACGAAACCCCGCAGGGAGTTCGCGGATTCGCAGAGATGTTGGAAGGTTTCCATATCCTAAAAAATCATAGTGATGCTTTGCGTGGAATTTTTGCCACTGGTGTTCAACGCGGAGGAATTACAGCGCTCACCTTGATGGCGCTGTTATTAGAACGGAATACATTTAACGATCCAAGTGATCCTGATGCTGGCTTAAGAGGCTTTGCTTATGCCTTGGCAATTGCTGGAATTGGAATCGGCTTAGGCGCACTAGCCGGCCCGTATGGCGTAGCTAAATTTGGGCGATACAACTGGATGCGCATATCAATGATTGCTCCAATTGGATTCTTAATATTTTTTGGTGTTTTCCCAAACGAAGTCATGATGATTGTGACTGCGTTTTTTGTTGGGGGCTTTGGTCAAAGTTTCAAAATTACCAATGATGCTTTAGTGCAGTCGAAAATTATTGATGAATTTCGCGGTCGAATCTTTGCCTTCTACGATGTTGCAGTAAATGGTGCGATTGTCTCTGGCGCAATAATCGCGGCTCTGACTTTGCCGCCGAGTGGGGTCTCGCTAGTTCTGCCCTGGTTGATTGCAGTTGCCTACACAACCACCACTTTAGGCTTGCTTCGAAAAGTTAAATTTTCGGCTGATTCTGGCTCCACCAATTAAGTAATTCCGCTTTTGCTGCCTCAGCACCAAGTGGCCCGCGATCCATTCGTAACTCCAATAAATACTGATATGCGCGCCCGACTATTGGTGAAGGTGAAAGTCCAAGAATTTCCATAATTTCCAGACCATCTAAATCTGGGCGAATCTTCTCTAACTCTTCCTCTTCCATAAGTTTTAAAATTCGCTCTTCAAGTGAGTCGTATGTTTTTGCAAGGCTCTCAGCCTTGCGTTGGTTTCGAGTTGTGCAATCAGCTCTTGTTAAGACATGCAAATGGTTGAGTTTATGTTCTGCATCTCGGATATAGCGGCGAACCGCTGAATCGCTCCATTCACCTGTTCCATAGCCATGAAAACGAAGGTGTAGAAAGACTAATGAGGAAACATCGTTAACAACTTCGTTGCTAAATCTCAGAGCTCTCAAACGTTCCTTAGCCATGCGGGCGCCAACAACTTCATGGTGGTGAAAGGACACTCCACCGCCGGCTATTAGCTCGCGCGTTTTAGGCTTGCCAATATCGTGTAAAAGCGCAGCAAGGCGGATAACTAAATTTGGTCCACCCAATCGGTCTTCTAGTGAAATTGCTTGCTCTAAAACTTTGAGGGTGTGTTCGTAGACATCTTTGTGATGATGGTGTTCATCTATCTCTAATTTTAACTTTGGAATTTCTGGAAGTACAAAATCTGCCAATCCGGTATCTACTAATAATGCAATCCCAATTCTTGGATTATTTGACATGATTAATTTTTCGAATTCATCTCGCACTCGTTCTGCAGAGATAATTTCGATCCGAGCAGCCAGATCTTTCATCGCGATAATTACCGCAGGGTCGATATCGAATCCAAGTTGAGCTGCAAATCTTGCAGCACGCATCATTCGTAGTGGATCATCCGAAAAAGAATTCTCTGGAGTGCCAGGGGTGCGCAAAACTTTCCGCATAAGATCATTAACACCATCAAAGTTATCGATAAATGTCGGTGGTGTAGTTGTAAGTTCAAGAGCCATTGCATTTACTGTGAAATCTCTTCGCAATAAATCTCCTTCAATATTCTCGCCAAATTTTACTTCTGGGTTTCGACTCTGTGTTTCATATTTTTCACTTCGATAAGTTGTAATTTCTACAGTCACGTCACCAAATCGTGCTGCAATGGTTCCAAATTCTCGGCCAGTTTCCCAGATCGAATCCGCACTCTTTTTAATTATTGCTTTAGTTTCATCTGGTCTGGCATTAGTTGTAAAATCTAAATCATTTCCAAGTCGCCCTAAAATTGCGTCACGAACTGGCCCTCCGACCAAGGCCAGAGTGAACCCGGCTTTTGCAAATTTATCGGCCAGATCTAAAGCCAGCGGCTTGCCTGCTAGGGCAGAAATCGCAAGGTCAGCCGCGATAATTTTTGGATTCGTTGTCACAGTATCTAAGGCTAGAGCAGTAACCTTGCTCCATGACCACGGCGCTTGGTGGCGGTGGCGAGGCTAAACGGAAAAAACGCCGGAGACGACGTCCAAAGGGCCCAACCCCACCAAATTTAAATAATTCTGCAACCACTCAATTAAAACCTGCTGCCAAAAAGGCCGCTCCGAGGCGGGTATATGCCAAACGCGTCGATGAAATTAGCGCTGGTGGTTTAGTGATTGATTCGACTGGCACAAAAGGTCTATTAATTGGACGCCGGGATTTGAAAGATCAAAGTCGCGAACGTTTGCTCTGGTCGCTTCCGAAGGGACATATTGAGGAAGGGGAAACTCCAGAGCAAGCAGCGGTGCGGGAAGTACAAGAAGAGACTGGCATCGAAAGTGAGATTGCAAAGGAGCTTGGCATAATCAATTTTTGGTTTATGGCTGGCGGGAATCGGATTCACAAGACTGTTCATCATTATTTATTTAAGGAAATCGGTGGAAAGCTTGCGCCGCAATTAACTGAAGTTGATGACGTCGGCTGGTTTCCACTAGATGAGATTGTAGAATTGCTTGCTTACCCGGATGAGAAGAAATTAATTGCAAAATCTGGTGATTTAGTTATATGAGAAGAGTTATAGCTTCGGTCTTTGCGCTCACACTTTTTTTAATAGGAGCACCTACTGCTAGTGCAGCAAATGTTGAAATTGCAATTACCGAGCCAACCCATAGAAAAATTGATGGGGTTTTTATTGACGATGAACTTGCGACCTTGCTCTCTTATGGCAGTCGCCTTGGCCAATTAGTTTTCAATCCAGCAAGAGGAAACCGAACTTGGCTTATTGATCCACAGCTTATTGAAGAGGTCACGGCAATGACATCTGATTATGTTCTGCTAGATGGCGAGAAAGGAGTTGGTGGAACCGTTGCAAACAATTGGTTAAATCAACTCAATGCGATAACTCGAAGTGACCAAATAAGCGCTCTGCCCTTTGGTTCGCCAGCCGGGTATTGGATTTCAAAACTGGCACCAGATAAATCTGAGTTCTACTTAAGTTTCGGTGCTAAGAGGCTAACTGCGCTCTTAAAACGTCAGGTGAACCAATTATCGGCTTACCCGCAAGGCAGGTATCAGAAGCTAGATAATTCAACGATAACTGCCTTTAAGGGAGCTGGTCGAGTCCTTGCAGTTAATTCGGCCTACATGACCCAGGAAGAGATTGAAAAATTTCAGGGGCAGAGCGCAGCGGTATTACATCCGGATCTAAAACCCAGTAACCGAAGTATTTTGACGCTAGATCTACTTTCAGCTTCGAGTGCAATCTCCAAGAAGATTCGCCTGGCACCTGGCAGATTTACTGTGACAACAACTAAGCAGAATTTACCAATTACTTTAATTAACGATTTTCCAAATCCTGCCAAAATTTCAGTAGAAGTTGAAACGTTAAATGGGAAAGTTTTGGTTGACAGCATCCCGGATCAAGTTGTTGATGGAAAATCAAAGATTCAAGTGATGGTTCCGATTCAGGTTGTGACTTCTGGTAAGAGCACGCTTGTTATTAATATTTACTCAGAGAAGAAGAGGCCACTCGGTAGCCAAATGTACTATCCGATTACGCTAAAAGTAATCAGTCCAATCGCAACCTGGATAACAACTGGGGGCGCCATAGTTCTATTTATTTCCGCGTTAATCCAGAGTTTTAGAAGAATAAAAAAGAAGCGGAAGCGAGCCGCAGATGAATGATCATTCGCTTTTAAAATCTTCAACCATTATGGCTGTTGGAACAATTGTTTCTCGGATAACTGGTCTAATTCGCGGCTTGCTCTTGGTTGCAGTTCTAGGAACTACTTTGTTGGGCGATACTTTCAATGTCGCCAACACCATGCCGAATATTCTGTATAACTTGATAATCGGGGGCGCCCTTACTGCGGTTTTTGTTCCACAAATAGTTCGGGCTACAAATGATGTTGATGGCGGTAGTGCTTTTATCTCGCGCTTAGTAACGGCTACTTTCCTATTCTTGGCCGGCTTAGTTCTAGTTGCAATTATTTTGGCCCCGGTCTTAGTTGGAATATTTGCTACAAGTTATATTGGTCGGCCCGAATTTGGCGTAACAACGTTATTTATGCGTTTCTGCCTGCCGCAAATTTTATTTATGGGGCTCTTTGCACTTCTTGGCCAAGTGGCTAATGCCAAAGGAAAATTTGGGCCAATGATGTGGGCCCCGGTTTTAAATAACTTGATCGCGATTGGAGTTTTTGGTTGGTTCTTGAAATATACAATCCAGCCCACAGTTGCAACTATTCCTAAATCTGAAATCATCTGGATAAGTTTGGGTTGCACTGTTGGTTACATGGCGCAAGCTCTTATCTTGATTCCAGCAATTTCAAAGACAAATATCAAAATTCGCCCTAGGTTTGATTGGCGCGATTCAGAATTGCGTAAATCATTGCATTTAGCTACCTGGACTCTGCTTTTCGCTGCGATCTCGCAGATTAGTTATTTGGTGACAGTTAATCTATCTACTGGAGCCGCAGTTAAATCTTTAAAGAATGGAATTGAAACTGGAGTTGGTTTTACGCCATTTAGCAATGCACTTTTGATTTACATGTTGCCGCATTCAATTATCACAATCTCGGTGGTAACTGCCCTTCTTCCGGCACTTTCAAAACTTGCGCATGAGAGAAAACCACTGGCGATTCAGGATCAACTAGTGCGTGCGATCAGGCTAGTTGGAATAGTTACTGTTCCTAGTTCAATCGCATTTCTATTTTTTGGACCACTAATGACGGAAACTCTATTTTTTGGAATCTCTTTAAAGGATTCAAATTATTTGGGTTATACCCTTAGCGCATTCGCTCTTGGGCTCGCTCCAATGAGTATTAATCTGATTGCCCTTCGCGGATTGAATGCCTTTGAAAATGTAAAGTTACAAGTTTTGAGTAATGCCATAATGAACGTTATTGGAATTATTGTTTCGGTTATCGTGGCTTTTAGTCTGCCTGCCCAATGGGTAACTGTTGGATTGGCCGGTTCTCTGGCTCTTAGTTATTTCTTTGGGGCTTGGAGCACAATTTATTTGCTCCGTCGTTATGAAATTACGATTTCCATCTCCAAAGTAATTGGGTTTTACCTGAAACTCACCGCTCTTGCGCTTACTATCGCACTCCCGATTTGGTTATTGCGTAATTTAATTCCGGGCGGGAATATCGTGCGCCTAACTATCGTTCTATCGATATGTGGGGCTGGTTATCTTGCGCTCTGCAAAGTTGCCCGGGTAAGTGAGATTACAAGCGCAGTTCAAATTCTAGCTAGACGAAGAAAGATAGGGTAGGTAGATGAGTGAAATACATGAAGTTGTAATTGTTGGCTCCGGGCCGGCTGGTTACACCGCAGCAATTTATGCTGCCCGAGCCCAACTCTCGCCAGTGCTTTATGAAGGTTCAGTAACTGCTGGTGGGGCCTTGATGAATACAACTGATGTAGAAAACTTCCCTGGATTTCCAGAGGGTGTGATGGGGCCAGATTTGATGGATTCGTTACGTAAGCAGGCCGAGAGATTTGGTACCAAGCTGGTTACTGATGACATTGTTTCAATGGAATTAGATGGCGAAGTTAAAGTCCTTAAAGATGGATCTGGGAATACTTTAAAAGCAAAATCAGTAATTCTTGCTACCGGTTCGGCATATAAGGAAATCGGATTGGTAAATGAGAAGCGATTATCCGGTCGAGGTGTTTCATGGTGCGCAACGTGTGATGGATTTTTCTTTAGAGATAAAGCCATTGCGGTTGTAGGTGGTGGTGATTCTGCGATGGAAGAAGCTAACTTCTTAACTAGATTTGCCAGTAAAGTTTCGGTGATTCATCGTCGAGATTCGCTACGAGCATCAAAAATTATGGTGGAGCGCGCAACCATGAATCCCAAAATTGAATTTATTTGGAATACTGAAGTTATCGACGTTCTTGGTGGCGAAAAAGTTTCTGGCCTAAAACTCCGAAATTTAATCAGTGGGGAGGAGAGCGATAGAGATTTTGATGGCTTATTCGTAGCAATCGGCCATCTTCCTAGAAGTGAGCTATTAATAGGACAAATTGATTTAGATGGCGAAGGCTATGTACAGGTTGATGGTAGCTCTACTCGCACCAACCTAAAAGGTGTTTTTGCCTGTGGTGATCTGGTCGACCACACCTACCGCCAAGCTATTACCGCTGCCGGATCTGGCTGCCAAGCCGCGCTAGATGCAGAGCGCTTTCTTGCTGGACATTAAATATAATTAATCAGACACAAACCAAGTAAATAGAAGACGAGGAAAATATGAGTGCAGCGCAACCAGTTACAGCCGCTACTTTTGATGAAGTAGTTCTAAAAAGTTCAACACCGGTGTTAGTTGATTTTTGGGCAGAATGGTGTGGCCCGTGCCGTGCTGTTGGACCAATTCTTGATGAGATTGCAGCTGAATATGCTGGAAAACTTAAAGTTGTTAAATTAAATACCGATGAAGAATCTGCAATCGCAATCAAGTATGGAATCACTTCAATTCCTACGCTAAATGTCTATGTTAATGGTGAAGTTGTGAAGACTGTTATTGGTGCAAAACCCAAGCCAGCGCTTCTTAAAGAACTCGCAGCGTTTATCTAAATTCATGTCTCCATCTAGTGAGGAGACCAATGTAATTTCCTTGGTCACAAATACTTTGACCAGACTCGGTTTTTTAAAAACTGCATCGAAAAATTTAGGTGCAGTTGAAGAAGATGGCCTGCGCGCATTCCAACAAGAGCGGGGATTAATAGTTTCTGGCGAGATTGATGAGCCAACAATTCGCGCAATTGATGAAGCCCGTTGGAAACTTGGTGATCGCATCCTCTCCTTTGTTCCCGGGAAACCCCTTCGCGGCGACGACATTGCAGCTTTACAGTCCCGATTGGTTGAGATGGGATTTGATTGTGGTCGGGTAGATGCAGTCTTTGGTCTACGAACCGAGTCTGCTATCAAAGAGTTTCAAAAATCTGTTGGTGTAAAAGTTGATGGGGTTTGTGGCCCATCAACAATTATGTCTTTGATGAGATTATTAAAAACTGTTTCTGGCGGTGCGCCAACTCTGCTTAGAGAAAATGCAAACCGCGCGGTTCGTGGACCTGCGCTTGCTAACAAAATAATTGTTTTAGACCCTAGCTCACTGCCAGAAGATCGAGAAATAACTTTTGATATCGCCCAGCGCCTTGAAGGTAGGCTGATTGCGCTTGGGGTAACCGTTTTTATCTCTCGTAGCAAATCAAAGGATCCGAGTGAAATTGAACGTATTAATCTAGCCAATGAATCAGGCACCGACTTGGTTATCTCTTTTCATACCGATAAATATAAGAATGATTTAGCGCATGGACTTTCAACTTATTACTATGGAAATGATTTACATGGCGTGCATTCAGTGGTTGGCGAAAGATTTGCCGCACTTGTCCAGCGGGAAATAACTGCGCGCACCGATTTACTAAATTGCCGAACCCATGCTAAATCTTGGGATTTGTTGCGCTTAACAAAGGCGCCAGCAGTGCGAATTGATTTGGGATACTTATCGAATCCGGGGGATGTTAAACGCTTAGCCGATCTCACTTTTAGGGAGACCGTGGTTGAATCCGTAATGATTGCAATTCAACGTCTTTACTTATCTGCCGAAAATGATGCAAAAACTGGCACCTTAAGGATTTCAGACCTGCGAAGGGCAGGGATTCGCAAGGATTAATTAGAACTCCGCCTACTTATTTAAATATGGCAGGATTAAGGCATGAGCAACGAAATCACACGCATTCATACTGGGGCGATTTTGAACTTAACTGATCGCTTTGCTCACCGAGCTGCAATGATGAAGCCCAGTGAGATTCGTTCACTTTTTGCTGTTGCTTCTCGTCCAGACATCGTCTCGCTTGCGGGTGGAATGCCAAATCTTTCGGCTTTCCCGATGGAGATGATGGCGAGTGTTGTTGAGAAGTTAATCTTGGAAAATGGCCAAGAGGCTTTGCAATATGGAAGTGGTCAAGGCCATCCAAAGTTACGTGAACAGATTTGTGATGTTATGGCGCTCGAAGGAATACGTGCGCATCCCGATGATGTAATTGTTACAACTGGCTCACAACAAGCCCTTGACTTAATATCTCGAATTTTTATTGACCCAGGTGATGTGGTTTTGGTTGAGGCTCCATCATATGTTGGGGCGCTTGGAACATTCCATCAATATGAAGCCAACGTGGTACATGTTGCGATGGATGAAAATGGTTTGATCCCGATTGCGCTACGTGAAGCAATTATTGCTACTCGGGCAACTGGCCGGAAAATAAAATTTTTATATTTAATTCCAAATTATCAGAACCCTGCTGGGGTACTTTTAAGCGCGGAGCGCCGAACCGAAATTTTGGAAATTTGTCGCGAAGAGTTAATTTTTGTTATCGAAGATAATCCATATGGCTTACTTGGCTTTGATGGACCTTCACCTAATGCTATGCGGGCGCAAGATTCGGAAAATGTTCTATATCTAGGAACCTTCTCCAAGACGATTGCGCCGGGCTTTCGTGTTGGTTGGGCCCTGGTTCCGCAAGCGCTTAAAGAGAAACTTGTTATTGCGAGCGAGTCTTCGATTCTCTGCCCGTCAAACTTTACCCAATTAGCAATTTCTAGTTATTTATCTGACCAACCTTGGCGAGATCAGATTGCATCTTTTACTCAACTTTACAAAGTTCGCCGTGATGCAATGCTTGAAACTCTCGAAGAAACTTTTCCAGCTGGTGCTACCTGGACTAAACCTGGTGGTGGATTTTATGTTTGGGTCACTCTTCCACCTGAAATAGATACCAAGGCGCTGATGCCAAAAGCTATTGTTTCAAAGGTTGCTTATGTTCCTGGAACCGCATTTTATGCAGATGGATTTGGAAGCTGGTCAATGCGCCTCTCTTATTGTTACCCAAGTCCAGAGCGGATTCGCGATGGTGTCAGATCACTTGCTGGTGTTATTGAGACCGAAATGCAATTACGCGGATTAAATTAATTTATTGATTCGTTCTAAATCCTCAAGGGTTGCGAATTCGATAGTGATCTTTCCTTTTTGTTTTCCGAGTTCAACAGTGACTCGGGTATCTAAGCGATCAGACATCTCATCTGCTAACTCTTTAAGTCTTGGTGAGCGAATCTTTCCCGCTCTCGGTGTCGCGGTTTTTTTCGAACTTTGATGGGTGGCCACGATTTCTTCAGTGGCTCGCACACTTAAACCCTCGGCAACAATTCGGCCCGCTAGTTTTTCGATTTCGCCCTCATCGCTAAGTGTTAAAAGTGCCCGGGCATGGCCGGCAGATAAAATACCTGCAGCTACCCGGCGCTGGACACCTGCTGGGAGATTTAAAAGTCTAAGCGTGTTTGTGATTGCCGGTCTAGATTTACCAACTTTAATTGCGAGTTCATCATGGGTATAGCCAAAATCATTTAATAAGTTTTGGTAAGCCGAACCTTCTTCTAGTGGGTTTAATTGGCTGCGGTGAATATTTTCAAGAAGAGCTTCACGAAGTAATTCGTTGTCTGGAGTCTGTCGAATAATTACTGGAATAGTTTTTAACCCAGCTAATTTTGAGGCACGTAATCTGCGTTCACCCATAATTAATTCATATTTGCCGCCACCGATATCTCTAACAACTGGTGGTTGTAGCACGCCAACTTCTTTAATTGATGCCGATAATTCAGCAAGCGCATCAGTATCAAAAATGGTTCTTGGTTGTTTTGGATTAGGGACAATAGCGTTTATATCAACTTCGCCTTGATCCGCAATTGTGATTCCAGTGTTTGTAATTAGCGGTGCGCTTAAAGAAGTAGGAATTAAGGAATCTAATCCGCGACCTAATCCGCCTTTACGTGTACTCATGCCGTATGTGCCCCATCGGTTAGATTATTTGATTGGTTTAAATTTTCACCAGAACCACGTCGGGCAATCTCTCGCGCAACCGTCATATATGCAATTGCCCCTGGAGATGCCGCGTCGTATGTCATTACAGTTTGATTAAATGAGGGGGCTTCAGAAACTCTAACCGCTCTTGGAATAGGAATATCAATTAATTCATTTGGGAAATGTTCACGAACAGTGTTGGCAACATCATTTGCTAAACGAGTTCTAGAGTCATACATTGTTAAAACTATTGTGGTGATTCGAACTTTTTGATTTAACATCTGTTGCACTTGTTGTAGAGTTTTTAGCAATAAAGTTAAACCTTCAAGTGAGTAATACTCGCATTGGATTGGGACCATAACTTCTTCAGCAGCGGTTAAAGCATTAATTGTTAATAGTCCAAGACTTGGTGGGCAGTCGATAATTACATAATCAAGGCGAGCCCCGATCGCTTCCCGCTCTGCTAATAATTTTTCTAGCGCTAATTTCAGCCTGGATTCGCGAGAGACGAATCCGACCATATTTATCTCGGCGCCTGCCAACTCAACATCTGCTGGTGCGCATTCAAGGTGTGGAAATCCTGCTACCTTTGTAATTACTTGCGACAGAGGGAGGTCTTTAACTAGAACCTCATACATTCCAGCTAACTCTTCGCGATCAATACCAAGTGCGGTGCAGGCATTTCCTTGAGGATCTAGATCAATTACAAGAACCTTTAACCCGCCCATAGCCAGGGCTGCTGCAATATTGACAGCTGTTGTGGTCTTGCCAACCCCACCTTTCTGGTTGGCCACGGTGAAAATTCGGGTCTTTAAAGGAGTGGGCATCGGCTCTTTGAGTCGCCTAATCCCAATCACTTTGGAGTTGGATGTTTCACGTGAATCATTCACCTGCATATCTAACCAGCCTTTTTGAGTTCAATAACGCGTGCTAAGGGCAATTCACCTAGTTGAATTTCGTGAAGTTCGGCGCTAGCTACCTTTTTAAAGATTTTTGGGGCTAAGGCTCTCGCTGCTTTAAGCTCTGTGGCTGCGGCTTCCCCTTTTATGGCTAGAAGCGAGCCCCCGCCCACGACTAAGTGCCAAGAGAGGGTCGCTAGCTTTGGAAGCGGAGCTACCGCCCTTGCGGTTACATAGTTAAAGCTGCCTTTGAAGCTCTCAGCACGCCCTCTTTTAACCATAATTTCAATTCCTAGATCGGCGACCACCTCTTCAAGGAAGTCGATGCGCCTTTGTAATGGCTCTAAGAGCGTCACCTTTAAATCTGGTCTAGCTAGGGCAATCACAATTCCCGGAAGTCCCGCCCCGGATCCAATATCCAGGAGTGAGGCGCCTTTTGATAGCAGGGTTGCTATGGGTATGCAGTTAGCAATATGGCGATCCCAGATGCGATCTCCCTCTTTTGGCCCGATCAGCCCTCGCTCTATTCCCAAGGTTGCCAAGATTTCGGCATATCTGGCCACCTCGCTCTGGCGCTCGCCAAAGTAGGTAGAGATTAGGGTTTCACGTGAAACACTCATATTTTTAAAATGGTTTGAAAATAGGTTAAAAGTTTTATTCAGGAAGAACTACAACACAGCGGTTTGGGTCTTCGCCCTCAGATTCGCTGGTTAGGCCAATTTCTTGGATAGTGTCGTGGACAACCTTGCGCTCGAAGGCATTCATTGGGCGAAGCTTCACAGACTCACCAGATGCCTTCACTTGGTCAGCAATCTCATGAGCTAGTTTGGCCAGCTCCTCTTTCTTATCCCCGCGGAAGTTATCAATATCGAGCATTAATCGGGAGCGCTCACCGGTTGCAGTCTGAACTGCAAGGCGGGTTAGCTCTTGAATCGCATCTAAAACTTCACCGCGATCTCCTACTAGATGGCCTAGGGCGCCACCAGCAATGGCAAGAGAGGCTCGGTCATTCTCAACATCGATATCGATATCTCCATCGAGATCTGTAATGTCGAGTAGCGCCTCAAGATAATCCGCCGCTACATCGCCCTCTTCTTCAAGACGGGCGACTAAAGACTTCTTCTCTGACTTCTCAACTTTTTCTGACTGCTCTGACTGCTCTACTTTTTCTGACTGCTCTACTACTTCGCTCATTACTTGCTCCTTTTCTGATGAAAAATGATTTGACCGATTTATCTAATTTGACCGTTTTATCCGATTTACTACTTTCGCTTCTTCTTCTTTTTGGAAGGTTGTTGGCGTTGCTTCGGCGCTTCGATTGGCGGATCAACCTGGGTGGTTCCATTTTCATCCGTAGTTGGTAGAACGCCGTTCTCGCTATTTTTTAAAGCTCGCTTTTTAGCTAACTCTTCATATGCTGGTGAGCCAGGGGTGGGATTTCTTTTGATTACATAAAATTGTTGGCCAAATGTCCAAAGGTTTGTTGTAGACCAATAAATTAAAACTCCAACCGGAAAATTAACTCCGGAAACTGCGAAAATTAATGGAAAAACATAGAGCATAATTTTTTGTTGTTGCAGCATCATATTATTTGAAGAATCCATCTTCGGCATTCCCTTTACCATTAACTGGCGTTGGGTAATAAAAGTTGTCGCCGACATGAAAGCAATTAAAATTACTGTGACAATTTTTGTTTGAGTATTTGAGTCGCTACTTAGGAAAGTATTTGAAAGATTTGCTCCAAAGAATTTAGCTTCTTGGGCTGAAAGTAGTAAGTCCCCTTTTAAAACTCCATGGGATGTGTTTCGAGCAATACCATTTAGAACAGTAAAGAGCGCGAAGAAGATCGGGGCTTGGGCAAGGATTGGAAAGCAGGATGCTAACGGATTTGTTTTATGTTCCTTATAAAGCTTCATCATCTCTTCAGATTGCTTCTGGCGATCGTCTTTATGTTTCTTTTGAATTTCCTTCATATGTGGTTGAAGGGCGGTCAAAGCACGCTGGCTCTTAATTTGTTTTACGAAGAGTGGAATTAAAATAATACGAATAACAATTACTAAACCAATAATCGAAAGACTCCATCTAATGCTTTGGTTGCCGTCTTTGCCAAAGATATTACCAAGCAGGGAATGGAATGTAACCATGACCCAAGAAACAGCGTAATACAAGGGGTTTAGAATCGATCCCATTAATTTCTTCCATTCATGCTTGTTGTAAGGGCTTTTATCGGTGTTTTTGAACTTTTTGTTAGAACGTAATCAACCCCGCCGTGGGACCAGGGGTTGCATCGGATTAATCTCCAAGCCGCCATCGCTAACCCTTTAGCGCCATATTCAGTGACCGCATCAGATGCGTATGTTGAACAACTTGGGTAATACTTACAACGAGGAGCAAACGCTGGAGAGATCCAAGTTTGGTAAAGTTTTATTAATACTGAAAAAGCTCTTCTCATAACTCCACCGAAAGTTTAGTTAGCACTTTTGACATAAGTTCTTTTAATTCAGTTTCGTAATTCGGTTGGTTCCGAAGAACTCGGATAACAAGCCGGCCACCTTGAGGGATATTTGAAATATGGGCTGCGGCTAAGTGGCGTAATTGTCTAGAGACTCGATGGCGCACAACAGAACCGCCTACAGATTTATTTACGATCAATCCAACTAAAGGCGCGTTTAAACCACCAATGTTCTCTTGACTATTTGAATTTGTTTTTAGGTAGACCACAAGCGATAGAGATGTAGCTCGGACTCCAGTTTTAGTGGTTAGAGCAAAATCTTTGCTTGTGCGCAACCGGTTCTTGGTTGGTAGCACGGGTATCGGCGATTAAGCAGAGATGTTGGTGCGACCTTTAGCGCGGCGGCGCGCTAGGACTGCTCTTCCACCACGTGTTGCCATACGAGCACGGAAGCCGTGCTTCTTGGCGCGCTTGCGAACGTTAGGTTGAAATGTACGCTTTGACATAAAACTCTCCTAAGAATTTTGGGGATCTCTCCTGTGGGTTTTACCCCACCGGGTCACAACTACTCATTTTTTTGATGAGGGCGCTAGGTTACGGCCACCTGTTGATAAGGGTCAAACTCGGATTTTGAGCACTTTAGTTTTTCGCTGCTTTGTGGATAACCCCTTGCAATTTCTGCCATTTGGCTCTACTTTCACCCTCTATCCACAGAAAAAAGGGGCCAAAAGGCTCAAGTTTTACTTTAGACCACAGCCTGTGGATAACCCTGTGGATACTTCTTTTATTAGTAGTTTATGGTTTTAAGAAAGTAAGAGGTTTAAATGGCACTACTCGAGATTGCTGATCTGACCAATCTTTGGGGGGTTGTGATAGCGGAAGTTTCGGTTGAGTCGCCTCAACACCGCGCATTCCTCTCACTTACAAAACCGCTTGGTTTAATCCAAGGAGAGGGAGGGTCTAATTTATTGCTCTCTGCTCCCAACGCTTTTGCTAAGGATGTTCTGGAGACCAGACTTCGTGCAATTTTAAACGAAGCGCTTTCAGTAAAACTAGACCAAAAAATTAACATTGCAGTAACTGTTGATGAAACTTTGCAAAGTGAAAGTGTTGAAGATGTTGTTGAGCCAATTATTGAACAACTACCAAAATTAGGAACTGGTCGGGATTCAAAATCTGTAGTTGCGTCCGAACCAAGTCAATTAAATCCTCGTTATATTTTTGAAACATTTGTTATTGGTGCATCAAATCGTTTTGCTCATGCTGCAGCAGTTGCTGTAGCTGAGGCACCCGCAAAGGCATACAACCCACTCTTTATTTACGGTGAGTCCGGGCTTGGTAAAACCCACTTATTACACGCTATTGGCGCCTATGCAAAAGAGTTGTATGGCAGTGTTCGGGTTAGGTATGTTTCTAGTGAAGAGTTCACAAATGACTTTATTAACTCAATTCGTGACGATAAAGCTTCGGTTTTTCAACGCCGTTATCGCGACCTAGATGTTCTTTTGGTGGATGATATTCAATTCTTAGAAAATAAAGAGCGGACTCAAGAAGAGTTCTTCCATACTTTCAACACTTTATACAACGCAAATAAACAGATTGTTATTTCGAGCGATCGTCCACCAAAACAATTAACTACTTTGGAAGATCGCCTACGCAGCCGATTTGAATGGGGTTTGATCACCGACATTCAACCACCAGAATTAGAAACTCGAATTGCTATTCTGCGCAAAAAAGCGGCACAAGATAAATTAAATGCTCCTGATGATGTGTTGGAATATATTGGCAGCAAGATTTCTTCTAATATTCGCGAACTTGAAGGTGCGTTAATCCGCGTCACGGCTTTCGCATCTTTAAATCGTCAAGTGGTTGATTTAAGTTTGGCGGAAATTGTTTTAAAGGATTTGATCCCAGAAGTGGGAGGGCCGGAAATCACCGCAACTACGATTATGGCTCAAACTGCAACTTACTTCAGTCTTACTTTGGATGACCTTTGTGGAACTTCAAGATCTAGGGTTCTGGTAAATGCCCGACAAATCGCAATGTATTTGTGTCGGGAGTTGACCGAGCTCTCCTTGCCGAAGATTGGCCAAACTTTCGGTGGACGCGACCACACGACGGTCATGCATGCAGATCGAAAGATTCGCCAGTTGATGGCTGAGCGGCGCTCGATCTACAACCAAGTAACCGAGTTAACTAACCGAATAAAACTTCAAGCTCGGAATTAATTACATAACTTGTGTGGATAGTTGCCCCCATCCTGGGGATAACTTGGGGATAACTGTGGAGAACAGAGATTTAGGTTGGGGGTTTGAGGTTGGGGAATTTGGTTAGTTTGGGTTATCCACAACTTTCCAACAACCAAGATTTAATGGTTTTAAGCGCGGTGATCAGGGGTTTTGTAAAATATCCACAGGTTTTAGCTCTAGTTACTACGAATACTTATATTAAATAGAAAAGGTTGGGGAAGAGCGAACCTGTGTGGGTTGGCTATCTGCCTCATAAAGGGAAGGATGACGGAATGAAATTTGTTGTTGAACGCGATCCATTGATCGATGCTGTGAACTGGGTTGCTCGCAGCCTCTCTTCACGCCCAATTCAAACAGCTCTACTTGGAATTATGATCGATGTAACTGATTCAATTACTTTAACTGGTTCTGATTTAGAAACATCCACCAAGGCAATTATTAACGCGGACATTGCAACTAAAGGAAAAGTTCTGGTTCCAGGAAGGCTATTGGCAGAAATCGCTAGATCTCTTCCAGCGAAACCAGTCACATTTGTTTTAGATGGAACTCGAGTTTTAGTAACTGCAGGAAGCGCAAAATTTACTCTTCCAACTCTTCCAACAAACGAATACCCAAACCTCCCAACTCTTCCAGAAACAGCAGGCCAAATCCCTGCCGATGTTTTCGCAACCGCGGTTAATCAAGTTGCGATCGCCGCAGGAAAAGACGATTCCCTTCCAACTTTAACCGGCGTCCACATTGAAATAAATAAAACAACAATCACACTAGCAGCAACCGACAGATATCGGCTTGCAGTAAAAGAAATTAATTGGAGCCCTAAAGATCAAAACCTAGAAACCACAACACTTCTAAGAGCTAGAACTTTAATTGATGCAGCCAAATCATTAGCTGGAGGCGGAGAAATAACTTTCGCGCTTTCACCAACTACATCAAACGAAAAACTTGTTGGTTTTGTTTCTGAAGAAAAAACAATGACATCCAGAACTTTAGATGGCAGTTTTCCACCATTTAGACATTTACTACCAACTGAATCAACAGCCGAAGCTGTTATTGAAGTTGCACCATTCCTAGACTCAGTTCGTCGGGTAGCGTTAGTAACAGATAAAACAGTTCCACTACGCTTGGTTTTCAGTAACAACACCTTACAACTTGAAGCGGGAACCGGTGAGGATGCCCAAGCCACCGAAGAGTTAAATATTAATTACTCAGGAGAGAATATAAACATCGCTTTTAACCCAACATTTTTAACCGATGGCCTACAAGCGATTAACTCACCATTTGTTCACATCTCTTTCACAGGGGATAAAAAACCAGCGGTTCTTACTGGAAAAACAGAACCAAGTGGCGCTTCAAACAATTCATATAAATATTTACTAATGCCAATGCGCTATACCTCTTAACAACCCAAGTAATTTATAAAAGTGTTTATTTCAAATCTTTCGCTTACAACATTTAGGTCATATAAAAGCCTAGATTTAGAGCTAAACCCAGGGATCTCAATATTTATTGGGCGAAACGGCGAAGGTAAGACCAACATCATTGAATCAGTCTTGTATCTATCTTTTCTCTCTTCACATCGAGTTTCTAATGACCAACCTCTAGTTCAACTAGGAAGCCCCTCAGCATACATACGGGCAAAAACCCAATTATCAGATCGAGAGGTCTTGATTGAACTTGAAATAAATAGCGAGAAAGCGAACCGGGCACGCATTAACCAAAACCCAGTTCGAAGTCAGAAAGAAATTTTTGGAATAGTGCAAGCAATTTACTTCTCGCCAGAAGATTTAGATCTAGTGCGCGGAGACCCAAGTGAGCGACGTAAATTCATAGATCAACTTTTAATTCTACGCTCCCCAAGAATGGCTGGGGTAATCTCTGATTATGAACGTTCAATAAGGCAACGAAATTCACTTTTGAAATCTAGAGCAGGAACTGAATCTTTAGCAGCTTGGGATGAACAAGTTGCTAACTTCGGCGGCGAAATTATTGCCGCAAGACTCCAAGCACTTTCCGATTTCGAGCCAATATTTCAAAAAATTTACTACGACATATCTTCAGAAAAACCAGCATTTATTAAGTATAAATCCAGTATTGAAGAGGCAACCCAACACCCTTTAGAAAACACCAAAAAAATCTTAGAACGAATGAAAATAACACACGCATCTGAAATAGAGCGTGGGTTAACTCTCACCGGACCACACCGCGATGATTTACTTTTAAACCTAGGGGACCATTTAGTAAAAGGATATGCCAGCCACGGCGAATCTTGGTCGATAGCTTTAAGTTTAAAGTTAGCCACCTATCAATTATTGGAAAAAGATGGATTAAAACCAATTCTAATCCTTGATGATGTTTTCTCTGAATTAGATGAAGAACGTAGAATGCACTTAATTAAATTAGCAAACTCAGCAGAACAAACCTTTATTACAGTCGCAGTGGAGAATGATTTACCTAAAGAGTTAGCCGGTGATAAATTTCTTGTAAAATCAGGACAAGTAAGCAAAATATCTAAATCAACAGAGGTTAAATAAATGGCCCGAGATTTAGCTCGCGAGCTTTACCGCGCTTTTAGAAATCAATCACGAAGAAACCGAGCTAGCAATCCAAACAATGAAGCACAACCCCGTAGCCAAATCGGAGATCCACAACAAATTAGTTTTGCACTTGATGAACTAATTAATTCACGGGATTGGAGACAAGGACTAGCTGAAGGAAATATTTTCTCAGATTGGGAAAAAATTGTCGGATCTGAAATTGCCACACATTCTTTACCAATTTCATTGGTTGATGGCCGTTTAACAATTAAAACATCTTCAACAGCTTGGGCGACTCAATTAAATATTATTTCCACCCAACTTTTAAAAACCATAAGCGATTCAGCACCCGGAGCTTTAGTTGAAACTCTTGTGTTCATAGGGCCAAATGCCCCAACCTGGAAAAAAGGCCTGCGGACAATTCGAGGGGCGAGAGGGCCTAGAGATACATACGGCTAAGCCTAAAATTTAGCGTCAGGCAGTAACTACCCACAACTTCAAGGATTTAAGGCGTCTAATCCACTACACAAGCCTCTTTTGCGGTAGTTCGGAGAAGGTTTAAGGACTAGGATTACAGCAGTGATTTAGCAAAACCAGCCGAGGTTTAACTCTCAGCGGATTTAACGAGTCAACCTTGTATGAATTTGAGGATTTACCAGGAGGTGTTAGTTGAGCGAGAAAACATATGACGCCTCAAACATCACTGTTCTCGAAGGGTTAGATGCGGTTCGCAAACGTCCTGGAATGTATATCGGCTCTACCGGTGAGCGCGGACTCCACCACTTAGTTTATGAAGTTGTCGACAACTCAGTAGATGAAGCACTTGCTGGTTATTGCACCGACATCAACATCACACTAATGCCAGATGGCTCGCTGCAATGTGTTGATAACGGCCGTGGAATTCCAGTCGACATGCACCCAGTTGAAAAAAAGCCAGCCTTAGAAGTTGTTCTAACAGTTTTACATGCCGGCGGAAAATTCGGTGACGGCGGATATGCAGTTTCTGGTGGGTTACACGGTGTTGGTATTTCAGTTGTTAACGCCCTCAGCTCAGACCTAGCAGTCGAAGTTAAGCGAGATGGCTTTCATTGGTATCAAGAGTACAAATTAGGTGTTCCACAAGCGCCAGTTCGAAAAGGCGCCGCAACCGAGGAGCACGGAACAACTGTAACCTTCTGGCCCTCCAAGGAAATTTTTGAAACCACAGACTTTTCATTTGAAGTGCTATCAACACGATTTCGCGAAATGGCCTTCCTTAACAAAGGGCTAATTTTAACTCTAACAGATCTACGCCCAGGACATGTTGATGAAAAAGGCGAACCACTTTATGTCCGCTACCACTATCAAGGCGGCATTATAGATTTCGTTAAACATCTAAATCAAACAAAGGGCGAAACCCATAAATCAATAATTTCATTTATTACCGATGAAACTAAACATAAAATGAGTTTAGAAATCGCAATGCAATGGAATGCTGGTTTTACTGAATCTGTTTATACCTTCGCCAATACAATTCACACCCATGAAGGCGGAGCACATGAAGAAGGTTTTCGAACCGCACTTACATCAGTAGTAAATAAATTTGGTGAAGAGTGGGGCTATATCCGTAAGAAAGAGGATCGACTAACCGGTGAAGATATCCGCGAAGGGCTAACCGCGATTGTTTCAATCAAATTAGCAGAACCACAATTTGAAGGCCAAACCAAAACAAAATTAGGAAATACCGAAGCCAAGTCTTTCACTCAAAAAACCATGAACGACCATTTAACAAGTTGGTTTGAGCAGAACCCAAGTGAAGGAAAAGATATTGTTCGCAAAAGTATTGATGCCGCGGCGGCCAGGGTTGCGGCGCGTAAAGCTCGGGATCTTTCACGGAACCGCAAAGGTTTATTAGAAGGTCGTGGCATGCCAGGAAAGTTGGCTGATTGTCAATGGACTGATCCGGAAAAATGCGAACTTTATATTGTTGAAGGTGATTCTGCTGGCGGATCTACAAAAGGCGGAAGAGACTCAAGGTATCAAGCAGTTCTTCCAATTAGAGGAAAGATTTTAAATGTAGAAAAAGCTCGCATTGATCGAGTTTTACAGAACAATGAAGTGCAATCATTAATCACAGCTTTAGGGACCGGTATTCATGACGATTTTGATGTTGCAAAACTTAGGTACCATAAAATTATTTTGATGGCAGATGCCGACGTCGACGGGCAACACATCCGAACACTTTTACTCACCTTACTATTTAGATTTATGAGACCGCTTATTGAAAATGGTTTTGTCTATCTGGCCCAACCACCACTTTATAAACTTAAATGGGGTGGCAAAGAGCCAGTCCAATATGCCTTCTCTGACCGCGAGCGAGATGGTTTCATCCAAATCGGAATCGATGCCGGAAAACGCCTCCCTAAAGAGGATGGAATTCAACGGTTTAAAGGTCTAGGTGAAATGCCAGCAAAGGAACTTTGGGATACAACAATGGATCCTGCGCATCGAGTATTAATCCAAGTAACTCTTGAAGATGCAGCAGCAGCAGATGATCTATTCTCAGTATTAATGGGTGAAAACGTCGAACTTCGTCGAAACTTTATTCAACGCAATGCCAAAGATGTTCGATTCTTGGATATTTAGGTGATTACAAATGGCTGAAAATATGAATCCTGATAAGACCGCTATCCACGATCGAATTGAGTCGGTCGATTTACAAGTTGAGATGGCGCGTTCTTATTTAGATTATGCAATGTCAGTAATTGTTGGGCGAGCACTTCCAGATATCCGTGACGGTTTAAAACCAGTCCACCGCAGAGTTTTATATGCAATGTATGACGCTGGTTATCGTCCAGATAAAGGTTATTACAAATCTTCCCGCATCGTCGGAGATGTTATGGGTAACTATCATCCCCACGGTGACACTGCTATTTATGATGCAGTTGTTCGCCTGGCACAATTTTGGTCACTTCGTTATCCATTAATTGATGGCAATGGAAACTTTGGATCGCCAGGAAATGATCCAGCTGCGGCGATGCGTTATACCGAAGCCCGGCTAGCACCTCTCGCTATGGAGATGATGCGAGATATAGATGAAGACACGGTTAATTTCATTCCGAACTACGACGGCAGATCTCAAGAACCAACAGTTCTTCCAAGTCGTTTCCCAAATCTTCTTGTTAACGGCAGCGCTGGTATTGCTGTAGGTATGGCAACAAATATTCCACCTCATAATTTAAATGAAGTTGTTGAAGGTGTTATTTGGTCACTGGAAAATCCAGATGCCG
>JASJJZ010000028.1:0-33276 GCA_037622205.1 Actinomycetes bacterium
ACTAAGATGATTGGAAATGTTATTGACTCACGTTTCTTTAGAGTCGTTGTCTATCCAAAAGCCGCAGCGCTTTGCGTTATTTTTATGGCAGTGATTCTAGTTATTGTTTAGGTTTTTATTAGGAGAACTGGAACGGATGAACTCGTATGAGAAAATGGCTCTCTAAAAACATCATCCGAATTTATGCAGGACTTGCACTTTTCTACATATTTATACCTGTTGCTTACACGATTGTTTTCTCTTTTAATACCTCAAAAAAGCGCAATATTAACTGGCAGGGTTTTACCTTTGATAATTGGCTAAATCCATGTGATGCCGATGGAATTTGTGAGGCACTTGGGAATTCATTGCGGATAGGTTTTATATCCACACTAATTTCTACAGTCCTTGGAACAATGATTGCATTCGCAATTGGTCGATATGCGTTTAAGGGAAGAAGCTCAGTCAACCTTCTTATCTTCCTACCAATGGCAACACCAGAGATTGTTTTAGGCGCTTCGCTTTTGGCGATGTTCTTAAACCTTGGAATTAATCCAGGTTTCTGGCCAACAATAATCGCACACGTGATGTTCTGTCTCTCTTTTGTTGTTGTAACAGTCAAGGCTCGCATCGCAGGACTTGATCCGAAGTTGGAAGAAGCAGCAAGAGATCTTTACGCCAATGAATGGGAGACTTTCCGCAGAATTACTTTCCCATTAGTTCTTCCAGGCATAGCAGCTGCAGCTCTACTAGCTTTTGCGCTCTCTTTCGATGATTTCATCATCACAAACTTCAATTCTGGAACGGTAAGCACATTCCCGAAGTTTGTCTGGGTATCGGCAACTAGAGGTGTTCCACCTCAGGCAAATGTGGTGGGATCCGTTATGTTTATAGGGGCTTTGGCAATAGTCATACTGGGTCAGGTAGTAAACCGCCGCAAGGTGCGCTAAACTTTTAAGGTATCCATGGTGAACAACAGGACTGCAAGTAGTTCTGCGTCATGGGGTAGGACTCCGGAGGACCCGGGCCAACTTTAAGTTGTGATTGAAGGGGTGATCCCGGTTTAGGCCGGATTACGCGATGTCAGACATCGACTCTTCCTATTTAAAACAGCTCTCCCATATGCAACCACAGTTGTATTGGCTTGACGCTGACCCATTAGAACCAGATCCACATGCGACGCTAATTGGTGAAATAACTACAGATCTCTGCATTGTTGGCGCTGGTTACACCGGACTTTGGACGGCGCTTCTGGCAAAAGAGAAAAATCCTGAGCGCAATGTAGTAATTATCGAACAATTAGAAACCGGCGCTGGTGCATCTGGTCGTAATGGTGGTTTCTGCAGCTACTCATTGACTCATGGATTTATGAATGGTTACAGTCGATTTAAAGATGAGATGGCGATAATCGAACGCTTAGGTCGTGAAAATCTTGAAGCTATTGAAGCGACAATTAAGAAGTATGAAATTGATTGCCAATTTGAATTAACCGGTGAAATCAGCGTTGCTAATGAAGAGTGGCAGTTGGAAGATCTCATTGAAATAGCCAATCTTCGAAACTCCTTCGGTGATAACGTCAAAATTCTTAATAAAGAAGAGATGCAAGCTCGAGTTAATTCTCCAATTTCTGTTGGGGGTTTATGGGATCCAGACGGAACGGCGCTAATAGATCCAGCCCGACTTGTTTGGGGTTTAGAACGAGCATGTATTAAGAGCGGCGTAGTTATTTACGAGAACACCAGTGCACTCTGGCTCGAACGCACAAGTAAGGGAATTATTGTTCATACGCCTTACGGCACGGTCTATACCCAAAAAGTTGCACTTGCAACCAATATTTACCGCTCACTTGTAAAACGAGCAAAGAAATATGTAGTTCCGGTTTATGACTTTCAATTAGTAACTGAACCTCTTACGCCAGCGCAGATGGAATCAATTGGCTGGAAGAATCGTGAGGGTTTATCAGAGGCTGGAAATCAATTTCACTATTACCGATTGACCAAAGATAATGAAATTTTATGGGGCGGCTATGACGCCATCTATAACTTCCGTGGAAAAGTTCGACACGAATATGAAACAAGTGCCGAAACTTATGCACATCTGGCGGAAGCCTTCCTAGAAACTTTTCCGCAATTAAAGGGAATCAAATTCACCCATGGTTGGGGCGGTGCTATTGATACCTGCTCTCGCTTTACTCAGTTCTGGGGTAAGGCACATCGTGGACGGGTTGCTTATGTAATGGGATACACCGGTCTCGGCGTTGGTGCATCTAGGTTTGGTGCTCAAGTAATGCTAGATCTTTTAGATGGTGAAGACAATGAGCGCACCAGATTAAGTATGGTTAAGAAGAAACCACTGCCTTTCCCGCCCGAACCATTCAAATTTATCTTTATTCGATTGACACAATGGTCGCTAAATAAATCAGATGAAAATCAAGGTAAGCGAAATCTCTGGCTCAAAACTCTTGATTTCTTCGGCCTTGGATTTGACTCTTAAGTTATAGCGAAGCAAAGGCCTCATCAATAATTCCAAGTGCCTCAGTTAATAGATGCTCTGGAATCACCAATGGTGGAAGTAAGCGAATTACATTTGAATAGGTTCCAGCGCTAAGAATTAAAACGCCCTTCTGTTGGCAATATTTAATTACTGCGCTCATAGCTTCGCTATTTGGTTCGATTGAACCAGGCTTTATAAGTTCGATAGCTTGCATCGCACCAGCGCCTCGAATCTCGCCAATTATCGAATACTTCTTAGCCATTTCGCTAAGGGCATCGACCATTATTTTCCCAATTGCATTTGCCCGATCTACGAGCTTCGCTTCTTCAATCGTTGCTATCGCACCTAAAGCGGCAGCACAGGCAACTGGGTTTCCTCCGAAAGTTCCACCAAGTCCACTGGCATGAACCGAGTCCAGCATTTCTGCTCGACCAGTAACTCCGGCGAGTGGAAAACCACCAGCAATACCTTTAGCTGTGGTAATCAAATCTGCATCAACGTTCTCATGTTCTACCGCGAACATCTTTCCGGTTCGCCCAAAACCGGTTTGAACTTCATCAGCAACAAAGACAATTCCATTTTCCTTTGCAAACTTCGCCAAGCCTGGCAGAAATCCTTTTGGTGGAACAATGAAGCCACCTTCACCTTGAATAGGTTCAATAACAATTGCTGCTACATTCTTAGCGCCAATTTCCTTCTCGATTTTTAAGATGACTTCGTTAAGTGTCGCAACCGCACAGGTATCAGCATCGCCATTGAAGCGGAATGGATAGGCCATTGGCATCCGGTAAATTTCACTGGCAAACGGTCCGAAGCCTTCTTTGTAAGGCATACTCTTTGCAGTCATGGCCATAGTTAAATTTGTTCGGCCGTGATAACCATGTTCGAAGACAACAACGGCTTGGCGCTTGGTGTATGCGCGAGCAATCTTTATTGCATTCTCAACTGCTTCAGCGCCAGAATTTAATAGAACAGATTTCTTCTTATGGTCTCCTGGCGTTAACCGATTTAGCGCTTCACAGACTTCGATATAGCCAAGGTAGGGCGCAACCATAAAACAGGTATGAGTAAAGGCCTTAACCTGGTTGATCACATTTTCAACTACTCGGTCGGCGCTATTTCCAACATTCACAACGGCGATTCCAGCGCCCATATCGATAATTGAATTGCCATCAACATCCACGATTACACCGCCACCAGCTTTTTCAACAACAACCGGAATAGCCATTCCCAGGGATGCTGATACCGCTTCGTTTCGTCGCTTGATAATTTCCTGGGATTTGGGTCCTGGGATTGCAGTTATTAGTCGACGTTCTTGCGGAATATTTGGGCCAGTAGTCATAGACGCAGTCTATCTGAGGTAATTCCTTTGTTCATTTTTACTCAGAGTTAATTAGAATAGGGGCGTGCGCAATCAAGTCGATTTAGTGATCCTTGGCTCAACCGGATCTATCGGGGTTCAGGCACTGGAATTAGTCGAAGCCAATCCAGAAAAGTTCCGAGTCGTTGCACTAGCCGCCGGATCTTCGAACTTACAACGACTGGCAGATCAAGCAAAACGCTTTTCCGTTCCAGTTGTTGGAACCACTGGAGATCGCGAAACCTTAACTCAGATGCTTGCTGGGATTAGCAAGACTCAAGTGATTGATGGCGCAAAGAGCGCATCTGAAATCGCCGCAATTGCCTGCGACATTGTTTTAAATGGCATCACTGGCTCAATTGGGCTTGGTCCAACTCTCGCTGCACTTTCGGTTGGAAATAAAGTTGCGCTAGCAAATAAAGAATCACTTGTTGCGGGCGGAGATTTAGTAATGGCATTTGGCCGGGATCGAATAATTCCGGTCGATTCTGAACATTCAGCTTTATATCAATGCTTTTTAAGTGGCAAAGCTGCGGATGTTAAACAAGTAATTCTGACGGCTAGTGGTGGTCCATTTAGAGATCGAAAAGATTTATCTGATATCTCAGTTGCAGATGCGCTAAATCATCCAACCTGGTCGATGGGTCCGGTTGTAACAATTAATTCAGCGACTCTTATGAATAAGGGTCTAGAAATTATTGAAGCTCACTATCTCTTTGATTTACCTTATTCAAAAATAGCTGCAGTGATTCACCCGCAATCCGTGGTTCATTCAATGGTTGAATTTATAGACGGCTCAACAATTGCGCAGGCAAGCCCGCCAAATATGAAAGGCCCAATTGCTTACGCAATTTCCGGAGCAGATCGAATTTCTAAGGCAACTGTGCCCGTTGATTGGAACACAAAGCAGACTTGGGAGTTCATGCCGATTGACGGCGCTAAATTCCCAGCAGTAGACCTCGCTCGCAGATGTGGCGAACTTGGCGGAGGATTGCCAGCAATATTTAATGCGGCAAACGAGGTCGCAGTAGCTGCATTTATAAATGGGGGTATTTCATTTATGAATATCGTAGATGTGGTCGACGCTACAGTTCAAAAATTGGGTGGGAATTCACCTGTAACAATAAGATCGCTCTCTGATGTCAGTGCCATCGAGGATGATGCAAGAGTTCTAGCCAATCAATTAGTTCAGGAGCGTAAGTGAATTTTCCAGGTCTAGGTATTCTCGGTGTTTTAGCGTTTATAGTGGCACTTTTATTCTCAGTTATGGTTCATGAAGCCGGTCACTACTTAACTGCAAAAAAATTTCACATGAAAGTCACTGAATTTTTTCTTGGTTTTGGTAAGCGTTTGTGGTCTTTTCAACGAGGCGAAACCGAATTTGGCATAAAGGCAATTCCTGCAGGTGGCTACTGTCGAATTTCCGGTATGTCGGTAAATGAAGAGCTTCCAGAAGGCGATAAGCACCGGGCATTTTACCTGGCTTCAGTCCCGAAGAGATTAATAGTTCTCGGTGCTGGTTCATTTCTCCACTTCGTATTGGGCTTTTTAATATTAGTAATTTTATTAGCGGGCGTTGGCGTGACATCAGTAACGAAGACCATTGGCGAAGTAGTCCCATGTGTTTCAAATAATACAACTGGTGTTTTCGACTCTAACTGCACCTCAACTTCAATTCCATCTCCGGCTAAGGCTGCCGGTTTAATGGCGGGCGATGAAGTCATTGCAATTAACGGAGTCGAATCTGATAACTGGTTCGACTATACAAAGACTATTAGAGAATCGGCCCGCAAGGAGATTACCATTACGATTAAACGTAATGGTGAGCGGTTACTAATCCCAATTACACCAGCAGTTCGCACGCTAGATGGCCAAGAGATTGGCTATTTAGGAATCATAAATAAATTGGGTACCCGTAAAGATGGTCCGATAAAGGCGATTACAAATAGTGCTCGAATAACCAAAGATTTATTAAGTAACAGTATGACCTCGTTATTTTCACTACCCACGAAAATTCCAGCACTCGTCCGCCAAACTTTTGGTAGCGAAGAGCGCGATGCCCAAGGATTGGTTGGGGTAGTGGGCGTAGCTCGAGTTAGCGCACAAACTGCGAGTGATCCCAGGTTGGCCTCTCGCGAAAAAGTTGCCACTTTTCTGATAATCATTGCGAGCTTAAATATCTTCGTTGGGGTATTTAATCTACTTCCACTGTTGCCACTCGATGGGGGGCACATGGCAGTAGCTATCATTGATGGTCTGCGAAGATTAAATGCAAAAAGACGGAAGCTCAGCCCACCAGCCGCGATTGATGTTGAGAAATTGCTACCTTTAACCCTGGCAGTATTTGCAGTTTTAGCGGTGCTCTCACTTCTCTTGCTCGGGGCAGATATTTTCAATCCAATAAACATCAATCAATAATCTAGGATGTAGCCATGGTAAATCTAGGAATGCCAAGCACGCCACCACCTACGCTGGCACCTCGTCGCAAGAGCAGGCAGCTTAAGGTTGGAAGCGTCTTAGTTGGCGGCGATGCACCTGTCAGTGTGCAATCCATGTGCACGACAGTCACCTCGGATGTGAATTCAACTCTGCAACAGATTGCTGAACTAACTGCATCTGGTTGCCAAATCGTTCGAGTTGCTGTTCCGAGTCAAGATGATGCCGACGCACTTGCCCAAATCGCAAAGAAATCCCAAATCCCAGTTATCGCAGATATTCACTTTCAACCAAAGTATATTTTCGCAGCAATAGATGCTGGCTGTGCTGCCGTTCGAGTTAATCCTGGAAATATTAAGCAATTCGATGACAAAGTTAAAGAGGTAGCAAAAGCTGCCGGTGATGCAGGTATTCCAATCCGAATTGGGGTAAATGCGGGTTCACTTGATCCGAGACTTCTCGCTAAGTATGGGAAGGCAACCCCGGAAGCGCTTGCCGAGTCTGCGCTCTGGGAAGCATCGCTCTTTGAAGAGCATGGATTCAGTGACATTAAAATTTCAGTTAAGCATCACGATCCAGTAACGATGGTGCAGGCCTATCGCTTACTTGCTAGCAAATGCGATTACCCACTCCATCTTGGAGTCACTGAAGCAGGTCCAATTTTTCAAGGAACAATAAAATCTGCTACAGCATTTGGAATCCTTCTAGCTGAAGGAATCGGCGACACAATCCGAGTATCACTTTCTGCGCCACCTGTAGAGGAAGTTAAAGTTGGAATTTCAATCTTAGAATCACTTAACTTGCGCCAACGTAAGTTAGAGATTGTCTCCTGCCCATCATGCGGTCGTGCCCAAGTTGATGTTTATACCTTGGCGGAAAAAGTTCAGGCTGGATTGCAGGGAATGACCGTGCCGCTTCGGGTAGCGGTGATGGGTTGTGTTGTTAATGGTCCGGGCGAAGCGCGCGAAGCAGATCTTGGGGTGGCATCCGGAAATGGAAAGGGTCAGATATTTGTAAAGGGCCAAGTTATTAAAACTGTTCCAGAGAGCCAAATTGTTGAAACTCTCATCGAGGAAGCAATGAGATTGGCCGAAGAAATGGAAGCTGCCGGTGTTGAAAGTGGAGCACCAACCGTAACTACTAAGTAAATTCGGTAGGGTAAGCCCATGTTGAAAATGTCTACCTTACTACTGCGCACTCTTCGCGATGATCCGGCAGATGCCGAGGTAGCTAGCCACCGGCTTTTAGTAAGAGCTGGCTATGTTCGACGAATCGCGGCTGGTGTTTATTCTTGGTTACCACTCGGCTATTTAACATATAGAAATATTGAGCGCGTAGTTCGCGAAGAAATGGATGCTGCGGGTTTTCAAGAAGTGCATTTTCCAGCGCTTTTACCGCGCGAACCCTACGAGAAGACAAATCGATGGGATGAATACGGTTCAGATTTATTTAGACTACAAGATCGCCGCGGAAATGATTATCTCTTAGGTCCAACTCATGAAGAGATGTTTACTCTGATGGTTAAGGGTGAATTCTCTTCATATAAAGATTTACCCCTTTCTATTTATCAAATCCAAACAAAATTCCGTGATGAAACTAGACCCCGCAGCGGAATTATTCGGGGCCGCGAATTTGTTATGAAGGATTCATATTCTTTTGATATTGATGATGTGGGCTTAGTTGCTTCTTACAATAAGCACCGCGATGCCTACATAAAAACTTTTGATCGACTTGGGCTTAAATACAACATTGTTTCAGCAGTATCTGGTGCAATGGGCGGTTCTGGCTCCGAAGAATTTTTAGCGCCTTGCGAAACTGGCGAGGATACATATGTTCTCTGTAACAAGTGTGGCTATGCCGCAAATGTTGAAGCCATGATTACGAAAGCTCCGGCATATTCTGGAAGTGAACCAGCGGCCATTGAAGAATTCGATTCACCTAATACACCAACCATAGATTCACTGGTAGAACTCTTAAATACCAAATTTGGACCAGGATATAAAGCTTCAGATACTCTGAAAAATGTTCTATTGATGGCAGATGACAAACCGATCTCAGTTTTAGTTCCTGGCGATCGCGAAGTTGATTTGAAGCGGCTGCAAGCTAATCTGCCAGGCGTTCAGGAGCTTCGGCTATTTGAAGAAACAGATTTTGCAAAATTCCCTGGATTAGTTAAGGGATATGTGGGACCACAAGATGTAAATAAGCTTGGAGTAAGTCTTTATGCAGATCCTAGAATTGTCCTAGGTTCACATTGGATTACCGGAGCCAATAAGAAAGATAAGCATTCCCGCTTCGTAACCAATGGTC
Source organism: Actinomycetes bacterium (assembly GCA_037622205.1). Classification (GTDB taxonomy): domain Bacteria; phylum Actinomycetota; class Actinomycetes; order Nanopelagicales; family Nanopelagicaceae; genus AAA044-D11. The sequence goes on from JASJJZ010000028.1 coordinate 8,579, forward strand.
GCGACTTTCAAGTTGAAAAATATCTTGAGGCAGCTGAAGTTCGTGCTGGTGATTTATGTCCAAAGTGTGAAACCCCGGTAGTTATTGATCGGGCGATTGAAATCGGACATATCTTTCAACTCGGTCGTAAATATGCACAGGCCCTTGATTTAACTGTTCTAGATCAGAATGGTAAATCTCAAGTTGTCACGATGGGCTCTTATGGAATCGGCGTATCGCGGGCTGTTGCTGCAATTGCAGAGCAAACACATGATGAGATTGGTCTAAATTGGCCACGGGAAATCGCACCAGCAGATATTCATATTGTTGCTACTGGCAAAGAGGCTGAAGTTTTTAAGGCGGCACTTACTCTGGCTGAAGATCTTGAAGAGAAGGGTCTGCGAGTAATGTTTGATGATCGCCCGGATGCTAGCGCGGGTGTTAAGTTCAAAGATGCAGAATTAATCGGTATTCCATTTATCGTCATCGTCGGCAAGGCGCTCTCTGAAGGAAAAGTTGAGTTTCGAACCCGCAGGACAGGTGAAAAAACGGAAATTGAATTATTGAAAGCAGTTACGGAGATAACTTCAAGGGTTCTAAACTCATAAGTAAATGGGAATAGAAACCGTAATATTCCTGATTATCGCTGCTGGATTTGCCGGATTCGTTGATGCAGTTGCTGGTGGCGGCGGGCTGATTCAACTGCCAGCACTATTGATTGGGATTTCTGAGAAACCTATTCCAATGATTCTTGGCACAAATAAAGTTATATCGATCTTTGGAACAACCACCGCAGCTAGAAATTATTTTAGGAGCGTTAAGCCTGATCTAAAGTTGACCTCTTATATGGCGATTCCCGCCTTTATTGGTTCGGTAATCGGTGCGAAACTTGCTAGTTCATTTCCGGCGTCAGTTTTTCGCCCGCTAATAATAATTCTTTTGATCATCGTGGCTATCTATACCTGGCGCAAACCAGAACTTGGAATTAGCGAGAACCTCAAGTTCAATAAACATAGAAGACATCAAATAGTGATGGTCCTAGGTCTCGTAATTGGTTTCTATGATGGCATCTTTGGCCCAGGAGCAGGAACTTTCCTGGTTTTCACACTTGTCGGCCTGGTTGGTTATGCATTCTTAAAAGCTTCAGCAACGGCGAAGTTCGTAAATATTGCAACTAATTTAGGCGCAATTATCTCCTTTCAAATAACTGGTCATATTTGGTGGAAGCTAGGACTGGCCCTCGCCATTGCAAATATTTTTGGTGCAATTATTGGATCAAGGTTAGCTATTCGGGGCGGTTCGCCATTGGTTAGAAAAGTATTCTTAGTAGTAGCGACGATTTTGATTGTAAAAGTGGGTTATGATTGGTTTGCTATTTAAAACTTAATATCGAGAAGGGCTTTTGAAAATGCAATTGGACGAGGTAATCAGCGCCGTAATTAGGCCAATAATTGAAGCATCTGGAAATTACTTAGAAGAGCTAACAATTACAAGTGCGGGTAAGGTAAAAATTCTTACAGTTATTGTAGATAGTGAATCCCACTTAAATTTAGATCAAATAACAGCTGTCACAAAGGAAATATCAGAGGTCATTGAAGCTCTGGAAGAACTCGGCGAAAGCGCTTTCACTCTTGAAGTCACATCACCTGGAATCGATCGTCCACTAACTAAACCACGGCACTGGCGCAAGAATATCGATCGCCTAGTAAAAATTGTATTGACAAGTGGCCAAGATTTCCAGGGCCGAATCGGGGAAGCCACAGAGACTACAGTTTTAGTGGGAGATCAAAAAGTTTCTTTCGAAGATATCAAGCGCGCAGTTTTAGAAATTGAGTTCAAATGAGTGTAGATGTGGCCGCGTTAATTGCATTAACAATTGAGAAAGAAATTCCGCTAGAGAAAATGATTAGCGCCATCGAAAATGCGGTAACCGAAACTTATTTAGCGCTCGAAGACGCTAAACCTCAAGGTCGTGCGGTGTTGAACCGTGTTGACGGTGAAATTCTGATTCATGTTCCGCAATTTGATGATGAAGGAATTTATACCGAGACTGTTACGCACATGCCGGAAGGCTTTGAACAAGTTATTAAGTCAATAACCCGTAAGGAAATTAAGCAGCGAATGCGCGCAGCGAAAGACGCTGATGTAGTCGAGGAATTTTCGGCAAGCGTTGGAGATGTTCTATCAGGCGTAATCCAACAGGGGCGTGATGCCACACTTGTTTATGTTGACCTGGGAAGAGTTGAAGGAAAAATCCCACCAAACGAACAAATTCCAACTGAGAGCTATCTCCATGGTCAACGTATAAAATGTTTTGTAGTTGATGTTAAGCAAGGACTGAAAGGGCCAGAAGTTACGCTTTCTAGAACTCACCCACTTTTAGTTAAAGCGCTATTCACTTTAGAAGTGCCGGAATTGCAGGATCGGATTGTTGAAATAGTTGGAGTATCTCGAGAACCAGGGTTTCGCAGCAAAGTTTCGGTTCGCTCACACCGGGCAGGAGTCAGCCCTAAGGGAGCACTAATTGGTCCGGTTGGTGCGAGAGCCAAGGCTGTCATGGATGAATTAAATGGCGAGAAAATTGACATCGTCGACTATTCTGAAAATCCTGCTGTTTATGTTGCTAACGCACTTGCACCAGCAAAGGTAACTAGTTGCGAAGTGGTAGATCTAGAGAGTAAATCTGCAAAAGTTATTGTTCCTGATTATCAACTCTCACTTGCAATCGGCAAAGATGGTCAGAATGCTCGGCTCGCGGCTCGGCTTACGGGCTGGCGAATCGATATTCATCCAGATAATCCGGTTCCGCGAATAGAAAAGCCAAAGCCAGATTCGACCGAAGAACTTGCAGATACGGGTGAATTTCCCGCATAATTTGTAGGGGATATCTAGGCAATTGTGAACATCCCAATATCGCGGGTAAGGTTTGCCCCTGATAGTTTAAAAATGCGAGGGATAAGAGATGCCGATTCCGATTCGGAGCTGCATAGCTTGTCGCAAGCGAGAAAATTACAGTGAACTACTTCGGGTAGTTCGGATCGGAAATCAGGTTCTCCCTGATGAAGATCACCGCAAATTTGGTCGCGGTGCTTGGCTACATCGAAACTGTTTCGATTTGGCTAGGGAGCGCAGATCATTTCAACGGGCCTTTAGAACAGATGAAAATCTTTCTACAGAACTGCTGGAAAAGTTTTTAATTAATTAGTTGAAGAACATAAGGAGCGAAAGCTATGTCAGGTAAGACAAACCCAAATTGGGAAAACAAGTAACCATGAGCACCGCGCGCTCATGATTAAGGCATTAATTTAGGCTCCAATTAAGACGTGGGGCCAAGACAGGAAGGCAACTGTGGCAAAGGTCCGCGTTTACGAATTAGCAAAAGATTTAGGTTTAGAGAGCAAAGAGCTCCTCGTGAAGTTACAAGAAGTCGGCGAGTTCGTCAGCTCTGCATCATCAACTGTTGAGGCACCTGTAGTGCGCAAATTGATGGATAAGTTTCCAGATCTCAAGGCAGTCACTCCTGCTCCGAAAGCTGCGAAGAAAACCACCGCGAAGAAAACTGCAGCAAAGAAGGCAGTTGCACCTACTGCAGAAGAGATCGAAGCAGCGCTCGCATCACTTCCAGAATCAACTCGCGAACTACTGACCAAAGCTAAGATTGAAAAACCAGTTGCTCCTGAAGTTCCTGAAGTTCCTGAAGTTCCTGCTGTGCCAGTTGCACCAGTTGCGCCAGTTGCGCCAGCCGCTCCTGCTTCATCTGCAACACCAGCAATGCCACGCCCACCACGGGCTGGCAATAATCCTTTTAGTTCCGGAAACAATGCGATACCTCGTCCACCTGCGCAACGTCCCCTACGTCCTGGGGAACGTCCGCCAATGTCCGGTCCGCGTCCAGGTTCAGTGCGTCCGGGATTTGCCGCACGACCACAACAAGGTCGGCCAACATCTGGAGCGCCAACATCTGGTGCACGTCCAGGCACACCAACATCTGGAGCGCCAAATTCAAATTCCCCGTATCGCACACCGAATGCAAATGCTGGTGGTGCACCAACAACATTTGGCGGTCCAGGTGGTTCAGGTGGCAAGGGCGGCGGACGTCATCAACGTGGCGGAACTGCTGGTGCATTTGGAAAGCAAGGCGGTAAATCTCGTAAAGCGCATAAGAGTAAGAAAGCGCTACGAGAAGAGTTCGACAATATGGCGGCACCATCACTTGGTGGCGCAGTAATTCCTCACGGTGATGGAAAATCAACAATTCGCCTACGTCGCGGTGCAACACTTATGGATTTTGCCGAAAAAATCGGTGGCGATCCAGCCGCACTGGTTTCAGCACTCTTCCACTTAGGTGAAATGGTTACCGCAACGCAATCAGTTAATGAAGATACCTTCACACTTCTTGGTGCTGAACTTGGTTATCAAATTCAAGTTGTAAGCCCTGAAGATGAAGATCGCGAACTGCTTGAACAATTCGACATTAATCTTGAACAAGAACTAGCAGATATCGATGAAGCAGATCTAGTTGTGCGCTCTCCAATTGTGACCGTTATGGGTCACGTCGATCACGGTAAGACCAGTTTGCTAGATGCAATCCGCAAGACCGAAGTTGGTCGCGGAGAAGCTGGTGGAATTACCCAACACATTGGTGCGTATCAAATTCACCATGATCACGATGGCCAAAATCGGGCAATCACATTTATCGATACCCCGGGGCACGAAGCTTTCACAGCGATGCGTGCACGTGGTGCAAAGGTAACTGACATCGCAGTTCTCGTAGTTGCAGCTGATGACGGTGTTATGCCTCAGACAATTGAAGCTTTGAACCATGCACAAGCAGCAGATGTGCCAATTGTTGTTGCTGTGAATAAGGTTGATAAAGAGGGCGCGAATCCAGAGAAGATTCGCCAACAATTAACAGAATACAACTTGATTGCCGAGGAGTATGGCGGCACAACTATGTTTATCAACGTCTCTGCTAAATCAGGGGATGGTATTGATGAACTTATAGATGCAATTCTTTTAACCGCAGATGCCGCAATCGATCTACGTGCAATTTCAGATGATGTCGCTCGTGGCGTTGCAATTGAAGCAAACCTAGATAAGGGACGCGGTCCCGTGGCTACTGTTCTTGTCCAACGCGGAACTCTTCATGTCGGTGATTCAATTGTTGCGGGTGGCGCATTTGGTCGCGTTCGCGCGATGCTTGATGAGAATGGCGATGCGGTAACTGAGGCTGGTCCATCGCGTCCAGTTCAAGTTCTTGGCTTTACATCTGTCCCGGGCGCAGGCGACACATTCATTGTTGCTGAAGATGACAGGACTGCTCGTCAAATCGCAGAGAAGCGTCAACTTGCAATGCGAAATGCGTTGCTGGCAAAGACTCGTAAGAAAGTCTCACTTGAAGACTTTATGGAGCAATCCAAGATCAGCACGCTCAACCTTATTCTCAAGGGTGACGTTTCTGGTTCGGTTGAAGCTTTGGAAGATGCCTTGCTACAACTCGATGTTGGTAGCGAAGTTGATCTACGAGTTATTCACCGTGGTGTTGGAGCTATTACTAAGGGCGATGTAACTCTTGCTTCTGCATCTACCGCTGTAATTATTGGCTTTAACGTAAAACCTGAACCACAAACTGCAATCTTTGCTGAAGTAGAAGGCGTAGAAATTCGTTTCTATACCGTTATCTATAATGCAATTGAAGAGATTGAAGCTTCACTCAAGGGCTTGCTAAAGCCAGAGTTTGAAGAAGTAGTTCTTGGAAACGCTGAAGTTCGCGATATCTTTAAATCAAGTAAATTTGGAAATATTTCTGGATGCTTGGTCCAAGATGGAACTATCAAGCGAAATGCGAAGGCAAGAACTCTGCGTAATGGTGTCCTTGTTGGCGAAAGCTTGACTGTCGATTCATTACGTCGATTCAAGGATGATGCAACTGAAGTTAAGGATGGTTACGAGTGCGGTATCGGACTTGGATCATTCAAGGATATTCAAGTTGGCGACGTCATTCAAACCTATGAGTTACGCGAAAAGAAGCGCGCATAGCAAATGGCCTCAACTCGTGCACTAAAAGTTGCAGATCGAATAAAAGAAATTGTTGCAGAGGCTCTTGAGTCGCGGGTTAAAGATCCGCGACTTGGCTTCATAACTCTTACTGATGTTCGTGTGACAGGTGATTTACAGCAAGCCTCTATTTTTTATACAGTGCTCGGTGATGAAGCAGCGCGAAGTGCGACTGCAGTTGCCCTAAATTCTGCGCGCGGAATGTTGAGAACTGAAGTTGGTCGGACACTTGGACTACGCATAACTCCATCACTTGAATTTTTCCAGGATGGCTTGCAGGAAAGTGCTAGTGCAATGAATGATTTGTTATTTGAAGTCGCTAGAAAAGATGCTGAATTAGCAAAAGCTCGCGAAGGTGCCAAGCCTGCCGGCGATGCTGATCCTTATAAGCACACCGAAGAGTAAATAAATGCATGGCTTTGCGCTAATTAATAAAGCACCCGGCATAACGAGCCATGACGTAGTTGCACAAGCCCGCAAACATTTTGGAACGAAAAAAGTAGGACATGCTGGAACTCTTGATCCAATGGCTACCGGCGTCCTAGTTCTTGGTATTGGCTCGGCCACTCGACTTCTGCAATATGTTACAGATGGTCGGAAAAAATATGAGGCAATAATCAGGCTGGGGCAGAGCACACATACCGATGATCGCGAAGGCGAAGTAATAGCAACTTCAGATGCATCAGGAATTAGTGATGCTGCAATTAATAGCGCGATAAAAATTTTTATAGGAAAAATTAAGCAGAAGCCGAGTTCGGTTTCGGCAATAAAGATAGATGGTAAACGTGCCCATCAGCGAGTGCGAGATGGGGAAGTGGTTGATATTCCGGCCCGAGATGTAGAAATTATGGATATTGAAATTTCGACAATTTCGAAAGTCGGAGAATTTGTAGATGTTCAAGTAACTGTTACCTGTAGTGCCGGCACATATATTCGTGCGCTAGCCCGAGATCTTGGAGAAGTTTTACAAGTGGGGGGACATTTAACCTCCCTCCATCGGACCTTGGTTTCACCATTTGATATTTCAGAGTGTGCGGATTTAGGTGAAGCCGATTTAATTTCTACTGCCAATGGAATTTCACGGATTCTGCCAGTTAGAACTATCGACTTATCTGAGGCAAATGAAATCTCTTTTGGCCGAGCGATTGATGCCAGCAATAAAACTGGAGCAGTGGCGGCACTTGATCAAAGCGGCGAATTTATCGCCCTGTTACAGGATAAAGAGCTGGCTGGAAAAATTGTTGCAACGCCAACCCTCGTGGCCGTGAAAGAATAATCCCATGAGCTTGTCTGGAGTTTGTGTCGCAATCGGCATCTTTGATGGTGTTCATGCTGGCCACCAAGAGCTGCTTAAAAAAGCTAGTGAATATGGAAAGGTAGTTGTTCTAACTTTTTACCCACATCCGACAATAATTTTTGCGCCAGAGCGAACTCCAATGCAATTGTTACCGCTAGCAGATCGGATTTCGGAATTAAAGAAGCATGGAGCAGATGAGGTTGTAGTAATTGACTTCACCAGGGAATTTGCATCACTAAGCGCTGATGATTTTATCGATCAAATTCTCATTAAAAAATTGGCTGCAACTCATGTAATTATTGGCGAAAATTTTACCTTTGGCCGTGGCGCTCAAGGAACTGCGCATTATTTAAAATCAGTAGGCAAGGGTTTCGAGACATCGATAGTGGATCTCTCTGAAAATAGAGGAAACCCTATTTCCTCAACTCGAATTCGAGGATTGATCTTTGACGGCGAAGTTGCGCGGGCCAGAGAACTTCTAACCCGAAACCATTATTTGGTTGGTCCGGTAGTTCATGGCGAGAAACGTGGACGAACAATTGGTTACCCAACTGCGAATATCGGATTAGATGATCTTGCTTGTATACCGGCAGATGGTGTCTATGCCGGATGGCTAACTGTTGAAAATATTAAATGGGCTGCGGCAATTTCAATTGGAACTAATCCAACATTTCCTGGAGTGCGTGGTCGCCAAGTTGAAGCATATGCACTTGATCAAGTGGGTTTAGAGTTATACGACAAAATCGCGACGGTTGAATTTACTGCCAGACTTCGCGATACCTTGAAATTCGATTCTCTTGATTTATTGCTAATTCAAATGAAAGCAGATTGCGATCAGGCAGCAAAATTAACCGGATTTACCCGCATAAATCTCGACCAATAGCAGCCGATTTCTCGATAGTAAATTGCGCTGGTAGCCTTGCCCCACAACAAGCGAGCAATCGAGCCTTCGTGAATCACACCGAGGCCCTCGTGAAAGTAATAGGAGCACCAAATGGCTTTAGAACCATCAGTTAAAAAAGAAATCATTGCTAAGTACGGCGCTTCCGCTACTGACACAGGAAGTCCTGAAGCACAGGTCGCATTGCTATCAAAGCGAATTGAAGAACTCACCGAACACCTAAAGGTGAATAAGAACGATCACCACAACCGTCGTGGTCTAATTCTTATGGTCGGTAAGCGTCGTCGTATTTTGCAATACCTTGCAAAGACCGATGTAACACGTTACAGAGCGATTATCGAAAAACTCGGTATTCGTCGCTAAATTAGCAAAACTCACTCATCAGTGAATCGGTCCTCGGTTGTGGCTTCCGGGCCTAAATTCTTTAATTAAATCCCGTGGGCTTCCATCGAAGATCCGTTGCTGATGTGTGTTCATTAGAAATGGAGTCGACCTATGGAAGGTCAAGATGTTAAGACCGCCGTTGCAGTAATTGATAACGGCAAATATGGAAAGCGCGAAATCCGGTTTGAAACCGGCCGCCTAGCACGCCAAGCTGCAGGAGCTGCACTTGTTTATTTAGATGATGATTCAATGTTGCTCTCTGCAACAACTGCTGGAAAGCAGCCAAAGGATCAATTCGATTTCTTCCCACTAACCGTGGATGTCGAAGAACGTATGTATGCCGCAGGAAAGATCCCAGGATCATTCTTCCGCCGCGAAGGTCGTCCGTCAGAAGATGCGATTCTCACCTGTCGTCTAATTGACCGCCCACTTCGTCCATCATTCGTAAAGGGACTTCGTAATGAAGTTCAAGTTGTCGTAACTATTATGGCGCTTAACCCTGATCATATGTATGACGTACTTGCAATCAACGCAGCATCAATGTCAACACAGCTTGCTGGTTTGCCATTCTCTGGTCCAATCGGTGGCGTTCGCGTTGCTTTGATTGAAGGCCAATGGGTTGCATTCCCAAATCACTCAGATTTAGAGAAAGCAGTATTCGACATGGTCGTTGCTGGTTCAATTATTGATGGCGATATCGCAATCATCATGGTTGAGGCAGAAGCTACAACTCAGACAATTAATCTCATCAAGGCTGGCGCTAAGGCACCAACTGAAGAGATTGTTGGCGAAGGTTTAGAAGCTGCAAAGCCATTTATTCGTATTCTCTGCCAAGCACAGATGGATCTTGCCAAAGTTGCTGCAAAGCCAACTGGTGAATTCCCGGTCTTCTTGGATTATCAAGATGATACCTATGCTGCAGTTGAAGCAGAAGCTAAAGATGAGATGGCTAAGGCGCTAACTATTGCTGGAAAGCAAGAGCGCGAAACCAAGCTAGATGAAATCAGCGCTGCTGTTAAAGCGAAGCTTGCAGTTACCTTCGAAGGCCGTGAGAAAGAAGTTTCTGCTGCCATTCGCTCAGTAACAAAGAAACTGGTTCGCCAGCGCGTTCTTCGCGACAAAATTCGTATCGATGGTCGCGGAATTCGCGATATTCGTGCAATCACTGCTGAAGTTGAAGTTATCCCTCGCGTCCACGGTTCTGCAATCTTTGAACGTGGCGAAACTCAAATCCTTGGTGTTACAACTTTGAATATGTTAAAGATGGAACAGCAACTAGATACTTTGAGCCCAGAGAATCACAAGCGTTACATGCACAACTACAACTTCCCACCATATTCAGTGGGCGAGACTGGTCGTGTTGGTTCTCCAAAGCGCCGCGAAATCGGCCACGGTGCACTTGCTGAACGCGCATTGCTTCCCGTTCTTCCTACCCGGGAAGAATTTCCTTATGCAATTCGCCAAGTTTCAGAGGCACTTGGATCTAACGGTTCTACATCAATGGGTTCAGTATGCGCATCTACAATGTCGTTGCTAAATGCTGGTGTTCCACTGAAGGCAGCTGTTGCAGGTATTGCAATGGGTCTGATTTCAGATGTTGTTGATGGCAAGACTGAATATGTTGCGATCACAGATATTCTCGGGGCAGAAGATGCTTTCGGAGATATGGACTTTAAAGTTGCAGGAACAAAGGACTTTGTTACTGCGCTTCAACTAGATACCAAACTTGATGGAATTCCTGCATCAATCTTGGCATCAGCGCTGCTTCAAGCTAAAGAAGCACGTCTAACAATTCTTGACATCATGAATCAAGCTATCGATGCACCTGATGAGATGAGCCTTCTTGCTCCTCGCATTATTTCGGTCAAGGTTCCTGTTGATCTAATCGGTGCAATCATTGGGCCTAAGGGCAAGATGATTAACCAGATTCAAGATGAGACCGGCGCAGATATCACCATCGAAGATGATGGAACTGTTTACATCGGCGCACTTGAAGGTTCACAAGCCGAAGCCGCAAAGGCAATGATTGATGCAATCGCTAACCCAGTTGTTCCTAAGGTGGGAGAGCGCTTTAACGGAAGTATCGTGAAGCTTGCAACATTCGGCGCATTCATTTCACTTGTTCCAGGTAAAGATGGCTTGCTCCACATCTCGCAGATTCGCAAATTGCATGGTGGAAAGCGCATCGAAAACCTTGAAGAAGTTATGAAGGTTGGCGAGAAGATTGAAGTTGAAATTGCAGAGATTGATCCAAAGGGTAAATTCTCCTTGGTCCCAGTTCTTGCAGATGGCACGGTTCCTGGTAAGGAAGCCGGCGAATAATTGAGTAAGACAATCTTGCCCAGCGGGCTGCGAATTGTTACTGAAGAAGTCAGTACCTCTCGCTCCGCTGCGGTAGGAATTTGGGCAAATGTTGGCTCTCGCGATGAAGGTAAAACCGTCGCGGGAGCTTCTCACTTTCTAGAACATTTATTATTTAAAGGAACGAAAACCCGCACCGCACTCGAAATTTCATCTTCGATTGAAGCCGTCGGTGGCGAGATGAATGCATTTACTGGCCAGGAATACACCTGCTTTTATGCGCGCGTGATTGATACTGATTTACCTTTGGCTGTCGATGTTGTAACAGATTTAATTACCTCTTCAACTTTTACCTCCGAAGATGTGGACTCCGAACGCAAAGTTGTATTAAGTGAGATTGCGGTTCGCGATGATGATCCTTCTGACTATATCCACGAACTCTATTTAGATACCTACTATGGTGATTCACCTGTTGGACGATCAATTCTTGGAACTGTCGATTCAATTAATAAGATGCCCCGTAATTCCATTTATAACTACTACAAGAAGCGCTATCAACCAGAGAGCCTTGTAGTTTCAGTAGCTGGAAATATCAAACACAAAAAAGTTGTAAGAATGATTGAAGAAGCATTCGCCAAAGATGGCTTCTTAGATGTTCCAAATAATAAACATGAAGTTAGAGCTTCTGCTCCAATAAAAACTCCAGGTTTAGGCAAAGTTGGATTAATAGATCGCAAAACAGAGCAAGCTCATATTCTCTATGGTTTTCCTGGGCTGGCCCGAAGTGATGACCGGAGATTTGCACTTAGTGTTTTAGCATCGGCTATCGGTGGCGGAATGGCCTCGAGATTGTTTCAAGAGATTCGCGAGAAGCGCGGTCTGGCCTACACGACATATGCCTATCCACAACAATTTGCCGGAACCGGAACTCTTGCTTTTTATGCTGGATGTAGAACCGAGAAGGCAGAAGAAGTAATCAAGTTAATGCGCGACATCAGTGAATCAGTCGCGTTACATGGATTGACTGATGAAGAGATTTCTAGAGCGAAGGGCGCCGTAACTGGTGGCTTGATTCTTGGGCAGGAAGATACTGGCTCTCGAATGAGTCGAATTGGAAAGAGTGAACTTGTTTATGGTGAAATCATGAGTTTTGATGACATCTTGAAGAAGGTGCGAAGCGTGACGCCAGAACAAGTTCATCAATTAGCACGCGACTTATTCGGCGCTCCCGCTACCCTTGCACTAGTGGGTCCATTTAGAAGCAAAACTATATTCGAGAAGGTGATTTCATGACGATTAAGGTTGCAGTTCTTGGCGCTAAAGGGCGAATGGGATCTGAAAGCATAAAAGCGATTTCCCAATGCGAAGATTTGGAGTTAGTTGCGCGGCTTGATCTTGGTGATTCGTTAGATAATTTGATTTCAAGTGGTGCTCAAGTCGTTGTCGATTTTACCCACCCGGATTCGGTAATGGGCAATCTTGAATTCGCCATTAAGAATGGCATCAACGTTGTTGTAGGAACTACCGGCTTTAACGAGAAGAAAATTACTCAGATCGAAAGTTGGTTAGCGGCGAATCCAAATGTTGGCGCACTTATCGCCCCAAACTTCGGGCTAGGGGCAATTTTAATGATGCAATTCGCGGCAAAAGCTGCCAAATATTTTGAATCAGTTGAAATAATTGAACTACATCATGCCGCTAAAGTTGATGCGCCATCTGGAACAGCAGCTCGTACTGCAGAATTAATCACTGCAGCTCGCAAGAGCGCTAATAAGGTCTCTATGCAAGATGCCACAACTTCAGAGCTTACTGGGGCTCGTGGCGCAAAGATTGGCGATGTTCAAATTCATTCAATCCGACTGCGCGGTATGGTGGCCCATCAAGAAGTAATTCTTGGTGATGTTGGAGAAACCCTTTCAATTCGACATGACTCAATTGATCGCACTGGATTTATGCCCGGAGTCTTATTAGCAATTCGAAACGTGGGCGAACACCCAGGGCTAACTTTTGGTCTCGAAAATTATATGGATCTTAATTAAAGTGTAAAGATGAGCAAATTATTAGTTTATGGCGCAGCTTGGTGCGGGGATTGCCGCAGGTCAGAAAGATTCTTAGATTCTAATGGCGTGGAATATACCTATATTGATGTCGAGGCCGATAAAACTGGCGCCGATAAAGTTGTAGAAATTAATGGCGGCGCACAATCGATTCCAGTAATAGTTTTTAGTGATGGAACCCATTTAACTGAACCGTCAGATATTGCATTAAAAGCCAAGCTTGAAGCGCTAAAGATTCTTTAGAGATAGCGATAGGCAAGCGCTGAAGTCATAGCAGCACCTAGTACAACAACCGGAAATGGTGCCTTAGCAATCAATAGAACTATGGCCGCAGACATCCCTAAGGCTCGGTTATCAAGCACTAATTTACTTTTATCTGCAACTGTGTTTACCGCAACCAGGGCAGTCAAAAGCGCAACAGGAATAAAGGTATTGATTCGAAGAATCCGTGGATTACTTAGAAAAGTTTCGGGCACGGATGCGCCGACGAACTTAATTGCAAAAGCCAGCGCACTTGATCCAATCACGGCAATCCAGAATGTGCTCATTTACGCCAACCAATAATTACCGCAAGGGCAGTACAAGAAATAATTGGGATTCCAGCAGGAACATTTGGCGTCAAGATAAGTGCCAACAGGATTGCAAAACCAGCAAGCACCCAGGATTTGCGATCGGAGAGTCTGGGCCAGAGCAAGCCAAGAAAGGCGGCAGGAACTGCTGCATCTAAGCCCCAGGCAGATGGGTCGCCAATTGCTTGGGCACCTAGCGCCCCTGCAAGTGTAAAAAGATTCCAGAAGATAAATACCCCAAAGCCGGTATACCAAAATCCCTTACGCATTTGCGCGTCATCTTTCTGCGCAAGTGCTACGCCAATGGATTCATCAATCGTGATCTGGGCTGCGATAACTCGCTTCCAACCGCGCAATTTTAAAATAGGTGCGAGCCGCAATCCGTAAAGTCCATTACGAGTTCCCAGCAGGGTAGAAGTAGCAATTGCATTAAGTGGAGTTCCGCCAGCGGCTATCACGCCGACAACAGCAAATTGCGATGCACCTGAAAATAAAAGTAGCGAGAGCAAGCAAGCTTGGAGCACAGAGAAATCGGCAGCCACGGCCGCAGCTCCGAATGCGCTGCCATATGCACCAACGGTTATTGAGACGCTAAAAGAATCACGCTTCACTGACACGCCGAAAGTATGCCCTAATCCAAGGGGATTGGCAGGGTTTTATATAGGGTCACCTCATGAATACCGATACTGCTGATACCCCCGATACCGAAAATACAAAAGAAGAAATTGTTTTCCGCGATGACATGACAGTTGAATTGGTCAAGTCGAGTGCGAGTGATGCCGATGTAATTTGGGCGGCGCGGGTATCAACAGCAGGTGAGACAACATTAGAAAAGGTGGGCGAATCGAGCGATCGCGATGCTGGGCTAATTAATTATCTCGCCCGCGAACGCCACGGAAGTCCTTTTGAACATACTTCGATGACCTTCTTTGTTTCAGCACCAATCTTTGTTTTCCGCGAATTTATGCGCCACCGAATTGCCTCCTATAACGAGGAGAGCGGACGTTACCGAGAACTTCGTCCAGTTTTTTATATTCCAAACAAGGATCGCAAATTAGTTCAGGTTGGCAAGACTGGCGCATACACTTTTGTAGATGGCACGCCAGAGCAGTTAGAGATAACAGTTAATGCTATTAAAGAAACTTGCACTATCGCATATGAGAACTACCAAAAAATACTTGCATCTGGTGTTGCTCGCGAAGTGGCTCGCGCGGTTCTGCCAGTGACTCTCTACTCATCAATGTATGTGTCAATGAATGCTCGAGCTTTGATGAATTTCCTTTCACTTCGCACATCTAGCCCGGATTCACATTTCCCGTCATACCCACAACGGGAAATTGAGATGGTCGCTGAGAAAATGGAGAAGCATTTCGCGGAACTTATGCCGATGACCTATGCGGCATTTCAGAAATCTGGTCGCATAGCTCCATAAATTGCGTGTAACCTAAGCGTATGAGTATTTCACCTCCATTTGGCCGGTTAATTACCGCAATGGTGACGCCATTTAAAAGAGATGGCGAGATCGATTGGGCAGGCGTCGAAAAATTAGCAGCTCACTTAGTATCAATCGGGCATGATGGAATTGTTGTAAATGGCACAACTGGTGAAGCACCAACAACAAGTGATGACGAGAAAGATCAAATCGTAAGTGTTGTTAAGAAAGTTGTCGGAGCTAAGATTTTTGTCATTGCAGGTGCTGGAAATAATGAGACTTCACACTCCGTCGTTCAAGCAAAACGCGCCGCCAAGGCTGGTGCCGATGCGCTATTAGTAGTAACTCCTTATTACAACAAACCACCACAAGCCGGTATCGCCGCACACTTTAAAGCGATGGCTGATGCCACAGAGCTATCAATCATGATGTATGACATTCCTGGTCGAACTGGAATTGAAATTGAATCCGACACAATTGTTGAATTAGCTGAACATCCAAGGATTGCCGCATTGAAAGATGCAAAGGGAAATGTAGCTGCCACTTCCTGGGTAATTAAGCGATCTGGAATCCCGGTTTACTCTGGTGATGATATTTTGAATTTGCCACTACTTTCAGTTGGCGCAGTTGGTTTTGTCTCGGTCTGCGGCCACACTGTTGGAAGCGGTCTCCGCGAAATGCTAGATGCTTGGTTTGCTGGAAATTCGGCGCGTGCGCTAGAAATACATCAAAAACTATTACCGGTATTCACCGGAACCTTCCGCACCCAAGGTGCGATATTGACTAAGGCCGCACTAAATGAACTGGGCCTACCTGGCGGATTTACTAGATTGCCACTTGTCGATGCCACTGCTGCGCAAATAGCGCAACTGCGAGAGGACCTACGACAAGGTGGAGTAACACTTAACTAATGAATCATCCGCATCCAGATTTACCCTATCCATCTAAACTTGCTGCAAAGACTCTCCGAATAGTTGCGCTAGGTGGACTAGGCGAAATCGGTCGCAATATGACCGTGTTTGAATATGAAGGAAAGTTATTAGTTGTCGATTGTGGCGTTCTCTTTCCAGAAGAGAACCAACCTGGCATTGATTTAATTCTTCCTGACTTTGATTACATTCGGGAGCGCTTAGATGATGTTGTAGCAGTGGCGCTAACACATGGTCATGAAGATCATATTGGCGCAGTCCCATACTTACTGCGCGAACGAAGTGACATTCCAATAGTTGGTTCTAAATTAACGCTAGCCTTTATTGGAGCTAAATTAAAGGAACGCAGAATCACTGCGCCGATGGTTGAAGTTAAAGCGGGAATGGTTCAAAAATTTGGCCCATTCGAATTAGAGTTCGTAGCAGTCAATCACTCAATTCCAGATGCGCTTGCGATTGCAATTCGCACACCTGCAGGGTTAGTACTCGCAACCGGCGATTTCAAATTAGACCAACTTCCACTAGATGGTCGAATTACTGACTTGGCATCTTTTGCCAGATTGGGCGCTGAAGGTGTTGACTTATTTATGGTGGATTCAACTAATGCCGATGTCCCAGGATTCACAACTGCAGAACGCGACATCAGCCCAGTTCTTGATCGGGTGATTCGCCAGACTGAGCGTCGAGTAATTGTTGCCTCATTTGCTTCACATGTTCACCGAATTCAGCAGATAATCGATGTCGCCGAATCACACGGGCGCAAGGTTGCATATGTTGGCCGCAGCATGGTTCGAAATATGAAATTAGCAGAAGATCTTGGTTATCTAAATATTCCACCAAAACTACTTGTTGACTCAAAGAACCTAAAAGATTACGGCGATAAAGTCGTTTTAATCTGCACTGGTTCGCAAGGCGAACCACTTGCTGCCTTATCTCGAATGGCAAATGGTGATCACGAAATTCAAGTAGGTAAAGGCGACACTATTATCTTGGCCTCATCACTTATTCCGGGAAATGAAAATCCGGTTTACCGAGTAATAAATGAGCTAACTCGCTTTGGTGCAAATGTGGTCCATAAAGGAAATGCCATGGTGCACGTTTCAGGACATGCTTCTGCCGGTGAATTGCTTTATTGCTACAACATCGTAAAACCAAAAAATGTTATGCCAATCCATGGCGAATGGCGCCACTTGCGAGCAAATGCGGAACTTGCAATTAAAACGGGTGTTGCCAGAACAAATACCCTGGTTGTTGAAAATGGGATTGTTGTAGATATGACCGATGGATATGTAGATGTTGCAGGTGCAATTCCGGTTGGCTTTGTCTACGTAGATGGTCAGAGTATTGGCGAAATTACCGAAAGTTCTCTGAAGGATCGCCGCATATTGGGAGAAGAAGGCTTTATCTCAGTTGTCGTAGTAATTGAATCGCAAACCGGAAAGATTATTGCGGGCCCCGATATTCATGCTCGAGGATTTACCGAAGATAATGCGTTATTTAATGAGGTTAAAGGCATGATCGAAAAGGCACTTGCAACAGCGGTCAGCAATGGAATAAATGGAACACATCAATTGCAACAAGTTTTAAGAAAAACTGTTGGTAGTTGGGTCGGAGATAAACATCGTCGTAAGCCAATGATTGTTCCGGTAGTCATAGAGGTATAACGGCGCGCCTTAGATATCACCTATATCTGACGCTTTAAGGTTAGCCATTATGGCGGCGAGAAAAAAAGTATCACGTAAGAAATCTGCATCAGCCAATGTGGCTGTCCGCGGAATCGGTGCTATCTGGAAATTTATTTCAAAGACTCTTGGCTCATCCGTTCGCTTTATCTTCCGTGGTGCCCAGGATTTAGATCCTGCCCACCAAAGAGATGGCTTGGCATTTCTGATCTTTATTCTTGGTTTAATTTCTGCTGCTGGAGTCTGGTTTAGTTTAGATAATGTTGTGGGACATGGAATTCATGCGGCAGTCTTTGGGCTAGTAGGTCGCCTAGGAATTATTGCTCCAATCATTTTTAGCTATTTCGCATTTCGCTTATTTAGAACGCCAGATGATTCAAAAGCAACTGGTCGAATAATTGTTGGAACCTTTGTCTTACTTATTTCGATTACAGGCCTACTCCATATTATTAATGGCTCTAGTGGAACCGGGCAAACTGCTATTCGACATGGTGGTGGCTGGATTGGTTATGGCATTTCAACGCCATTAGTTGCGCTAGTTACAATAATTCTTGCAATTCCTATTCTTCTGATACTTCTATTTTTCGGTATCTTGGTGATTACAGCTACTCCGGTATCCAAAGTCTTGGAACGAATTGGAAGGCTTTTTAATTGGGGAAGTGGAAAGGTCTCGGATGCTCGGGCAGCAAGAACGGAAGAAAAATTTGAAATTTCAGATACCCCGCCATTTGAAACCCCGTTGGTCCAAGGATTCAGTCATGAAGAAGATGAAGAAGAGTTAGATGAAGAGAGTTTTGATGAAGAGTTCACGGTAGAAATTCCACGTGCCCCAACACCAGTAAGCGCACCAACCGCGAGTGTTCCCAAACATGCAAAACAGATGTTGTTGACTGGTGATATCAAATATGAATTACCGCCAATGGATTTGCTAAAAACTGGTCCGACATCGAAGGCGAAGTCAAAGGCAAACGATGTGGTTGTGGCAGCACTTACTCAAGTGTTCGAGCAATTTGGCGTTGACTGTCGAGTTACTGGATTCATGCGTGGGCCAACTGTTACTCGCTATGAAGTGGAACTTGGAAATGGGGTAAAGGTAGAAGCCATTACCGCGCTTGCTAAAAATATTTCCTATGCAGTTGCCAGTGGAGATGTTCGCATACTTTCACCTATTCCGGGTAAATCCGCAGTCGGAATTGAAATTCCAAACACAGATCGTGAAATTGTTGCGCTCGGAGATGTGCTTCGCTCCTCAGTTGCTAGAAACGATACCCACCCTATGGTTATTGCACTCGGCAAGGATGTCGAAGGAAACTTTATCTGTGCGAATTTAGCGAAGATGCCACACTTATTGGTAGCTGGAGCAACTGGCGCCGGTAAATCTTCTATGATCAATTCGCTGATTGTTTCAATTCTAATGCGATCAACGCCAGATGATGTTCGCCTAGTTATGATTGACCCAAAACGGGTAGAACTTACAAGTTATGAAGGCATTCCCCATCTAATTGCGCCAATTATTACAAATCCTAAGAAAGCTGCCGATGTTCTTGCTTGGGTAGTTCGTGAAATGGATATGCGATACGACGATCTCTCAGCCTTTGGATTTAGACATATTGATGATTTTAATAAAGCAGTTCGTTCTGGAAAATTAATAGTTCCGGAAGGCAGCGAACGAATCCTTGAGCCATATCCATATTTATTAGTAATAATCGATGAGTTGGCAGATTTGATGATGATAGCGGCTCGAGAAGTTGAAGAGTCAATTGTCCGAATTACTCAATTAGCTAGAGCCGCCGGAATTCATCTGGTGATTGCAACTCAGCGTCCCAGTGTTGACATTGTTACCGGCTTAATCAAAGCAAATGTTCCATCCCGACTTTCATTTGCAACATCAAGTCTTGCCGACTCAAGAGTTATTTTAGATACCCCTGGTGCTGAAAAATTGGTGGGGCAAGGTGATGCGCTCTTCTTACCAATGGGTGCGAGCAAGGCAATGCGGATACAAGGTGCATATGTTTCAGAACGCGAAACTGAGGCAATTGTTAACCACGTGAAAGCACAATTGCAACCGGTTTATCGCCTTGATTTAACTGCGCCAGTAAAGGCTCACATAATTGAGGATGACATCGGCGATGACTTAGATTTATTGTTGCAAGCCGTGCAATTAGTTGTTTCAACTCAATTTGGATCTACATCAATGTTGCAACGTAAACTGCGAATAGGTTTTGCAAAAGCTGGAAGATTAATGGATCTGATGGAGAGTCGTGGAATCGTCGGGCCAACAGAAGGGTCCAAGGCGCGCACGGTCTTGATCAACGCTGAGCAGATGCCAGATGTCCTAGAGCAGTTGCAGGGAAACCTCTAAGAAAAGTTGTAATTCAGCGTGGACCTTCAAGTCGGGGTCAGGGTTTTTGGGGTGAATTCACCTTCCGCTCATCTTGGGACTTGTCCTCTGGAGCATCTGGTTTTACCCTTAGGGCCTTGGGAATCCCCTCCCATGTCGCTTTAAATAGCAAGAGCCCAGCAAGAGGAAAATTAATGAGTTTAGAAAACCTAACTCTCGGCACCGAAATTCGTGATGCGCGCGAAGGTGCTGGTTACACAGTTGCGAAAGTTGCAGAGATTACTCGAATTCGTGAAACTTTGATTAAAGATATTGAAGCTGACCAATTTTTAAGCTGTGGTGGAAATGCATATGCGCGTGGTCATATCCGCACAATTGCAAAAGTTTTAAAGCTAGATGCAGATTTACTTATCGAAAAATTCGCAGAATCAACTGGCGACTTCGATCGTCCAATGGTTGATTTATTAGAAGAGGATAATTTAATAAAGCGCCGTTCACCACGTCCTCAAATTTCTTACAAAGCTCTAACTTCAGTTGCGGCAGGAGTAGTTGCACTTCTAGTTGCAGTGCCCGCAGTAATCTCACTTTTCCCAAGTAACAAGACCTCACCAGTGGCTCCGTCAAGCCAAGGTGTGGCCCCTTCAACGACTGATAAAAACTCGCAAGTTGTCGCAACAAAGACAACCGGTGTTTCCCTAGTTGTTACAGGTATTGCTGGAAAATCTTGGATTGGCGTCCAAGATGCAGGTGGAGCACAAATTTTTAGCGGCACAATTCAAGCTGGTGAAGCAAAATCATTTAGTGAGGACCAACTCCTACAAGTCACCATCGGAAATGCCGCAGCAGTTTCGCTCAATATAAATGGCAAGGAAATTGGAACACCTGGCGGGGTCGGGGAAGTGGTCCGTCTTTCATTTACGCCAGCTAGTTCAAATAACGGTTAATTAGTACTTAAAACTTATCCCACTGTAAGATTGCTCAGATGAGCTCCGAGAATCAACAAAGTATTCTGACCAGCAAGAAAGCTCGCACTGTCGCGCTAGTAACACTTGGTTGCGCACGAAATGAAGTTGACTCCGAAGAACTCGCTGGTCGATTATCGGCAGATGGTTGGACCCTGGTTTCTGATCCCGCCCTTGCTGAAGTAGCGCTAATTAATACCTGTGGTTTTATTGAAAGTGCTAAGAAAGATTCTGTCGATGCGCTCTTAGAGGCCCATTCGCTTAAGACAAATGGCATAACAAAAGCCGTTGTTGCAGTTGGCTGCATGGCAGAGCGTTACGGTAATGAGCTCTCTGAGGCACTTCCAGAAGCGGATGCAATTTTAGGTTTTGATGATTATGAAGATATTTCAGCGCGGTTACAGACCATAATAAGCGGCGGTTCAATTGCTGCACATAAACCAAAAGATCGTCGAGCGTTATTACCAATCGCGCCAGCTGATCGTCAAAAAGTAAATGAACCAAGTCAACCACTTTCACGAAAGCGGCTAGATAGCGCCCCTATCGCACCACTTAAGATTGCATCTGGGTGTGATCGCAGATGTTCATTCTGTGCGATTCCAATGTTCCGAGGTTCATTTGTTTCAAGGCGTCCGACTGAAATCATTGAAGAAGCGAAATGGTTGGCAGCGGAGGGTGTATCTGAACTCTTTCTAGTAAGCGAAAATACAACTTCATATGGCAAAGATTTTAAAGATATGAAAGTTCTGGAAAATATGCTGCCCGAAATTGCAAGCATTCCCGGAGTCGAACGAATTCGACTTTCCTATTTACAACCCGCTGAAATGCGCCCCTCACTTATTCAGGCGATGGTTTCAGTCCCAAAAGTTGTTCCATACTTTGATCTTTCATTCCAACATGCCAGCGCAACAGTTCTGCGCAGAATGCGTCGCTTCGGCGACACCGAATCCTTTCTCCATTTAATTACTCAGATTAGAGCGCTATCTCCGAATGCCGGAATTCGCTCAAATGTGATTGTTGGATTTCCTGGTGAAACTCAAGAAGAGTTCGATGAGCTAGTTGATTTTCTGTCGCGGGCCAGACTTGATGCAATCGGGGTCTTTGGGTATTCAGATGAAGATAAAACTGAAGCGCTTACCTTGGGGGATAAGGTAGATCAGGATGTGATTAATTCGCGCGTGGAACTTCTATCTAAGTTGGTAGACGAATTTTTAATGCAACGGGCCGAAGAGCGCATCGGTGAACATGTTCGAGTTCTGATTGAAGATGAAGTAACTCAAGAGGGTCGAGCCGAGCATCAGGGACCTGAAGTTGATGGTTCTACCTTTGTAATTGGGCGCGCTAAATATAAAGTCGGGGAGTATGTAGATGCCGTTGTCACCGAGGTCTCCGGCGTGGATTTAATTGCAGTTCCTCTATGAAACTTTTAAATCTGCCAAATACTTTAACTATTTCTCGCCTTGTGGCAGTTCCCTTCTGTTGTTATGCGCTTTTTAAAAATGGTGGCGATGATTGGGTCTGGCAATTAATTGCCTGGGCCGGATTTTTCTTAGTCGGTCTAACCGATTTTCTAGATGGCAGGATTGCCCGGTCACGAAAACAGATTACAAGTTTTGGAACCTTTCTAGACCCAGTCGCAGACAAGGTTGCGATTGGTGCGGCTATGGTCGGCCTATCGATGCAAGGCAAATTATGGTGGTGGGTCACAATATTGATTCTGGTTCGTGAAGTTTCGGTGACTATTCTGCGATTAACTGTTATTAGAGATGGCGTAATTCCGGCAAGTAAAGGTGGAAAGCTTAAAGCTGCTTTTCAAGGTTTTGGAGTTGGTTTCTATATTCTGCCATTGCCAACATGGCTACAGATCCCAAGAGATCTCTTTATGGCGGTCGCTATCTACTTAACTATCACAACCGGGTATGACTACTTTAAAAAGGTATTTAGGAAGTGAAGGCCAATTTAGAATTAGCAACAACAGTTGTTGGCCAATTGAAAAAATCCGGCAAGACACTTGCGGTAGCCGAATCGCTAACCGGTGGGGGCTTAGGAGCTACCATTACCGAAGTTGCTGGCTCATCAGAAGTTTTTCTCGGTGGCATAACAACCTACAGCGATTTAAGTAAGACAAAGTTATTAGAAGTCCCAAAAAAAATGATGACCAAACACACTGCAGTTTCAGAAGAGGTTGCCAAGGCCATGGCCGAGAGCGCCCGCACATTATTTAAAAGTGATTATGCAATTTCTACCACCGGCGTTGCCGGCCCAGGCAAGGCATACGGCAAAAGCGCTGGAACTGTTTGGTTGGCAATTGCTAGCAAAAAGGAGGTCATTGCTATCGAACTTTCAATTTCTGGCGATCGCGCCACGGTAAGAAATGCCACAATTGAGAGCGCATTAGCCACTTTTTCGCGTATCCTTAACCCGTGAGTTCATTAAAAGAAGTGCCCCTATTGCGCACCTATATTGGTGGTGCCTTGCGTCAGGCACGGATTTCGCAAGGTCGCACACTACGAGATGTTGCAAAAGCTGCCCGAGTTTCTTTGGGGTATCTATCTGAAGTAGAACGCGGCCAGAAAGAAGCGTCTTCTGAACTTTTAAATTCAATCTGCCAGGCTCTAAATCTCTCGCTTCTTGCAGTGATTTCTGAGGTATCGGTCGCAATTCGTTCAACAGAGGCACCAACACTCAGTGTTGTAGAAGCCGCCGCTTAGCTTTTTGCTAGCGACGATATTTTCGGATGCCGCCAATAATCTAATGACTTTAGCCCCAGCCCAACGCTCGCGAACTGCAATTCTTGCAGGTGTTAAAACTGTAATTAGCGAAGTTGGTTCTTATGAATCGAATATGGTCGATATTGCTGCCCGCGCCCAAGTATCAAGAGCTACGATCTATAACCATTTTGCAGATAAAGAAGAGATGATGTTCAGCCTTCTAGAATCTGAAATCTTACGACTAGCTGATTTAGTAAAGAGCGCAGAATCGACGAAGGGTGCTTTGCTCGTTCTCTCCAGAGAGATATCGGGAGATCAGGCGCTACGTAAAATGACGGAGACTGATCCAGAAGATATTGCCGCCTTTGTAACAATTGGGAGCCATCCACTTTGGGCAATAGTCCAGGAGTCATTGACTAAAATTTTCGGAGTTGATAACTCGAGCCTGGTTTTGCATTGGCTCTTAGGCCAAGTTGCCTCGCCACTTACTGCGGCTGAGTCAGCACACCAAGCCGATCAAATCGCCAGATCTCTTGCGCAATAAAGTCGGATAAAGTCGGATAAATGCGAATAACAGAGCTACGCGCCCGCATTGCTGAATATTTTCCGGACCCCACCACTTACTCGAGAGATATCGTTCATGCCGAATTAGGTGGCGTTACGGTCGAGCAAGCCCTAGTTATGGGCCAAGAGCCAGGAGATATCTGGAAGGGCGTAGTCGCTCATAATCTAGAGATGCCGCCGAAATTTAGATAGCACTGGTTCGGCGTGTTGTTGCTATTCGAACAGGTGTTCGGCTAACCTATAACCATTCGCGCCAATAGCTTCCAATTATTCCAATTAATTGAAGGCTAACGGCCCGGATATACCCAGCCTGAGCGGTTCCACACCTCCGCAGATGCCTTGCCTCTGCCGTCGGTGGCCTTCCGTACCTTCAGGACCGATAACGATGATCGATGAAAGGTCAAAAAAATGGCTAAAGAACAGCCTGATAAACAATCTGAAAAGCAGAATTCAGATCGCACCAAAGCCTTAGATAGCGCACTTGCCCAAATCGAGCGTCAATTCGGTAAGGGTTCAGTAATGAAGATGGGCG
>JASJJZ010000029.1:0-24269 GCA_037622205.1 Actinomycetes bacterium
GCAATTAGAACTGCCGAAGCAATTGAATCCGGAATGGTTGCAATCAATCGTGGCGTCGTTTCAGATCCAGCAGCACCATTCGGTGGCGTAAAGCAGAGCGGCCTTGGCCGTGAAGGCGGATTCGCTGGAATATATGAGTTCCTGGAAACAAAATATATCGGAGTAGAAATTTAGCCCTCTGGGTATAGAGCTTTGTATTCGGACCAACCAGATTCATAGCCTGGCAAGAATTTTTTTCGTCGGAACAATATAAAAATTAACCGCTGTCGGGGACCCAAAAGCAAATCATTATTTTTGATGTTATCGACATCCAGGACGTAACCCGTAATGTGTTCTTTGTGGTGAGCCGCTCCGTGCTGCCTTCTCTTTTCAAGTTCTTTGCTGGACTTATTTAAATATCTGCTCCATTCGCGTTTTCGGTTAAATGCAATTTCAGGCATCCAGCGAAAATGATTTGTTTGTGGGTCAAACCTATGGCGAGAAATTATGAAACGAATAATCGAGATATCGTCGATATCAACTTCAGCCATCTGTTCCTCGTAACTCTTCAGCTTTACTAAACTCAAGATTACATCAAGTGCCACAATCTAAGAGAATAATTGATTTTGAATAAGTTCTGCCTGCATATTGCCATTTGCCATTGATCAGAGCTTTTGCGTACGCGATTCCGTAATAAGCAGTCTCATGAGTATTTCTGCATCGGACCACAGCATTATTCATCTTTACGACTAACCCAGAA
Source organism: Actinomycetes bacterium (assembly GCA_037622205.1). GTDB lineage: Bacteria > Actinomycetota > Actinomycetes > Nanopelagicales > Nanopelagicaceae > AAA044-D11. Next base: position 740 of record JASJJZ010000029.1, read on the forward strand.
GATGAAGGCAAGCCTTCTTTTGTTGAAAAGGTTTTAACTAATTGATTCGACAATTTTCCTGTTTTGAATATCTCTACAGTTAAAGTCACTCTCTGTTGATAAACATTACAGATAGATCTGGCATTGACCTTTACATATTTAAGCTTTCGATTTTTAAGTAAAGAAGCTGATATATGCGCATTATCAATTTCAATGCGGCAAGCGGCTTTAATCTCCCTTGGTTTGGGGGTTGACGCGCTTGAAACGTAGGGAACTAATTGCAATATTCCAAGAATGGTTATTAAGAAGATGGCGAACGAATGCTTATTTAATTTGGAATTTCGAACCATGCTCGAGAATGACTAAAACCAAAATTTAGCCCTGAAACTTCTCCACAGAACTACGGAGAGTGAGATTAGTTAAAGATATCTGGCGGAGGATGAGGGATTTGAACCCTCGATAGGTTGCCCTATACACGCTTTCCAAGCGTGCGCACTCGGCCGCTATGCGAATCCTCCCGAGAGGAGGAGCCTATCGGCTCTAATAACTATGATTGGCCGCAGATCCTTCGTGCGGCGTTGGTCGTACTGAACTCCCCCAGGGCTGGAAGGCAGCAAGGGTAAGTCCGCTCTGGCGGGTGTGCGAAGGGTCCCATTAAATTCTGTAAGTTCGGCAAAAGGTTTTGGAAACGAAAAGTAGAGAGGAAGCGCGATGTCACTAGCTTTGTATCGTAAGTACCGCCCCTCCACTTTTAGCGAAGTCATCGGTCAAGAACATGTAACTGAACCACTTTCAAATGCACTTGAATCTGGAAAAATTCATCACGCATATTTATTTTCTGGCCCACGCGGTTGCGGAAAAACTTCTAGCGCTCGAATCATGGCGCGCTCACTTAACTGCGAAAAAGGTCCAACATCAAATCCATGCGGTGAATGTCAATCTTGTAAAGATTTAGTTGCTAATGGTCCAGGTTCAATCGATGTAATTGAATTAGATGCTGCAACACATGGCTTAGTTGATGATGCGCGCGATCTGCGTGATAAAGCATTCTTTGCACCAGTAAGTTCTCGTTACAAAATTTATATTATTGATGAGGCCCACCAACTTGGACCCGGCGCTGCAAATGCGTTATTAAAAGTTGTAGAAGAACCACCTCCACACGTTCTATTTATCTTTGCAACAACTGAACCAGAGAAGTTAATTTCAACAATCCGATCACGCACCCACCATTATCCATTCCGTTTAGTTCCACCTGGAATTCTCGCTGCGCATTTAGAGAAAGTCTGTAACTCCGAAGGAATCGCAGTTGCTAAAGGTGTTATTCCACTTGTAGTCCGGGCCTCTGGTGGTTCAGTTCGAGATGCACTTTCTGTTCTTGGGCAGTTGCTTGCCGGCGCCGGTAAAGAGGGCGTTACCTATGAAATTGCAATTCAATTACTTGGATACACCGACGGCGCATTACTTGATGAAGCAATTGATGCAATGGCAGCACGCGACGGCGCAACACTCTTTAAAGCAATTGATCGCGTTATCGAATCTGGCCACGATCCTCGTCGCTTTACTCAAGATTTCTTAGAACGTCTGCGTGATTTGATTATTGTCGGCGCCGTTGAAGAGAGTGCTTCACAAATTCTGCGGGAAATTCCAGAGGATCAATTGCAACGGATGCGTGCCCAGGCAACAATTATTGGGACTGCTAATTTGATTCGAAGTGCCGATATTGTGGCGGCCGGCTTAACTCAGATGCGCGGTGCGACAGCTCCACGATTGATGCTTGAACTCATATGTGGGCGCATACTTCTGCCGGGCAGCGATGATGTCGGTTTAATTTCTAGAATTGAACGGCTCGAACTCCGTGAAAATATTTCAATTCCGCAACCTGTTGCCACAAAGACTGAAGTTAAAGCAGAACCAAAAAAAGAAGAAATTAAAGAAGTAACGAAGAAAGTTAAAGAAGAAGTTAGGGCACCAATTAGGGCAGCTGCGCCTACGCCAAGTGTGAATAAGCCGACTGGACCAATAGATGCTGCAGCGCTTCGTAGATTCTGGCCAGAAATAATTGAGAATGTAAAGAAGCGCCGTCGTCTGACTTGGTCGCTCTTAAGTTCTAGCGCACATGTTTTATCGGTGGACGAGAAAGCAATCACAATCGGAATTGTTAATGCGGGCGCACGTGATTCATTCACACGTTCTGGCAGCGATGAGATTTTGCGTGCCGCCTTTATTGATGTGACTGGGCTGGATTTGAAAATCGAATGTGTAGTAGATGAAAGTGCGAATACATCTTCACCAGCTTCGCGCTCCGCCGAGGATCCATCTGATGCAGATCAATTATCAGGACAAGAGCTTTTGATGCGCGAACTTGGCGCGCAAATAATTAGTGAAACCAAGAGGGATTAATTTATATGTATGAAGGTGCCATTCAAGATTTAATTGACGAACTTGGTCGCCTGCCTGGTATTGGGCCAAAGTCTGCGCAACGAATTGCCTTTCATATAATTCAATCGGAACGTGTTGATATTTCGCGCCTTGTAGATGTGCTGCGAACAGTTAAAGAGAAAGTTCGGTTCTGCACCGAATGCGGAAATATTTCAGAAGAAGAACTCTGTCGCATCTGTCGTGATCCAAGGCGTGACCCAACACTTATCTGTGTTGTTGAAGAGAGCAAAGATGTAATCGCAATTGAAAAGACTCGAGAATTTCGCGGTAAGTATCATGTGCTCGGCGGTGCAATCTCACCTATCGATGGCATCGGTCCAGAGAACCTGCGCATTCGCGAATTAATGGTCCGCTTAGCTGCAACCGAGATTCAAGAAATTATTATTGCCACCGATCCAAACCTTGAAGGCGAAGCCACTGCTACTTATCTATCCAGATTGCTAAAGCCCCTTGGCATGAAGGTCAGTCGTTTGGCTTCCGGTCTGCCAGTTGGCGGGGACCTGGAATATGCCGATGAGGTAACTCTTGGCCGCGCATTTGAGGGACGAAGGACTGTCGAGAACTAACTTCCAGATATTCTCATTATTTGATACGCGTAGACGTTTTATTATTTGAGACAAACCTGATATTTCTTTCCCGAATCCAATCATATGGGGGATATTTAGCACATGGGATTAATAGTTCAAAAATATGGCGGCTCCTCCGTTGCTGATGCCGAAGGGCTCAAGCGGGTCGCCAATCGAATCGTGGCCACCAAACGTGCTGGCCACCAAGTCGTTGTCGTTGTCTCGGCGATGGGCGATACAACCGATGAGCTGATAAATCTCGCCAATCAAGTCTCCCCGCTTCCAAATGGTCGCGAACTCGACATGCTACTTACTGCCGGCGAGCGAATCTCAATGGCGCTACTTGCAATGGCAATTGGAAATCTTGGAAATGAAGCGCGCTCTTTCACCGGGTCACAAGCCGGTGTTATAACAACTTCGACACATGGCCGCGCTCGCATTATCGATGTGACACCGTCTCGAATCACAGAGGCTTTAAGCGAAGGCGCAATTGCAATTGTCGCTGGCTTTCAAGGAATTAGCCAAGATACAAAAGATGTAACAACACTTGGTCGCGGTGGTTCTGACACAACAGCTGTCGCGCTCGCTGCCGCACTTGAAGCAGATGTCTGCGAAATTTATACCGATGTTGATGGAATTTTCTCTGCCGACCCACGAGTTGTCCCAGCAGCGAAAAAATTAAAGACAATTACTTATGACGAGATGCTTGAACTTGCAGCATCTGGTGCAAAAGTTCTGCACTTGCGTTGCGTTGAATATGCGCGCCGTTATGACATGCCAATTCACGTACGTTCATCATTTTCAAATAACGAAGGAACCTGGGTGGTTAAAGATCATCCTGAAGGAGGAACCGATATGGAACAAGCAATCATCGCGGGCATTGCCCATGATAAGAGCGAAGCAAAGATAACTGTGGTTGGAGTTCCTGATCGCACTGGAACCGCCGCCCGAATCTTCCAGGCAATTGCAGATGCAGATGTCAACATTGACATGATTGTGCAGAATGTTTCGGCAGCAGCTACTGGATTAACTGATATTTCATTCACACTTCCAATGACTGAAGGTGCAACCGCAACTGCAATACTGCAGCGCATCCAAGGTGAGATTGGTTTCCAATCAATTCAGTACGATGATCAAATCGGAAAGTTATCTTTGGTTGGGGCTGGCATGCGTTCACATCCTGGCGTTACTGCAACATTTTTTGCTTGTCTTGCTGAAGCTGGTGTAAATATCGAAATGATTTCAACTTCAGAAATCCGTATTTCAATTGTCTGCCGGGCAACTGATTTAGATAAGGGCGTTCGGGCAGCACATACCACCTTCGAATTAGATGCTGCCCAAATAGAAGCTGTTGTATATGGTGGAACTGGCCGATGAGTAAAAAGCCATCCCTAGCAGTCGTAGGCGCAACTGGTGCCGTTGGAACAGTCATGCTCGATATCTTGAGTAAGCGTGAAAATGTTTATGGTGAAATTCGGTTAATCGCGTCAGCCCGAAGCGCTGGAAAGAAACTTTTGTGTCGCGGCGAAGAACTCACCGTCGTCGCACTTTCACCAGAAGCTTTTGACGGAATTGATATTGCAATGTTCGATGTTCCAGATGAAATTTCTGCCGAATGGGCACCAATTGCGGTATCACGTGGCGCAGTTGTCGTCGATAATTCTGGCGCTTTTCGAATGGATCCAGAAGTTCCGCTTGTTGTTCCAGAGGTAAATCCAAAAGCCGCAAAGAAACGTCCAAAGGGAATTATTTCAAATCCAAATTGCACAACTCTTTCAATGATTGTTGCACTGGGTGCACTAAATAAAGAGTACAAACTTCAAGAACTTGTTGTTGCCTCATATCAAGCTGCATCCGGAGCCGGCCAATCTGGAATCGATACCTTGCGTGCACAAATCTCTGCAGTTGCCGGAACAAATTCGGGCGATGTAGCAAATGATTCAAAAGCATATATAAAAGAGAATGGCCCATTCCCAAAACCACTTGCGCTAAATGTTATTCCTTGGGCTGGTTCGCTAAAAGAAGAGGGCTACTCCTCGGAAGAACTTAAGGTTCGAAATGAATCTCGCAAGATTCTGGACATGCCAGATCTAAAAGTTTCTGCGACTTGTGTTCGAGTTCCAGTTCTAACAACTCACTCATTAGCAGTTCATGCGATTTTCAAGAAGAAGGTTTCTCGCAAAGCTGCTCAAGAAGTTCTGCGCAATGCAGCCGGCGTAAAGCTTGTTGATGATCCAGAAAATTACGAATTTCCAACTCCTGCCGAAGCAGTGGGGACAGACCCAACTTGGGTTGGCCGGGTTCGTCGTAGCCTCGATGATAAGCATGCGCTTGATCTCTTCTTATGTGGCGATAACTTACGTAAAGGTGCCGCGCTAAATACTGCGCAGATTGCCGAACTCATTGCAAAAGAGTTTTAATAAAACTAGCGACATAACAGTCGCACTTGGTTGGGCACGCGAAAGGCTTGGAGATTTAAGCGGTCCTGGAATGTTTGTTTCGCAAGCAAATGCCGAACGTTTTATTGAAGCATTTATCACCGATGACTCATTCTCATTCACTATGGACTCTGGATTTATTTATGGTCATGCTTATGGCCCGAATCCCCACATTGATCCCCGTTGGGAAAAATGTGCAGTCGCCTTTAGTGAATTTGGTTCGAATTTTGGCCATCTTGAGGTTGGAAATCAATTTGATACTTATGGAACATCAACAAAAATAATTTCAGGTTTTGAAACTATTGAAGCGCTAACTGATGAGGTGCTAGTGAAAAAAATTCTGGATGAAAATGCACCGACATCATCAACCTATCCAGGCAATCCGGAGATTATTCAATGGGGTTGTGTTCGAAATGAATCGGGAGAAGTAAGTGCAATAGGAGCCCTTGTTAAATGGTCTTCAGGTGCTTTTGTAATTTCCTCGGTCGCCACCGTCGAATCAGAGCGCGGTAAAGGACTTGCGACAGAGTTAGTAAAGCGCTTTATTTCAAGGGCAAACGAAGTTGGGATTAAAACATTAGGGCTTGGGGTCTCACATAAAAATACTGCGGCGATTAAGGCATATCAAAAAGCTGGCATGTCTGAGATTGCACAATTTACAAATTATTTAAAACCCGGCTTCCAAGGTAACTAACGAAACTTCTGGTGGCGAGGCAACTCGAATTCTTGCAAACGGGCTTGTCCCCATTCCGGCAGAAACATGTAACCAAGGTTCATTCGGTTCACGAGTTAAACCGCGCGCCCGCCAAGTTGGTAAATCACAATTTGTAGTTAACGCTCTACTCTCACCAATCCAAGGCAACCGAACTTGGCCACCATGGGTATGGCCGGCAAAAATTAAATCTAAATTATCCTTACTCATCGCATCCAAAATACGTAGGTAAGGTGCATGCGTCACACCAATTGCAAGATCAGCTTTCTTATCTGGCAGACCCGCAACCTCACTGTAATTATCAAAATTTAAATGGGCATCATCAGTACCACGAGCTTCAATAGTTGTGTCATTAATTTTAATAACTTCACGGCTATGATTTAATTCTAGCCAACCAATTCCGGTCAGTGATTTTTGTAAACCTTCCCAATTTAAATCTGGCCCCAACTTTCGCTTGCCATTATCTTTAAATAGATACGAGAAAGGGTTTTTTGGTTTTGGCCCAAAATAATCATTAGAACCAAAGACAAAGAGACCCGGAACATCAAAGAGTGGGCGCAACGCATCCAATACAACCGGGACTGCGCCTTTATGGGCTAAGAAATCTCCAGTGCTGATAACAAGGTCTGGCTTCAAATCGGCTAGGGATTTAATATCTGCAATCTCAACCTTGCGCTTCGGAGTTAAGTGCAGATCTGAAAAATGCAGCACTCGAATCGAACGGTGGCCAGCGGGAAGAACCGGGACCGAGACCTCACGTAGTTGATAACTCATAGGCGTGAGAAGATACCGCTATGGGACTAAAAGAACGACTTCAGGGCGATTTAACCGAGGCTATCCGTTCAAGAGATGAGCTTCGTTCCGGAACCATCCGAATGGTGTTAACTGCCATCACAAACGAAGAGGTCTCAGGAAAGAGTGCTCGAGTTTTAGATGATGCCGAAATCATCACCGTGCTTTCGCGTGAGTCCAAGAAGCGCCGCGAAGCCGCAGATGCATTTAGAGATGCCGGGCATGCCGATCGCAGCGAACGCGAAACTAGCGAAGGTAAAGTTATTACTGAATATCTCCCAGAACAATTATCTGAAGATGAAGTAAAGAAAATTATTGCTGATGCAATTACTGAAACTGGGGCAGCAGGCCCCTCAGGAATGGGATTAGTAATGAAAGCAATCCAACCTAAAGTTGCCGGCAAAGCAGATGGCGGAACTGTTTCAGGTTTAGTTAAAGCAGCACTTACCGGAGGAAACTAATGAATAAATATGAATATGCAACCGTGCCACTTCTATCTCACGCAACAAAACAAATTTTAGATACTTGGGGTTCTGATGGTTGGGAACTCGTTCAAGTTATCCCAGCACCTGGCACAGGTGAACAACTTGTTGCTTACATGAAGCGAATAATTGCTTAATGAGTATTCGCGCAAAATTAAAAGAGATGGGTCTAGAACTTCCAGTCGCATCACCTCCATTGGCGGCTTATGTTCCAGCAGTTAAAACTGGAAAGTTAGTTTTTACCGCCGGACAACTTCCAATGGTTAACGGCGAAATTGCGGCGACCGGAAAAGTTGGCACTGAAGTAAGTGTTGAACAGGCAAAAGAATTAGCGCAAATCTGTGCATTAAACGCACTTGCAGCCTTGAATTTAGTTGCAGATGTCGATGATGTTGAACGGATTGTTCGAGTTGTTGGATATGTAAATGGCGCACCAGGATTTGTAAATCAGCCTGCTGTAATCAATGGCGCATCAGAATTGCTATTGGCACTTTGGGGCGATGAAAAAGGAAAGCATGCACGTTCTGCACTTGGTGTTGCTGAACTTCCACTGAATTCGCCAGTTGAAGTTGAATTAACTTTCGAACTCAAATAAGTTTTAGCGACCGCGCTTTAATAAGCGTTCTAGATCAAGAACAACAACTGCGCGAGGTTCAAGACGTACCCAACCACGGCCAGCAAAATCAGCTAAGGCCTTATTAACTGTTTCGCGTGATGCGCCAACTAGTTGTGCGAGCTCTTCCTGAGTTAAATCATGATTGACATGCAATCCATCAGCCTTTTGAACTCCGAAACGATTTCCAAGATCCATGATCGCTTTGGCGACTCGGCCTGGAACATCTGAGAAAACCAAATCTGCAAGAACTTCATTGCTCCGGCGCAGGCGTTGTGCCAAGCGACCTAGAAGTTGAAGTGAAACATTTGGATGTTGCGTGACCCAACCGATTACCTTGTCATTAGAAAGTGAGAGCAATCTGGCATCAGTTACTGCAGTCGCAGTCGCGGTGCGAGGTCCTGGATCAAATAACGAAAGTTCGCCGAACATTTCGCCAGGCCCGAGAATTGAAAGTAAATTTTCGCGGCCATCAGAAGAAGTTGTTCCAAGTTTTAATTTGCCTTCTACAATAACAAATAACCGTTCCCCGTCATCGCCCTCTTTGAAGAGGGTATTACCCTTTGAAACTTTAACTGGAATCATTGATTCGCGAAGTGTGGCTGAAGCGGCATCATCAAGTGCGCTAAATAGCGGAGCTTTGCGAACCTCTGCTTCGTCATTAAATTCCTTTGGGGTAGCCATTTTCTAAGGATACCCGTAATGGCACTTCTAACTCCAATCGGGCTAACCTTTTCCTTATGAGCACTCAAGCCCGCGCGATCTATCGGACCTTGACCAAAACATATCCAGATGTGAGATGTGAATTAGATTTTGAAACTCCATTCCAACTTTTATGCGCAACGGTTTTATCTGCTCAATGTACTGACAGGCGTGTGAACCTGGTGACGCCAAAACTATTTAAAAAATTTGGAACTCCAAAGAAGATGGCCGGCGCAGATCTGGCAGTGCTTGAGGTGTTAATTCATTCCACTGGATTCTTCCGGGGTAAAGCGCGAAGCCTTAAAGGTTTATCCGTAAAAATAATAAATGAGTATGGCGGACAGGTGCCGGCAGATTTAAATGAGTTGGTAAAACTTCCTGGCGTTGGCCGCAAAACCGCCAATGTAGTTCTGGGCCACGCCTTTGATATTCCAGGGATTACCGTTGACACCCACTTTGGGCGGTTAAGCCGTCGCTTCGGTTGGAGCGAGTCGATGGATCCAGTAAAAGTTGAACATGAAGTTGGAAAATTAATTCCACAACAAGAATGGACCAATCTCTCGCAACGAATGATCTGGCATGGCCGGCGAATCTGTCATTCCCGCAAACCTGCATGTGGCGCCTGTCCGCTTGCTAAGTTGTGTCCATCATTTGGTATCGGAGAACTGGATAAAGTTAAAGCTATGGCCCTAGTCAAAACGGATGCAGACTTTCGATGAAAACTATCTCTGCACTATTTATCTCAATATTTCTTCTAACCTCTTGTGGCACTGAGATCCCAAAGAGCGTTGGCAATGGCCGAGTTATTTCATGTTCGGCAATTACAACCGATTTAACTAAAACCACCGGAACAACTCTTGATTGCTTAGATGGAAACTCCAAAGTTCTTCTAGAGTCAATTAAAGGGCCAGTACTAATTAATGTGTGGGGCTCTTGGTGTATTCCGTGTCGTCAGGAGATGCCATTCTTACGGGAGCTAGCGGCAACTGGAAAAGTTCAAATTATTGGTATCGATGTTGAAGAAGCGAATATGGAATCTGCGCGGAAATTTGTTATTGATCAAGGAATGACCTGGCCAAATCTTTATGACAAAGATGGCTCCACAAAGAGTTCTTTTGGAATGGGCGTTCCAGTTACTTGGTATTTGAATAGCGATAGTGAAGTTGCATATCGTCATATTGGTGTCTTGAAATCTACAGAGCAGCTATTTTCTGAAGTTGAAAAATATCTAGGAATAAAGCTATGAAATATAATTGGGTAGACATTGGGCTTGGATTACTAATTTTGATCTCGTTTTACCGTGGGTATCGGGCCGGATTCCTAAAATCAATTTTCTCAATGATTGGCTATGTTGGCGGTGGCGTATTAGGCCTAGCTATCTCTTGGAATTATCTAAAGGATTGGGATGGTGTATTCGGTAAATTTGCTTTACTTCTTTTAGCAATCTCTGCCGGATCAGTTATTGGTCAATGGCTTCTTGCAAAATTCGCCGACTTCTTTCACAAGACAATCCTTTTTGGTCCATTTAAATGGCTTGATTCACTATTGGGCGCCGCCTTCTCAATTCTCCGCACGGTTTTAATGGCATATCTAATAGCCACAATTTGCCTTGCCACGCCATGGGTCTGGGCCGATAAAAATATTCCGGATAGCAAGATTTATCAGAGAGTTGACCAATACACGCCAATGTTGATTAAGAATATAACCGAGAGGGTAAAAAGTTTGAATTAATTAGTGGCAAGATTTGACTATACCCCTGGGGGTATAGTAGCCTTCCGGGAAATAGTGAGTGGAGGCTCTAATGGCTACAACGAAGGCGACACATGTCTTATCTGATCAAGAGCAGATTGACGCAATCTCTAAGCGTGTAAAACGAGCTCAGGGGCAACTTGGTGCGGTTGCAAGAATGCTAGAAGAAGGGCGCAACTGCGATGAGATTGTCATTCAGATGTCGGCAGTCAGTAAAGCAATCAACACCGCCGCATTCACTCTAATCTCTGCAAGTTTAAAAGAGTGCATTGTTGAAGGTAAAACTAATTCGGAGGCTGTAACACAGAAGCTTCAAAAACTATTTCTAAGTTTGGCGTAAAGATGAAAAAATTAATCGTAGCGCTAAGTATTTCAGCTCTCTTTTTAACCGGCTGCGGCTCTTCCACTTCTTCAGTTGGAAATCAGGGAGCCATTGATTTTGCACAGACAATCTCAGATCCCAACGTCGTAGTCCTAGATGTTAGAACTCCAGGTGAATTTATGGCCGGGCATATTACAAACTCTTTAAATATTGATGTCGAAGGCATGCAATTTGCTGCAGATGTTTCAAAGTTAGATAAGAGTAAAACATATGCCGTCTATTGTCAGAGTGGTAGGCGCTCAGCAATTGCAACAGCAGAAATGTCAAAGCTTGGTTTCACAACACTATTCAACCTCCAAGGCGGTATCGGAGCATGGGGCGCAGCTGGTCAAACATTGGTGACAAATTAAGATGAAAAAAATTGTAATAGTTGGTGGGGTTGCCGGTGGCATGTCTGCAGCGACCAGACTGCGCAGATTAGATGCGACCGCAGAAATTATAGTTTTAGAGAAGAGCGGCCATGTTTCCTATGCAAACTGTGGCCTGCCATATTACGTAGGCGGTGTAATCGAAAGTGAGGACGCACTCCTCCTGCAAACTCCGGACAGCTTGCATAAGCGTTTTCGCTTAGATGTTCGCATCTCGAGTGAAGCTCTTTCGATTAATCGGGCATCGAAAACTATTGCGGTCCGAAATCTTTTGACGGGCGAAGAGTATGAAATTAATTATGACAAATTAGTTCTAAGCCCAGGTGCTTCACCTATTCGCCCTAACTTTCCAGGATCCGAACGCGCAATGACACTTCGCACAGTCGAAGATGTTGAGCGCATTGCCCTTGCTGTCACAGATAAACCAGAGAGCGCTGTTGTTATTGGTGGTGGATTTATTGGGGTTGAGATCGCTGAGAATCTAATTCATAAAGCTATTTCTACTTCGATTGTTGAAGCGGCGCCACAAGTCTTGGCTCCGTTAGATATCGAGATGGCCTCTTATGTTCACGCCGAATTAGCTCGTAACGGGGTAAATCTCTTCCTTGGTAACTCTGTTGTTGCGATCGGAGAAAATTCGGTAGAACTTTCTGATGGTCGACACATTGATGCCGAAATAGTCATTATGGCTATCGGAGTTCGACCCGATATTGAACTTGCACGTAGCGCCGGAATAACAATTGGTGAGCGTGGTGGCATAGATGTAAATGAATTTAATCAGACTAGTGATCGAGATATTTATGCAATCGGAGATGCAGCTCAGAAGAAAGATGCCCTAGATGGAACATCAACACTGGTTCCACTTGCAAATTTAGCTAATCGACATGGCCGCGTGGTGGCAGACCATATTCTCGGACGAGATGTGCGAGTTGTTCCAACTATCGGAACCGCAATTGTAAAAGTCTTTGAATTAACAATTGCAACGACGGGATGGAACGAGAAACGTCTTTCGACGACAGATCGCAAATACAAAGTTATCCATACTCACCCAAGTTCACACGCTGGCTATTATCCAGGCGCAGAACAGATGGCACTGAAATTAATCTTTAACTCTAAAACTGGCGAAATCTATGGCGCGCAAGGCGTTGGCTACGAAGGTGTAGATAAGCGAATCGATGTGATCGCAACTTCTATTCGCGGCGGAATTACTGCGCCAGAACTTGCTGATTTAGAGCTGGCTTATGCGCCACCATTTGGTTCAGCGAAAGATGCCGTGAATATGTTGGGTTACGTGGCAGAAAACCAAATCTCAGGCTTAGTTGAAACTCTGCAGTGGAACGAAGTTGGCGAGCACAATTTATTAGACGTCAGAGCAAAGTCAGAATTTGCAGCAGGTTCAATTCCGGGTGCAATCAATATTCCAGTTGATGAATTACGCGAACGCATCACCGAAGTTCCTACTCGTGACGTTTTGGTCTTATGCCAAGTAGGTCAACGTGGCCATACCGCAACTTTGTTACTAAATGAACTTGGAATAGCAGCGAAGAATTTAGATGGTGGTTATCGCACTTGGGTAAATTCACCAGCAGCAATCGCTTATAACCAAAATACCGAAACCAAAGAGAAAGAAGTAGTAAATGTGTAGTCAAACAACTTGTCGTAAATGTGGCAAAGCAACTTGGAGTGGTTGTGGAAACCATGTCGAGGAGGCGCTAGCTGGTATTCCTAAATCGCAACGCTGTGCGGGCCATCAAAACGACCCAGTGGAGCCAAAAGGCCCAGGATTCTTTAGCAAACTATTTGCTAAGAATTAATCTTCGCTCTTTCCACTCTTCAAACCTTCACTGATTAACTTCATAATGTTTGGGTCAGCAAGTGTTGTTGAATCACCAACTGCACGGTTCTCTGCAACATCTTGCAGCAATCTACGCATAATCTTTCCGCTTCGGGTCTTTGGAAGTTCGGCAACGACGATTATTTGACGGGGCTTTGCGATTGCACCAATCTCTTTCGCAACATGATCTCGTAATTGTTTTACAAGTGCGTCGCCATCAAGGCTTTCAACACCACCACGCATAATTACAAAGGCGACAATTCCTTGGCCGGTCATCTCATCTTTGGCACCAACAACTGCAGCTTCAGCGACTGATTCATGCGATACCAGCGCTGATTCAACTTCAGTTGTTGAAATTCGATGACCAGAAACATTCATGACATCATCAACGCGACCAAGCAGCCAGATTGCACCATCGCTATCAATTTTTGCACCGTCACCTGCAAAATATTTACCAGGAAAACGGGACCAGTAAGTCTCTTTGTAACGCTCCTCTTCGCCCCAAATTCCGCGAAGCATTGAAGGCCAAGGCTCGGTCAGCGCAAGATATCCGCCGCCACCAAGTGGAACATCAACACCTTTTTCATCAATTACCCGCGCGCCAATTCCCGGAAGTCCACGCATTGCAGAACCTGGTTTAGTTTCAGTAACTCCGGGCAGCGGTGAAATCATGATTGCGCCAGTTTCGGTCTGCCACCAAGTATCAACAATTGGGCAGCGATTTCCACCAATCACTTCGCGGTACCACATCCACGCTTCCGGATTAATTGGTTCACCAACAGATCCGAGTAAACGCAGTGATGATAAATCACTTCCATTTGGAAATTCATCGCCCCACTTCATCCAGGTGCGAATTAGCGTCGGTGCGGTATAAAGAATAGAAACTTTATATTTCTCAATGATTTCAAACATTCGGGATTTATTTGGAGTATCCGGAGTTCCTTCATACATAACTTGAGTCGCACCATTTGTTAGCGGCCCATAAACCACATATGAATGGCCAGTTACCCAACCGATATCCGCAGTGCACCAATAAACATCGCTCTCGGCTTTTAAGTCAAAGACCGCCTTGTGCGTAAATGCAACCTGAGTTAAGTAACCGCCGGTTGTGTGATAAATCCCCTTTGGTTTTGCAGTTGTGCCAGATGTATAAAGAATAAATAAACCATGCTCGCTATCAAAGCCCTGAGCAACATGCTTATCTGATTGGCGATCAACAGCGTCATGCCACCAAATATCGCGGCCCGCTTGCATCTCAGTTTCTTGACCAGTGCGTTTTACAACTAATACTTTTTCAACTGTTGGCGAACCGGCAAGCGCAGTATCAACTGTCGGCTTCAGTGCAAATGCCGCACCTTTTCTAAATCCACCATCAGCTGTGATTACTAACTTCGCCTTTGCATCATTGTTGCGAACAGTTACGGCGTCAGCCGAGAAGCCACCGAAGATAACCGAATGCATTGCACCAATTCGCGCACAAGCCAACATCGCAATCGCAGCTTCCGGAATCATCGGGAGATAAATCGCAACCCGATCACCCGACGTAATTCCCATCTCGGTTAAGGCATTTGCTAGCTTTGAAACTTCGCGTAATAAATCTGAATAGGTAATTGTGCGGGTATCTCCAGGTTCGCCCTCAAAATAAAATGCAACCCGATCACCGCGGCCCTCAATTACATTTCGGTCGACTGCGTTGTAGCAAGCATTAATCTTTCCGCCGACAAACCATTTTGCAAAAGGCAATTGCCAATCCAGGACGGTCTCCCACTTTTTCTCCCAATGCAGTTGGTTTGCTGCATCTTCCCAAAACTTTAAACGATCTGCTTTTGCTCGTGAATACATCTCAGCCTGTGCATTTGCCTGGGCGGCGAATTCGGCAGTTGGAGCAAATTTGCGATCTTCAGAGCCAAGATTTTCCAGAGTCGTCATGTTTTTAAGGTTACCAGCGAAAAGTTTTACACACCATAACTTTGTCCAAGATTTTTTTATTCGCCACAAGCCATTAAGCGCAAACTCTCTATCTTTCCCAAGTAAGCAAAGTCATCAATAAAAACAATAAAAAGGAGAACTAACTTGGGATTTTTTATAAATATAATCACTAATCTGCACGTTTTAACGGTCGCAATCAAAGCAGTTGGCCGGGTCGGGAAAATGATCATTAATAGCAACATCGGAATAATCGGCCTAAACCACCTCCTAAGCTTTTTTGGCTTGGGCTAAACCCAGATAAATCGCGCCGCTAGGCGCACGGTTTTCCAATCTGCCCCCATATGTGGTGGGATATGCCGTAAGCCTCACCGTAGCCCATCGAAGTGCCCGGCCAGAGATTTACGCCAGCCTTACGTAGCAAACCACTTGATTTGGGAGAATGAAAATGCCAATTGCAACCCCGGAAATTTATGCCGAAATGTTGGACAGCGCGAAGGCAAAAGCTTTTGCATATCCGGCAATCAACGTCTCATCATCGCAAACGTTAATCGGTGCCCTCCGTGGTTTTGCAGAAGCAAAATCTGACGGCATCGTCCAAATTTCTTGGGGCGGAGCGGAATACCTTTCAGGTTCAACGGTAAAGAATATGGTTGATGGCGCAGTTGCCCTTGCCGAATACGCACATATCGTTGCGAAGAATTACAACGTCAATATTGCAATTCATACCGATCACTGCCCAGTTGAAAAATTGGATGGCTTCATGCGTCCACTACTAGATCTTGGCGCCCAGCGAATTAAAGATGGCAAAGGCCCACTATTTAGCTCTCACATGTGGGATGGCTCAGCAGTTTCAATGCCAGAAAATATGTCAATCGCAGATGAATTAATTACTAAATCAGCCGCTGCTCGTACCCTTCTTGAAATCGAAATCGGTGTTGTCGGTGGCGAAGAAGATGGCGTCGAAGCCAAGCACGATGCAAAACTTTACTCCACACCTGAAGATGCACTAATGACAGTTGAAACTTTAGGAATGGGCGAACGCGGTCGCTATATGGTCGCAGCCACTTTTGGAAATGTGCACGGGGTTTACAAGCCAGGAAACGTTGTTCTACAACCCGCAATTTTAAAAACCCTGCAAGATGCAGTTGCGGCAAAGCACGGACTTGCTGCTGGCTCAAAGCCAATGGACTTGGTCTTCCACGGTGGTTCTGGCTCACTGCTCTCTGAAATTCGTGAAGCCCTTGATTACGGCGTAATTAAGATGAATGTCGATACTGATACCCAATATGCATTTACTCGCCCAATCGTTGATCACGTCATGAAAAATTATGACGGCGTTCTAAAGATTGATGGCGAAGTCGGAAATAAAAAAGCTTACGATCCACGTGCCTGGGGCAAGGCTGCAGAGGCTGGTATTGCTGCGCGCGTAATCCTTGCTTGCGAAGATCTTCGTTCAACCGGCACTACATTGCGGGCCTAAATGCCAGCACTAGTTCTGCTCGGCGCCCAATGGGGCGATGAAGGAAAAGGTAAAGCTACCGATCTACTTGGTGACCGCGTTGATTATGTTGTTCGTTACCAAGGCGGCAACAACGCCGGCCACACTGTTGTAATTGGTGACCAGAAATATGCGCTGCACTTACTGCCATCCGGAATCCTCTCTCCAAATGTAGTTCCAGTCATCGGCAACGGTGTTGTTATTGACCCATCTGTTCTGCTTGAAGAAATCAAAGGCCTGAACGAACGCGGTATCGATACTTCAAAGCTAAAGATCAGCACCAACGCACATTTGATCACGCCCTATCACCGCACCATCGATAAAGTTTCAGAACGCTTCCTTGGAAATTCAAAAATTGGAACAACTGGTCGCGGAATCGGACCTGCTTATGCCGACAAAATAAATCGCATCGGAATTCGCGTCCAAGATTTATTTGATCCATCAATCTTGCGTCAAAAAATCGAAGGTGCGCTTCGCGATAAGAACCAAGTATTGATTAAGGTCTTCAATCGCAAAGGAATCGAAATTGAAGAAGTTCTCACCGAATATTTGGCCTATGCCGAAATTCTTCGCCCCTATGTAACAGATACTGCGCTGCTCTTAGATCAGGCGCTTAGAGCTGGTAAAACCGTGCTCCTAGAAGGTTCCCAAGGAACTCTCCTTGATGTCGATCACGGGACTTATCCATTCGTAACATCTTCAAACCCAACAGCTGGCGGTGCCTCTACTGGTTCTGGAATTGGACCAACAAAGATCACTCGCGTTATTGGAATTGTTAAGGCTTACACAACTCGCGTTGGTTCCGGTCCATTCCCAACTGAGTTGTTCGATGAAGATGGTGAATCACTACGTCGCATTGGTGGCGAAGTTGGTGTTACCACCGGTCGCGCTCGTCGCTGCGGTTGGTATGACGCACCGATTGCACGTTACGCAGTTCGCGTTAACGGCCTGACTGATTTCTTCTTAACCAAGTTGGATGTGCTAACTGGGTGGGAGAAGATTCCAGTTTGTGTTGCCTATGAAATCGATGGTCAAAGAGTTGAAGAACTCCCAGCCTCACAAACAGATTTTCATCACGCAAAACCAATTTACGAATACTTACCTGGCTGGACCGAAGACATTACAGGTGCTCGCAAATTTAGCGATCTGCCAGCAAATGCTCAGGCCTATGTAAAGTTCTTAGAGAAGATCTCCGAAGCACCAATAAGTGCAATCGGAGTCGGTCCTGGTCGCGATGAAACGATTTCGATTACGGAGTTCATTTGAAAGTATTGCTGATTGGTTCTGGTGGGCGTGAACACGCACTTGCTGCAGCACTAAATCGCGATACAACTTTAGAAGAACTTCACGTAGCACCCGGAAATCCAGGAATCGCAGAAATTGCGTTATGTCATGCAATTGATACCACCGATAACACTGCAGTAGTCGAACTAGCAAAGAGTTTAAATATTGATCTCGTTGTAGTTGGTCCGGAAAAGCCACTAGTAAATGGCTTGGCAGATGCTTTAAATAAAGCGAATATTGCCTGCTTTGGTCCATCGAAAGCTGCAGCACAAATCGAAGGCTCAAAAGATTTTGCAAAGCAAGTCATGCGAGATGCCGGTGTCCCAACTTCAAAGAGTTTTACCTGCACCTCGCGAAGCGAGATTGAAAAAGCATTAGATACCTTTGGTGCACCTTATGTTGTGAAGCATGATGGCCTTGCTGCCGGCAAAGGCGTTGTTGTTACCGAAGATCGCGATCTTGCAATTGAACATGCGCTGCAATCACCACAAGTTGTAATTGAAGAGTTCTTAGATGGCCCCGAAGTTTCTCTATTCGGCATCAGCGATGGAACAACAGTTATTGCGATGCAACCCGCACAAGATTTCAAACGCGCCTTCGATGGTGATCTCGGCCCAAACACCGGCGGTATGGGTGCATATTCACCGTTGCCTTGGACGCCAGATGAAATTATGGAAGAAACGCTAAGCCAAGTTTTAAATCCAACAATTCAAGAGATGGCCGCGCGCGGAACGCCATTTGTTGGATTGTTATATGCCGGCCTGGCACTTACATCGCATGGCACTAAAGTTATTGAATTCAATGCCCGCTTCGGTGATCCTGAAACCCAAGTTCTATTACCAAGGTTAAAAACTCCGCTCGCACAATTATTAATGGCAGCTGCCACAAAAAACTTAGAAAATTTTGGTGAACTTGAATGGTCAGCTGATTCTGCAGTAACAGTTGTTCTGGCATCAGAAGGTTATCCAGCAAACCCAGTTCTCGGTGAGGTAATTACAGGTATTCAAACAAATCAAAGTTCTTATGTCTTTCAGGCTGGCACCGAATTACGCGATGGCCTTCTGCACTCTTCCGGCGGC
This sequence comes from Actinomycetes bacterium, assembly GCA_037622205.1. Lineage (GTDB taxonomy): Bacteria > Actinomycetota > Actinomycetes > Nanopelagicales > Nanopelagicaceae > AAA044-D11. The sequence continues at coordinate 19,586 of JASJJZ010000029.1, forward strand.
CGGGTATTGACAGTGACTGGATTGGGCAGCGATTTAACCCAGGCCCGCGATGCGTCCTATCGCACCATCTCTCGAATCTCACTGGCTGGCAGCCATTATCGAAGCGATATCGCGCTTAATGCGTCGGTGGCAGAGAAGGGCAATTAAATGGGAGATAATTCACCAGTGAGTTTATTAGCCCAACGATATGCATCAGCGGGAATGCGTGAAATTTTTGCGCCCGAATCAAAAATAATTAGTGAACGTAAATTATGGATTGCAGTAATGCGGGCGCAAACAAAACTCGGACATAAAATTGAAGAATCAGTAATTGCAGATTATGAAAAGGTAATAAACAAGGTAGATCTAGCTTCCATCGATGCCCGTGAAAAAGAGACCAGGCACGATGTAAAAGCTCGGATTGAAGAATTCAACGCTCTTGCTGGCCACGAAGCAATCCATGCCGGTATGACTTCGCGTGATTTAACTGAAAATGTCGAAGCCATGCAGATCCGCGATGGCTTGCAGTTAGCGCACAATCGAGTTGTCGCAACACTTGGATTACTGGGAACACTTGCTACAAAATATATCGAGCAACCAATTGCCGGCCGCTCCCACAATGTTCCGGCCCAAATCACAACGCTTGGCAAGCGTTTTGCATCAGCTGCTGAAGAACTTTTATTTGCATATGACCGCCTTGATAATTTAATTTCGCGCTATCCAATTCGCGGAATTAAAGGACCAGTCGGCACCGCGCAAGATTCAGTTGATTTACTTGGTTCACCTGCATCACATGCAAAACTCGAAACTGATGTCGCAAAGTATCTTGGCTTTGAAAACGTTCTAGATTCCACCGGACAGATTTATCCAAGGTCATTTGATTTCGATGTTGTCACAACACTTGTCCAACTTGCAGCTGGTCCGTCATCACTTGCAACCTCAATTCGCTTAATGGCCGGCGCCGAATTAGTTACTGAAGGATTTAAAGCTGGCCAAGTCGGTTCTTCCGCGATGCCACACAAGATGAATACCCGCTCTTGTGAACGCGTAAATGGTCTTGCAGTTGTGCTCCGCGGATATGCCTCAATGGTTGGCGAAATTTCTGGCGATCAATGGAATGAAGGCGATGTGGCATGCAGCGTGGTTCGTCGGGTTGCAATTGCCGATGCGTTCTATGCCTTCGATGGTTTAATCGAAACTTTTATGACGGTGCTAATTGAATTCGGTGCTTTCCCTGACGTGATCGAAGCCGAATTAAGTAAATATCTGCCATTCCTTGCAACAACAAAGATTTTGATGGCTGCGGTCAAAGCCGGTGTGGGCCGCGAAGTTGCACATGAAGTTATTAAAGAACACGCGGTTGCTGCTGCACTCGGAATTCGCGCTGGCAAACCAAATTCAATGATCCAAGCAATCGCCGATGATTCCCGAATCCCATTGAACGTTTCAGAATTGAATGCGCTTCTTGCAAAGCCACTTGAATTTACTGGTGATGCAAAAGGTCAAACCCAGCGAGTTGTAAACCGCATCGATGCGATTACCTCCGCTCATGCTGCGGCAGCGCAGTACCGTCCCGGCCAAATTCGATGATCCCCGAGCTAACCGGATGGAAACATCTGCGCAGCGGCAAAGTCCGGGATTTATACACTCGTTTTAATAACGAAAAAGAAGAACTACTTATTGTTGCATCTGATCGCATCTCAGCCTTTGATTACATCTTGCCAACACCAATTCCAAATAAAGGAGAGCTACTTACCCAACTCTCGCTATTCTGGTTTGATTTATTAAAAGATGTAGTTCCAAACCATATCCTTTCAACTGATGTCCCAACCGAAGTTGCAGGCCGAGCAGTAATTGTTAAACCCTTAATCATGTTTCCAGTCGAATGTGTTGCTCGCGGGTATTTGGCGGGCTCTGGTTGGGTGGAGTATCAAAAGTCGCAGAGCGTCTGCGGAATTAAATTACCTGCCGGCTTAAGTGATGGTTCAAAGCTGCCGCAGCCCATATTCACCCCTGCAACAAAGGCCGAAGATGGCGAACACGATGAGAACATCACATATGAAAGATGTGAAGAGCTAATTGGGGAACAGGCCGCAGAGATTCTAAAGAAATTGACGCTCGCTCTTTACTCCAAGGCCCATGATTTCGCCGCAACTAAAGGAATCATCTTGGCAGATACGAAATTCGAATTTGGCATCGACCCATCTGGCATGATTTGCCTAGGCGATGAAGCCTTGACTCCTGACTCATCGCGGTTCTGGGAAGCCGATACTCATTACTCCTACGATAAACAATTTCTTCGCGACTGGTTATTAAATTCCGGTTGGGATCGAAATAGCAATCCACCGCCACTTGCCGATGATGTAGTTGCAAAGACGCAAGAGCGTTACACAAGCGCATTTGAACTGATCACTGGAAGGAAATTTTAAATGGCCAAAATCATTGTCGAGGTTATGTTGAAACCTGAAATCCTTGATCCGCAAGGCCAAGCCGTCGCATCTGCTCTACCCCGCTTAGGTTTTACCTCCTTTAAGACAGCTAAGTCAGTGCGCCAGGGCAAACGTTTCGAAATCGAAGTCGCCGGGGACCCAACACCTGCGCAGCTAGCAGAAGTCGAGAAAGCTGCAGAAACACTTCTATCTAATCCAGTTATTGAAACTTACATAGTAAAGATCGAGAAGTAATGTCATTTCGCATCGGTGTAGTTACCTTTCCAGGATCACTCGATGATCGCGACGCCGCCCGCGCGGTTGAGATGGCTGGTGGAATTGCAGTTCCGCTATTTCATGCAAGTGATGATTTAAAAGAAGTCCAAGCAGTCGTTCTACCAGGTGGATTTTCCTACGGAGATTATTTACGTTGTGGCGCAATCGCCCGCTTTGCGCCAATCATGAATTCAATTGTCACGGCTGCAAACCACGGCTTCCCAGTTCTTGGGATCTGCAACGGTTTCCAAGTTTTATGTGAATCACATTTGCTGCCGGGCGCACTTACCCGCAACAGCAACTTGCACTTCTTATGCCGCGACCAGAAGCTAAAGATTGAGAACACAAATACCATGTGGACAACTGGTTTTAAACAGGATCAAGAAATTCTGATTCCACTTAAGAATGGCGAAGGTTCATTCCAGTGCGATGATGAGACTTTAAATGCGCTTGAAAGTGAAGGCCGAGTAATCGCGCGTTATGTTGATTTCGATCCAAATGGTTCCCGCAATCTAATCGCCGGTATTTCAAATGAACGCGGCAATGTTGTTGGGCTGATGCCACACCCTGAACATGCAATTGAGTCTTTAACTGGACCGAGCACCGATGGCTTAACTTTCTTCACATCTGTTCTACATCAACTAGTAGGTCGCTAATGGCACTGGATACCGTAGCTATTGCAACCCAAAATCCAGATGCAGTTCAACCATTTGCTGAACTTGGTTTGAAAGAAGATGAATATGCGCGCATCAAAACAATTCTTGGTCGCCGTCCAACTTCAAGCGAGCTTGCGATGTATTCGGTTATGTGGTCCGAACATTGTTCTTACAAATCTTCAAAGGTGCACTTAAAACAATTTGGCGAAAAGGCAGTTAAATCCGAGGCTCTTCTAGTTGGTATCGGAGAAAATGCTGGCGTTGTAGATATTGGTCAAAACTATGCAATCACATTCAAAATTGAATCCCACAACCACCCCTCATTTATCGAGCCCTATCAAGGCGCCGCAACCGGTGTAGGTGGCATCGTTCGCGATATTTTGACGATGGGCGCCCGCCCAATTGCAGTGATGGATCCACTTCGTTTTGGTCTTGCTGATGCCCCAGATACTCGTCGTTTGCTTCCCGGAATTGTTGCCGGTATCGGTGGTTATGGAAATTGTTTGGGCTTGCCAAATATCGGTGGCGAAATTGTCTTCGATGAGACTTATGCCGGAAATCCCTTAGTAAATGCGCTCTGTGTTGGCGTAATGAAACATGAAGATATTAAGTTGGCAACAGCGCACGGCACCGGAAACCTAGTTGTCTTATTTGGTGCAAAGACTGGCGGCGATGGCATTGGTGGTGTTTCAGTTCTGGCATCTGAAACATTCAATGCAGCAAAGCCTACAAAGCGGCCATCAGTTCAAGTGGGAGATCCATTTGCCGAGAAAGTTTTAATCGAATGCTGTCTCGAAATCTTTAAAGCAGATTTAGTTATTGGTATTCAAGATCTTGGTGGCGCCGGACTCTCTTGCGCAACCAGTGAACTCGCATCTGCTGGCAGCGGTGGCATGCAAATCAATCTAGAGAAAGTCCCGTTGCGCGATCCGTCGCTTTCACCAGAAGAGATCTTGATGAGCGAATCTCAAGAGCGGATGTGCGCAATCGTGGCACCTGAGAAGATTAAACATTTTATGGCAATCTGCAAAAAGTGGGATGTCACTGCAACTGTTATTGGTGAAGTCACAAGTGGCGAGCGGTTACACATAACTTTCAACAGTGAATTAATTGTTGATGTCCCACCTCGCACTGTTGCCCACGACGGCCCGGTATATAACCGCCCAATTAAAAAACCGGCTTATGTTGATGAGCTAGCAAAATCAACTTTTACAGTTCCACTTCCCACTGCGCCAGATGAAGTTAAAGCTGCGGTTCTAAAATTAATTGCTAGCCCAAACATCGCAGATAAATCTTGGGTGACATCGCAATACGATAAATATGTGCAAGGCAATACCGTGCTTG
>JASJJZ010000030.1:0-43719 GCA_037622205.1 Actinomycetes bacterium
ATCGAGTTCGGACCCAAGTAATTTCACTTCTATCTGGCTATCAAGGTAAAGAAGCAGCTACATCAGGGGGACCTGCCGAAGGCACTCCATCAACATCTTTAGTTCTTGATCAATTTGGTCGCAATCTCACACAAGCAGCGCGCGAAGGAAAACTTGATCCAGTAATTGGCCGTAATAAGGAAATTGAACGCTTAATGCAAGTTCTTTCTCGTCGCACTAAGAACAATCCAGTTCTAATTGGTGAACCAGGTGTGGGTAAGACTGCAATCGTTGAAGGCTTAGCGCAATCAATTATTTCAGGCGACGTTCCAGAAACTCTAAAAGATAAGCAGGTTTATTCTTTAGATCTGGGCGCACTCGTAGCCGGAAGCCGCTATCGTGGAGATTTCGAAGAACGTCTAAAGAAAGTTCTAAAGGAGATTCGCACTCGTGGCGACATCATTCTTTTTATTGATGAGATTCATACACTTGTTGGTGCTGGCGCTGCAGAAGGTGCAATTGATGCCGCAAGTATCCTAAAACCAATGCTTGCCCGCGGCGAATTACAGACAGTCGGCGCAACAACTCTTGATGAATATCGTAAGTACTTCGAGAAGGATGCAGCGCTAGAGCGTCGCTTCCAACCAATTCAAGTTGCTGAACCAACTGTTGAACACACAATTGAAATTCTTAAGGGACTTCGCGATCGATACGAATCTCACCACAAAGTTTCAATTACAGATGGCGCACTAGTGGGCGCGGCACAAATGGCCGATCGTTATATCTCTGATCGCTTCTTGCCAGATAAAGCAATTGATTTAATCGATGAAGCTGGCTCAAGACTTCGCATCCGGCGCATGACTGCACCACCAGAGCTTCGTGCATTCGATGACAAAATTGCTGAAGCGCGCAAAGCTAAAGAGTCTGCAATTGATTCACAAGACTTTGAAGGTGCAGCTAGTTTCCGCGATAAGGAGAAGACCTTAATCGTAGAGAAAAATGAAGCTGAAAAGACTTGGAAAGCTGGCGACCTCGATGTTGTTGCAGAAGTTACCGAAGAGCTAATAGCTGAAGTTTTATCTAATTCAACGGGTATTCCGGTATTCAAATTAACTGAGGCCGAAACTGCGCGTCTGCTCCGCATGGAGGAAGAGTTACATCGCCGTGTTATTGGGCAGGAACAGGCAATCAAAGCGCTCTCCCAAGCAATTCGCCGTACTCGGGCTGGGTTAAAAGATCCAAAGCGACCTGGTGGATCATTTATCTTTGCTGGTCCTTCTGGAGTTGGAAAGACCGAACTATCAAGAACTCTTGCACAATTTTTATTTGGTGATGCAGATGCACTTATCCAGCTTGATATGTCTGAATATTCCGAGAAGCACACAGCTTCTAGATTATTTGGTGCGCCTCCGGGCTATGTTGGGTATGACGAAGGCGGTCAGCTAACCGAGAAGGTTCGCCGTAAGCCATTCTCAGTAGTGTTATTTGATGAGATTGAAAAGGCACACCCAGATATCTTTAACTCACTTCTACAAGTGCTTGAAGATGGCCGATTAACTGATGCCCAGGGCCGAGTTGTCGATTTCAAGAACACAATAATTATCATGACCACAAACCTTGGAACCCGTGATATTTCAAAGAGCTTAAACCTCGGTTTCACTAATGCTTCAGATGAACAAGGAAATTATGAACGCATGAAGGGCAAGGTAAATGAAGAACTTAAAAATCATTTCCGCCCAGAATTCCTTAACCGCATCGATGATGTAATTGTCTTCCATCAATTAACTGAGAACGAAATAATTCAAATTGTCGATCTGATGATTGCAAGCTTGGATGAACGACTTCGTGCTCGCGATATGGGAATTGAATTAACAACCGAAGCCAAGGCACTACTTGCAAAGAAGGGTTATGACCCACTTCTTGGAGCCCGCCCACTTCGCCGTTGTATTCAAAGGGAAATTGAAGATGTGCTTTCAGAGAAGATTCTCTTTGGCGATCTAAAGGCCGGAGAAATTATCTTAGTTGGAACTACGACTGAAGATGAGAAGGAAATATTCACCTTCAAGGGAATGCCTAAAGCGCAGATGCCAGATTCTCCTGGCGACTTAGCCGAAGCTCCAACACCTAAATAATTAATAAATTAATTAATCTTGACCCGAGCGATCGCCTGCTCTAAGCGGGAGACCTCCATAATTTCAATTCCAGATATCTTTATGTCACTTCCTGCTGGAACCATCGCTCTCTTAAATCCTAGACGGGCAGCTTCGGCAATTCGCTGTGTTGCTCCTGTTACTTTTCGAATTTCACCAGCAAGTCCAACTTCACCAATCGCAATCAAATCTGCGGGGAGTGCCAGACCTTTTGCAGCAGATCCAACTGCAAGTGCGACAGCAAGATCTGCTGCAGGTTCAGAAATTTTCATTCCGCCAACTGTCGCAACATAAACATCGCGACCGGAAACCCGAATATTTGCTCTAAGTTCTAAAACTGCCAAAGTCATTGCAGTTCGGGGGTTATCTAGCCCTGATGTCACACGCCGAGAATTTCCAAAGTCTCTTCCATCTGGAACAGCTGCGCCAACGAGCGCCTGAATCTCAGCTAGTAATGGACGCCTGCCTTCGAGAGTAACGGTTACACAAGTACCCGGAACAGGCTCGCTATGTCGTGTTGTAAATAACCCAGTTGGATCAGGAAGTGAGGTGATTCCATTTTCATTCATATCAAAGCAACCGACCTCATCAGATGCGCCAAATCTATTTTTGATCGCTCGGATTAAACGCAATCTAGAATGGCGTTCACCTTCAAAATTTAAAACGACATCAACAATGTGCTCAAGAAGCCTTGGCCCGGCAATCGAACCATCTTTTGTTACATGACCTACCAAAATTAAAGTTATAGATCTCTCTTTTGCAATTCTGATAAGTGCAGCTGCAACTTCGCGAACTTGAGTTACGCCACCAGGGGCACCATCGACTGCAGTACTTGCGATAGTTTGAATCGAATCAATTATTAATAATTGCGGCTTCACTGCATCGATATGCGCGATTACTGCTCCGAGTTCATTCTCAGAGGCAAGCCATAAATTAGGATCTATGGCATTTAATCTCTCCGCACGTAATCGAACCTGGGAAGCTGATTCCTCACCGCTAATATAAAGTGAATTTATTTTTACCCTTGCACTTTCTGCAGCGACACTTAGTAAGAGAGTAGATTTTCCAACACCAGGTTCACCGGCCAATAAGATTGCGGCCCCAGGAACTAAACCACCACCAAGAACCCGATCGAGTTCACTGACTCCGCTAGATCTAGCTTTAGCGTTCTCTAAACTAACTTCACCGATTGGCAGAGCTGGCGAAGTTACATGTCCAGCAACAAGGGAGAGTTTCTTTGGGGCCGCAACTTCTTCTACAACGCCCCAGGCCTGGCATTCACCGCACCTGCCGACCCACTTAGTAGTGCTCCAACCGCATTCGGAGCAGCGGAAAGGGTCTTTGGTAGGAATTACTTTCTTTGCCATGCCAGAAGGCTATATGTAGGCACCCACACGCTTAAAATTACCCATATTTGGGAAAGAATCCTGAGATTTCGCCGTGATTTTTCCGTTATTCACCCCTACTATTTTACTAGGTAGGACTTGTGCTCTTCATATGGGAACACAATTTTTACCACTGAACCTCGACCGAGGCTCAGAACCACACGCCCACGGAGGCTATATAAATGGTAAACCTAACGAACGGTCAATGGAGCACGCTTTACAACATGTTCTCCTTTGGCTTAATCTCGATGCTTGCCTGCACCGTTTACACATTGGTGTCACAAGCTCGCGTTCTACCTAAATACCGCAATGCACTTGTTCTATCTTCAATGGTTACATTCATTGCTGCATACCACTACTGGCGCATATTCAACTCATTCGGGGAGTCATCAGTTGCTGGTGGCGTAACTGTTGGAACTGAAAAGGGTGCCTTCAACGAGGCCTACCGTTATGTTGACTGGATCTTGACAGTACCTCTACTACTTGTAGAAGTAATTGCTGTTCTTGCACTGGCTAAGGCCGCGGCAAGTTCACTAATTGCTCGCCTTGTCCCTGCATCAGCAGCGATGATCGCACTTGGTTACCCAGGTGAAATTGCAACTGATACAAATACCAAAGTAATTTTTGGTGTTCTATCAACACTTCCATTCATTTACATCCTTTATGTTCTATTCGTAGAACTAGGAAAGTCATTGGATCGTCAACCAGAAGGTGTAGCAGCAACCGTTGGTCGCCTACGTCTTCTATTGATCGCAACATGGGGTGTATACCCAATCTCATACTTGCTACCAATCCTTAGCGACACTTCCGCTACAGATCCGGGCGCATTCGTTAATCGCCAGATTGGTTACACAATCGCCGACGTTCTTGCTAAGTGCGTATTCGGATTAACAATCTACAAGATTGCTCGTCTGAAGTCTGCAGCAGAAGGCATGAAGGAAGATCACTAATCCGATCTAAAGATTAAGCAAATTTGGGGGCGCCAGAAATGGTGCTCCCAAATTTTTTTACTATAGAGGGGATACTCTTAACTATGACGAATTATCGATGGGGTGGCTACTTATTAGTCGCGATGGGCTTATTAAACATGCGTTATCAGACAGGAGAACCAGGGGTTGTAACGAATAGCCTGATTATTCTTACGCCAGGTGTCTTGATTTTAGTTCTCAGTTTCATACCAAAAACCGCAGCTCTACTAAATACTAAAATTGCTCAAAGAATTTCAATCGTGGTTGGTATTGCCGCAATCATCTTTGCCGCTGTCAATTAATCTTTCGGTTGAATTCCTCTGCGGCCCCAATAAACCCAGAGGCTCATTACAGATAAAACTAGGGCGAATCCAAATAAGAGATCCTCAATAGGCGCACTGCATATTCGGGTTCCGATAATTGCCTCTGGGCTATAGGTAACAATTCCCCTGGAAGTTAGCCACCAATTAGTAATTAATTGAAATGGCAGAATAATCGCGTATGAAGTCCAGAAAACAGATTTTGTTAATAGCGACGTTCTAACTCCATATAAGTCAAAGAAAACTGCAACAATTACGCCGCCAATCGCGATGTCACTGTAAATCATCGCTTCTCATCTCCGACTGGCCAATGCTTCTTAACACTTCGCACGCCTTCGATGGTCATGATTGCTGCGATTGGAACAATTAAAAAGAATAGAAATTCTTCGAGTGGAATTCCAAATGGTCCATAAATTCCTAGTATTTGTTCTGAATCAAATTTCCAATGCCCATTTGCCACGGCATAGGCATCCCAGATAATAAATGGAATCGCGACTGGAACAATGCTCATCAGCGCCCGCTTAATACGTTTTAAAACTCTTATCTTAAGGACCAATTCGAGCCAGAATGATCCGATGACTGTGAAAGCAAGCATCGCCACATACCCAAATTTCAACACAGTAATTCTCCCAATAGTGCTTAAGGTGGTTCATATACTAGACCCGTGAATGGGGCAAAGGCAGTTTTTAATTCAGTTCGAAGTTTTTCGACCCTTGCCGTTGTATTCGCTATCTTGGTTTCAGGGCTCTTTACCTTATTTAATTTTGGCGAGAATTTAGGATGGCAGGTTGGTTTTGCGGTTTTCGCACTTGCTATCGGAATTCCACATGGGGCTATAGACCATTTAGTCGCGCTTCCTGCTACTTCGAGACCAAAATTAGCACTCCTTATATTTAGCTACATCGCTATTGCGGTTCTTGCAGTCTTAGCTATTTTGCATTGGAACAAATTAGGATTTCAATTAGTTTTAGCAATGAGCGCTCTCCATTTTGGCTTTGGGGATGCGGCATTTATAGCTGAACAAGATCGTCTTTCTGACCGCCGTCGAATGAAACCAAAGACTCAGAATATGTTTGCAATAACATCTGGTGCGATTCCAGTATTCATACCACTGCTCAAGGAGTCGACAACTAGTGCACTCCGAGAGATAAATCCACTATTAATTAGCTGGGCCTCAGATATTGCACCACAACTTAAATTTTTGGTGGCATTTTTCTCTGTTATGACGCTAGTTTTGCTTATCAACGAAAAACGGTTGCGTGAAGTAATTGATTTGGTAGTTCTTGCAACGCTAGCGTTGATCGCGCCACCATTGGTTGCCTTCGCAGTTTATTTTGGTTGTTGGCACGCTATGCGCCATACCGCAAGATTGACTTTGATCTTACCTAAGTCAAAGAGTGCGGCAGAAAAAAATAATCCTGTGGGCTCATTTATCGCTGCAGTGTTACCTGGTCTGCCAGCCCTTTTCGCTACCGTTATCGTGGCGCTGCTAATTGCAGTTCTAGATTCTTCCAATATTGATGCGAGTTATTTATGGTATTTACTTGTAATTGTTTGGGCGCTTACAGTTCCACACATGCTGGTGACATCAAAAATCGATCAAAAATCCTTAACTTAAATTACTTTCCCGCTGCGACCGTTGCTGGGTGAATAATAAATAGTGGTAATTCACGCTTCTTCTGCTCCTTTCGAGCTGCCGCTATTGCTTCAATTCGATTATCACAATGGAATTTTAATACTCCATATGCTGGTTCACCCATAAGTGTAATTAGTTCAATCTTATTTGAGAGATAAACTGGCTCACGGCCAACATGTGCTTCGGTGTTGCTTGTGCAATACCAATCAAAATCGGCGCCACCATCTCCCCAAGCCAAGCGTTCGTATTCACCAATTACAGTTACCGTGATTTCCTGTTCTCCAAATTCACGCTGTTCAAAACTTCTTCGAATTGGAAGTTGCCAACAGACATCCGGTTTTGTCTCTACAAAATGGATGTCTTCTTTCTGCGCCAGATGATGGAGCGCGCAGCCAAAATCACCGGTGAATCCAGGGGCAGTATGACCCTTTCGATTTAAAAATATGCAGGAATCATCAATCTTCTTAGTTTTACGGTCCTTATCCAAGCCAACTTCTGAAATTTGCATCTTACCTTTAGCTTTTTTCGGTTGGGCTTCATCAAAATATTGCCACATGTCACGAGTTAGACGTTTTGCTACTTCAAGAGTTCTTTCTTCATCTGCTTCATCTGAATAGTAAGCGCCATCAGAACAACATCCCGCATCTGGTTTATCTGCATCTACTCCGCAACAACCAGCACCATAGATACATGTCCAATAAGAAGTAAGCCAGGTTAAGTCACACTTGTAAAGCTCTTCTGGCTTTGCAGGATCATTGAACTCGACCCAGTCTCGTGCAAAATTTGGTTTAACCTCAGGCATAGTTACAGAGCCTAAGGCTTATTCGATAAATAAGCACATCCATTCAAGCAGGAGGAACTCACCTTTAGATAGGCTTGCCACATGTCAGAGCAATCTTCATTCTCGAAATCAAAATACCAAGTCGGCTTAATTGGTGTTGGAGTAATGGGTGAAGCTCTCATCTCGGGCCTAATCTCCTCAAGATTTCCTAAAGCTCAAATAGTGTTTACCGAGAAACGCCCTGAAAGGGCGCGTGAAATTTCTACTAAATATGGCGCCCGAGAAGTTGAATTAGCAGAATTAGCTCAGAGCAGCGATGTCATATTATTGGTAGTCAAGCCACAGGATTTGGCTCAGTTATTACTTTCGATTAGCCCAAACTTGAAAAAGAGCGCAGCACTAGTTTCATTTGCTGCAGGTAAATCAAGTGATTTCATAAGCAAAATAGTAGGTCCAAATATTTCGATTATTCGGGTGATGCCAAATACCCCGATATTGATTGGTCTGGGTATGGCTGCAATTTCTTTAGGTAAAGGCGTAAATCCAGAACAAGCGCAATTTATTTCAGACTTTCTGGCTACCTGCGGAAAAGTCATTTCGATTGAAGAAGATTTACAAGATGCAGTAACTGCTCTCAGTGGATCTGGGCCTGCCTACTTCTTCGCATTTATCGAAGAGATGATTAAGTCAGGGATTTCACTTGGTTTAACAAGCGATCAAGCAACAACGCTAGCAATTCAAACCATGGTTGGTTCAGCGGCAATGTTAGAGCAGTCCGGGAAAAGCGCCGCTACTTTACGTGAGAACGTAACAAGCCCCAATGGAACAACTGCCGCTGCCTTAAAAGTATTTGATGAATCTAACCTTGGTGAAATTGTTTCAAAAGCTATGACCGCTGCCAGGAATAGGTCCCAGGAACTTGCGTAAAACAGCGCTCAATATTTTTCTTTTAATATTAGTTATTCCGCTCAGCATATCTACGCCCGCTGTGGCGGCTGCTGTCAAAGTCCTTCCTTCAAAACCAGCAATTACTGCAATATCGCCACTTGGGTCAGGTGATCAGATTTCAGATTTCACCGTTAATCCAAAGCTGATTGCAGTTGTTGGAACGGTTGAAACCGGCATGACAGACTTAGTTACAGCGCCAACTTTAGGTGGCAGTGATGGATTTATTACAGCTTTAGATAAAGAGAGAAATTTATTGTGGAATTTAAGACTAGGTAGCTCAAGTGATGACATCGCTACTGCAATAGCCAAAGACAAAGCCGGATTTTTTTGGGTTACTGGTGCAACGTCTAGGTCTTTAGAAACCTCAACCGCAGTTTTAGAGAGTTCTGCAATAAATTTAGATTCAATTTCTGTTGATACCGTAGTAACTCCAAAAAATACATTAACTAGATTAGTTCTCTGGAAAATTGGAATCACCGGACAACTTTCTCAGACCTATTTCTATGATGTAAACGGGCTTGTTGCTCCCTCTACGATCGCGCTGAGCGGAGAAAGTCTAAAAATTACTGGAAATTTAAGTGAAGAATCTGGAACGCAACAATTTACAATTTCCGCGGATCTAGATGGAAATTTTTCAGAGTTAAAACTTGGAAAAATCTCGAAGATTAAACCCAAAGCTATTGAGACAATCAAAGCTAGAAAAAATAAAATTACAAGCTTTATCTCCAGAACTACGATAATTGATATTCCCAGTTGGCGAGCAAAGAAACCAACACCGGTAATCGTAAAGTTTTCAAAGAATCGTAAGGCCCTGGCTGCTAATTCTCTTCCCGGTAAAGTGAAGAAAGTTTTATGGCAGTCAGGAGTGGGAACCGTAGTTTTAGTTCAAGTAAATTCAAATAATCAAATTCACTTACTTTCAAATATGTCCTAAATCAAGGTTTTCTAAAGAGCGTCAATTTTCCAGAACTAGCAACTAGTGCAAATTTAATTTTATTTATCGTAATCCAAGCCGCAGATTTTGCATCCTTGACGCTAATTTTTGAAATCAAATTTATCGTCTGATCTTTTTTGTTATAGGCGCATAACCGATCCTGGCAGCCAAAGATAATAGCCGATTTATCTACGGCAGTTGGCGAACTTGGGGTTCCAAAGTAATCGGTCTTAGAAGTACTTGGAGGTACGATGGAATCTACTTTGCTCCACTGAATTTGATCTGGTTTTGGCAACGATATTCCTGATGTACCTAACCAGCTTGTATAAATAGTTTTAGAAATTAAATTTACGGCAACGTCATAGCCAGCAACAATTGTGTTCGCACTGCTTGGCTGAATTGTTTGAAATTTCCAATCCTCAGGAAATGCGCTGTCTCGGGAAGCTATTCGCACTTCTCCTAGTAGTGGACTCTTATCAGTATTGCTTACTGATAAAACTGAATCATAGAAAACATTAACCCGATTACCAATTGTTACTGCTTTTAGATGAAAGGCTACATCTCCCAGTGTCCGATTATTTTGTTCTGAGTCACCATCAATAATTTCATAACGCCAATTTTTACCATCCCGAACGGCTCCTAGCAGAATCCCCTGGCTCTCGTCTCTATAGAAAACTTGCTCCCCTGCTGCAGTAATCGCGCAGGCATTTGAGACGCTCACGTCACTTGCGGTGCGAACGCGGGCAAGCTCCTTATAATTTTGAACAACTGGTCCATCGCCATCGATGACTTCAAAGTTCCACCTCTTGCCATTAAAGGAGGCTCTACGTAAATCTTTATTTGTTAAATCTCCATAGTAGAGATTCAAGTATTTAGTTTTTCCGACTTTGTTTGTGCAGAGCGAAATACTTCCAGCCACACTGTTCTTAGTCCGGCCACCCGTTGTCCCATCGCCATCGATAGTTTTAATAAGCCATTTCGTGCCGCTCCAGGTTGCAAGCTTTAAGGTTCCACGCTGGGTATCTGAATAAGCAACCACAGTTTTACCTTTGTAGGTTGCAGTCGCCAGATATTTTCCATCTGCCGTTGAATCAAGATAACTCTTCCGCCATGCCGCTTGGGGTATGACGCCATTTGTTGTCGCCTCCACTGAACTTCCGACGGCATTTTTGGCTTGCACAGTGAATGAGTAAGCCGATCCATTAGTTAGTCCAGAGATAGTAACTGGGCTCTGCATAACAGTTTTTTCATTACCTGTCTGATTAACCTTAATTACATATGAGGTAATTTGAGCGGTCCGCTGATTAATTGGTGGGTCAAAAGTAACAATTGCAGATTTATCACCAACAAGCGCCTTCACATTTCTAGGTGCACCGGGAATTCCGTAAGGGATTCCCGCAGGGGGTTTTGCCAATAAATCTTCAAAAATCGCAATCAAAAGTGGACCGGGCAGATGAAAAACTTCACCGAATTTTAGATTTGGTGTCATAACTGAATCACGTGCACTATTTGAAAAGGTAGTTTCATCTAAATGGCTGACCGATGAACCAAGTTCGTAAACTGAAGGTGTATAAAGCAGCGGCTTAATTCCATTATTTGCACGCACAGCATTAGCACCCGACCAGACAAGTGGCTGAGTTAAAGCTTGACCTAACTCAAGGGATGGCGAATCAAGATCCATAAGGCGGCGGCCATCTGGAAGTTGGGCATAAGCATCGAATGGTGTTGGCTGCTGGATGCTTCCGTAGCCATAAAGTTCGTCATAGTCAGCGTTAGATAAAAATCCAAGGCCATGTCCCATTTCATGCAAAATCATTGATTCTAAATCATATTTATTACTTGGACAATTGCCATCAGTCCCGAGATAAAGCATCGGACCATTAAGTGAATTTATTCTGATTGTAATTTCTGGAATTGTAGGTTCAATATCTTCACCTGAAATCGCATCAGCAAGAGCAGAGGCATACCAAAGATCGTTATCCGGAATGTTTTTGAAGTTTGAGTGAAATTTTCCGGGAGATGCTGCTGCCAGAATTCCAGAATTCAATTGACGTTCCCAGAGAACTTTGACCTTTACCGGAACTTTCGAAGTAAAATTTTGCGCCCAAACGTCAGCCGCAGCGCTAATTGCTGCGTGATAAATTTCTGGGGTATTTGTGAAATCTACGTTGAAAGTACTTTTGATTAGGGCTTGGTCTACTGAAAAAGTTCGAGGAAGTGGGTCTTGTGCTAATTGCTTCCCAGTGGAATCACCTGCATAAAAATAAACCCAAGGCGCATCGATTGATTTTATTGTCGCAGGAAGTGCGTAGGCCGGAGCAACAAGAGCGCTGCCAAAGAGCGTTAATATTAAGAGTAGGAACCTGGCACGCATGGGAAAACGCTAGCAGTAGAGCCCTTCGGATACCACCGGTAAAGTCCGCTACTGCTAGTAAATAAGTAAAAAACATTAGAAAAGGCTGGTATTAGTCCTAGAATTATTTAATGACTGAAGTAACTATCTACGGAAGAAGTAACTGTCACTTATGTGAAGTTGCCCTTGGGACCATAAACGAAATACGCAATGAATTCGAGTTCACGCTTACAAAAATAGAGATTGATGGCAACGTTGAACTTGAAGAAAAATATGGCGAGCAAGTCCCAGTCATATTAATTAATAATGAACCACATGACTTCTTTAGAGTTGATCCAGAACGATTTAGATTAGCCCTATCTAGGCTTTAATCTGGATTAGCACTTAGAACATCATCTGCATCAATAATCCCATAGGCATACCCTTGTTCTGCCAAGAATCTTTGACGGTTCTGCGCGAAATCTTGATCTACAGTATCTCTCGCAACAATTGAATAAAATCTTGCAGTTCGGCCATCTGATTTCGGCCGCAAAATTCGCCCGAGTCGCTGCGCTTCTTCTTGGCGAGAACCAAATGTTCCTGATACCTGAATTGCGATTGTCGCATCCGGTAGATCAATTGAGAAGTTTGCGACTTTAGATACAACTAAGCACTTTATTTCACCAGCACGATACAAATTAAAGAGACGTTCCCGTTCTTTTATTGGAGTATCGCCCTTGATTAGGGGCACTCCGAGTTCGGCGCTTAAGGCATCGAGTTGATCAATATATTGTCCAATAATTAAAACTTGTTCAGCGCTATGCTGTTTTGCAAGCGCGATTGCAACCTTACGTTTTGTAGCAGTTGTAGAGCAGAAACGATAGCGATTTTCTGGTTCTGCGGTTGCATAATTTAGGCGCTCTTCCTCAGTTAAATTAACGCGAACCTCTATGCAATCAGCGGGCGCGATGTAGCCTTGAGCTTCAATCTCTTTCCAAGGAACATCAAAACGCTTTGGACCAATGAGCGAAAATACTTCACCCTCCATTCCATCTTCTCGAACAAGAGTTGCAGTTAAGCCAAGTCGCCTGCGGGATTGAATATCTGCAGTAAATCTAAAGATTGGCGCAGGTAGGAGATGAACTTCATCATAAATTATTAGACCCCAATCAATCGCATCAAATAGATCTAAATGAGCATAAACACCCTGTTTGCGAGTTGTCATTACTTGGTAAGTAGCAATTGTTACGGGGCGAATTTCTTTCTTCGAACCTGAATATTCACCGATCTCATCTTCATTTAACGTAGTGCGCTTCAATAGCTCTTCGCGCCACTGTCTTGCAGCAAGTGTATTTGTGACCAGAATTAAGGTAGTTGCCTTGGCATGAGCCATTGCCGCAGCCCCGACAATTGTTTTTCCAGCTCCGCAAGGCAGTACTACAACACCAGATCCACCGTGCCAGAAACCTTCTGCTGCAAGCTCTTGGTATTTTCTGATACTCCAACCATCTTGGACCAAATCAATTTCATGATGCTCGCCATCAACATATCCAGCAAAATCTTCTGCCGGCCATCCGAGCTTTAAGAGTGCTTGCTTAAGAAAGCCGCGTTGTCCAGGATGAACAACAATTGTTTCGGCATCTAATTGGAGCCCCAACATGGGTGCAACTTTTTTGCCTCGTGTAACTTCTTTAAGCACCGCTGGATCGTGTGAAACTAAAACTAGGCCGTGGACTGGATGTGCTTCAAGACGAAGTCGGCCATAACGAGACATCGTTTCAGCAACATCAACTAAGAGCGCATGTGGAACAGCAAATCTAGAATATTTCAGAAGAATATCGACAACTTGCTCTGCGTCATGTCCGGCAGCGCGGGCATTCCACAAGCCAAGGGGTGTCAATCTATAAGTATGGATATGTTCCGGAGATTTTTCGAGTTCAGCGAATGATGCGATTGAACGCCGACATTCATCACTAAGTGGATGGTCTATATCTAATAGAAGGGTCTTATCACTTTGAACAATTAACGGGCCATCAGTCACGAATTAATTCCTTAATGAATGCAGTTAGAAGTTTTACTCGCGACGGAATTGAAGAGAGCAATATTTGTTCATGCGGCGCATGCGCACCATCTCCGACGGCACCGAGGCCATCTAAGACGCGGGCTCCTGCGGCTGCGGCAAAATTTCCATCACTTGCACCGCCAACAGATGCCTGTCCTACTGGTTCCATACCGATTTCTCTTGCAACCTTCTCTAAAATTTCGTAGAGCTCGGTTGTTGCAGTGGTTTCTAATGGTGGCCGATTGATGCCACCTGTTACCTCTAACTTTGCTTCTGGGTGCGACGCTGAAAGTTTTTTCATAGCTAGGTCAATCCGAATTAGCTCAGCTGTAGAGAATGAGCGGATGTCGATATCAAGGGTTGCAATTGCCGGCACTGTATTTGTTGTAGTGCCAGAGTGCATAACTGTTGGAACAACCGTTGTTCCGAATTCTGGATTCGCTAACTTTGCGACTTCAATGACTATTGCGGCAATCTCAGTTGTTGCATTAATGCCCTTTTCTGGTTCAAGCCCAGCATGAGATGCTCGACCATGAAGTGCAATTTGATACATCGATGTGCCTTTTCGACCGGTTTTAACCTTGCCATTAAGTGATGCTTCTAAAACTAAAACCGCACTTGCAGATTTCGAAACCCGCTCGATTAGTGCTCTTGAGCTCTGGCTCCCGAGCTCTTCATCCGTCGTTGCAATTATCGCTACCTTTAACTCAGCATCTGGAATTTCTTTAACAGCATAAATAGCCTGCAAAAAGCCAGCTTTCATATCGAAGATCCCTGGGCCTTTTGCAATATCTCCAGAAACACTCCAAGTCGGTACGTAAGATCCTTTCGGCCAAACCGTGTCTAAGTGGCCGAGTAAAACTACTTTAGGATTTTTACTACCCCACCAAAAAACTGGTCGATTATTCTCTTCAATTAACTGGGCTTCAGGTTTTAGATTTTCATTTGCAATTTGGACTGCAAGGCCAACAATTCCACGACAGGCATCGAGATCTTCACTCGGTGATTCAAATTCAACAAGTTTTTTTAGATCCTCGATGATACCCATGGGATAAGTCTGCCTTACTTTGCCGGACTGACGCCGGTGATTCTCGGTATCCGGAAGCTCTGCATCTCGCCAGTTGCGTGATCTCTGGCGATTAACGTGCCTAAGGAGATAGAGATTGGATCTATGAGCCTATTGGAAACCCCACCATTTGTATCTGCATAACCAATAGTCAGGCTTGCTTGCTCTTCAATATATTGATGTAGCAAATCTAGAGTTTCATTTGCAGTTGTTCGAGGAACTTCACGTGGCTTATGAGAACTTGCCCTTTCTCCAGTACGAAGAGTTCGCACCGCAGCTTTAATAATAATTTCGCTAGGTGCAGCAGTTTCACTTAGAACTCTTGGTGGTCTTGGTCGAGATTTTGCACGACGAATTGCTGGTGCCGAAACCAAAATTCCACTGGCATTTTCAGCGGCTGGTAAATAATTAGCTTCCCGAAGCGTTGCAATAACATCTCCGGCTTCAAAATCACAGATCAATACTTGAGGCGCTAATTTACGAAAGCGGAGAGATTCCAATTTCTTATCATGCAATATTTGAGTTAAAAGACCTTCATCCTCACACCGGATATAGGTTTGAGCCATACCGACTCGAAGTCGGCCATGTCGCTTAGCAACATCATTAATTAAGTATTCAAGAGGTTGGGGGACTGGAGTCTTCGAAGTTCTCTTTAAAAAATCTTTTATCTGTTCTCCGGTCTGGCCGTGATCCAAGCCTCGTCGAATCGAATTCTCGCTGAAGCGATAAACAGATGCACCGCCTCGACTTTCAATATCTGCAATTGTTCCAATCATGTTAGCTAGTTCCACGGTTAACGGTCCAGGCGCAATCGCGCTGTTATCGGCCTGAATCAAAATATGATCAACCGGTTTTGGAAGTGCGCGTTCGACACCCAAATCATCAGATCCACTTAGAAAAGCAATACCAAATTCGGAGAGCGCTCCTTGGCCGGTAAGGCCTAACCATTCGGCCTCACGGAGAGTCCATTCAATATATTCGGCGTTGAAGCGTTGCGGCATCTGCCAGGCGATGATCTCTTGTAGATTCTTTATTACAGGATCGAACTCAAGATTTTCTGACAAAATGTTTAAGGTAATTTTGCGCATTGATGCGATGCCCGCGCGATCAAGCTCTGGGCCTAGTGGTGCAATATTTTTTTCACCAGCTTTACCGACTAACCCACTTACGCGGGAAGTTTCGAGCCATAAACTTACAAGTGAACTCCAACGCTCTTCAAGGGATCTTGACATCCAGATATCAAAAGAGTTAGTTGGCAAGATCTGATCATCAGGATCAATAACAATTAACCCACCTAAATAAAGAACTTCAGCCACAAAAGCGACACAATTTTCGTCAATTCCAAGATGATCAGCGCTGCGCTTTAGATCTCTAATTCCAAGACCGCCAGAGCGCAACGCAGTTGGAGGTTCATCGGACCAATTATGTGCGAGTTCTTCACACCAGCGAAGAAAATTTGAAATATTTGCGATTGCCGCGCGATTTATATCCTTCTGTTTACGCGAAGTTCCAATAAACACACTTGATTCTGGTGAATACTCTTTAAATACTTTCCCGCCGCGTAAATGCATGCCAACTTCACGAGGTAAGACAACTGTTTTAGAATCCATAACAGCTAGGTAATTGTTTTCGAGTAACCAACCAATTGCTTTACCAGGAGCTTTTATATTGCCAACTTGGCCGCGCGGTGGTCCCCAAGTTAAACGCTCCAGAACTGCAGCTGAGTCATTTGGAAGATCTTTTAGAGCTTTGAACTCTATTTTCTTTAGCGCTTGTGGGCCGAGACCTGCTGGCTCATCGCCAATCAAATGTCGCAGATTTCCAGGCAACCTAAATTTTGGACCATCTTTATAAACAAGTGCTGCCGCCCAAAGCCGCATTAATTCTTCGCCAGCTTCCGGCGTAGAAACAGAGAGCAATTCAGATTTTGAAAAAGGCTCGGTTAATACGCTGGCCGAGGTTAAGACTTCTAATTGAAATTTAGTTAGGGATTCAAGCACCCGCATCAAGCTTGGAGTTGAATTTGCGCGAGCCGATAGCGCCGATAAATCTGTCGGAACCGGGGAAAGTAAATCCGGACGCAATGCGAATAGATGCGCGATTGCTTCATCGCTGCGGGCACGCAATTCATCAGCAAAAGAATTAACAGACATAAGTGCCCTACTTTACCGAGTTTTAGAAGCTATCTTTACCGAAATCTTCTAGGCAATAAGAAAGTCAAAACTGCAGCGAATCTTGCGAGCACTGGACCGAAGAGCGCTTTAAGCGCCCGTCCGCGCCGGAAATCATGAATTGGCCAGTTATCTCTAATCGCTCGAATTTGCAGCAAGGTATCGGGGTTTATCACTGCCGGCTTTCCAACTGCTGTCAAAAGTGGAATGTCATTATGGCTATCAGAATATGCAAAGGAATTTATAAGATCAATACCACTTTCTTGCGCTAGCTCCCTCACGGCAATCGCTTTCTGATTTCCATGCAACAAAAGTCCATTCATTTTCCCGGTGTAAACCCCATCAATAACTTGAGCCTTGGTTCCAAGGGCGCCAGTGAAACCCAATCTTTTCGCAATTAAGACAGCCATATCTTGCGGGGCAGCAGTAACTAACCAGACTTCTTCACCGTTGGCTAAATGTTGATTCGCAATTTCAATCGTTCCATGCCAGAGCGCTGGCGAGACATATTCATCATAAATTTCAGAACCTATGGCTTCAATCTCTTGGACATTGTGACCGCCAATAAATTCAGTCGCCGCATTTTGAAATTTCGTAATCTCTTCTGGTTTCTCAGCTCCAGTTAAGCGGTACCTTAGATTTGCCAGAACGAAGGCCGAGATATCGCGCTTACTAAAGAAGCCTCTTTGATACATCCCGCGTCCAAGAAAGAAGATGGTGGATCCGCGAATGATTGTATTATCGACATCAAAGAAGGCAACTCGTTTGCCACGATTCGTCATAACCCAACCTTAGCGTTCAAGTTATGATTACCTCATGACACGAGCGATTCACGTCCTGCGACATGGGGAGGTAGAGAATCCGGAAAAGATTCTTTACGGACGCCAACCTGGGTGGCGACTTTCAAATCGGGGCCAAGAGATGGCACAGTTAGTTGCAGACTGGAGTTCGAAGTTAGATTTAGGAGCAATACATGCATCCCCGCTTCAGCGTGCCCAAGAAACCGCAGCCCCAATAGCTGCAAAACATAATTTGCAAATTAAGAGTGATGAAAATTTAATTGAAGCAGCAAATATATTTGAAGGAAAGAAATTTGAATTAGGAAGTGGCGTGCTTCGTCATCCAGCATCGTGGTGGCATCTTCGCAATCCTGCAAAACCTTCCTGGGGTGAGCCGTATACCGAGCAAATTGAAAGAATGCTTGCTGCAGTTTTTGCGGCTCGTGATGCTGCAAATGGAAAAGATGCTCTAGTCGTTTCTCACCAATTACCAATCTGGATTCTGCGCTCAGCTGTGGAAGGGCGAAGGCTATTGCATGATCCAAGGAGACGAATCTGCACCCTTGCTTCTGTGACTTCATTACATCTGGATGACGAAGGAATGATTAGTGGTGTTTCATACTCCGAACCTGCTAAGCATTTGTTACCAACGAAATGAAATTAATTTTAGCGCTCGCAGCAATTTTGACACTAACCTCATGCTCTACTGGTGGGATTTCAAGCAATAGCGAGAACGCTTATATTTCTGGAGATGGATCTGCGATTGTTCTAAATGAATCAGAAAGAATTCTGGCCCCAACTCTTTCGGGTGAAACTCTTGAGGGCAGAATCTTTAATTCTGAAGCTGGAAAGATAACGGTAGTGAATGTTTGGGCCTCTTGGTGCTCTCCTTGTCGGGCCGAGGCACCAACCCTCGAAGAATTCGCGATTAAAAATCCGGATATCCAATTTGTTGGTATTTTAACCAGAGATAATTTGAGTTCAGCTCAGAGTTTTGTGAAAAGATTTGGCCTAACGTATCCAACACTTATTGATGATGCGATAATTTCAAGTTTCCGAGGATCGCTCCCAGCTAATGCAATCCCAACCACCATAGTTATAGATGCGAAAGGTCGGGTAGCTGCGAGAATTAGTGGTCAGGTAACGGTTTCCACAATGAGAGAAGTATTAGAAAAAGTTTCAGGAAGTGCGATAAGTGTTTGATTTCTTGGTAGATATTATTTTTGATGGGAACTTATTAATTGCCTCAGTGGTTGCAATTCTTGCTGGCTTAATCTCTTTTGCCTCGCCTTGCGTGCTCCCACTTGTTCCTGGTTATTTATCTTATGCAGCAGGCATGACAGAGGTTAGAAGTAGAGGTCGCGTAGCGCTTGGTTCTATCCTCTTTGTTTTAGGATTTTCAATCCTGTTTATTTCATATGGCGCCATATTCGGATCTCTTGGTTCTCAGATCTCAAGTAATTCGAGGATGATTTCAGTAATTTTAGGGCTACTGACTATCGCAATGGGAATTATTTTTCTCTTTAATCAGAAGTTCTATCGCTCATTTAAGCCAGTCTGGAAAGTTCGTGCTGGTCTTACCGGCGCACCCATTCTTGGTTTTCTCTTTGGTGTTGGATGGACGCCATGTATTGGTCCAACCTTGGCCGCTGTACAGACACTTTCATTTCAAGAATCGAGCGCTCTTCGCGGCGCCATCTTGAGTTTGGCCTACTGCCTAGGTCTGGGTTTTCCATTTATTCTCGTTGGCATTTTCTTTGATAAATCCAACCGGTTAAGAAGATTTATCTCGCGACACGGAAACTACTTGACACTAGTAGGTGGAATTTTCTTGATTCTTATCGGAATTTTACAAGTTACCGGTTTGTGGGCAGATGTTATGAATTCACTCCGCGGTGTGATCTCAGATTTCGCTCCGGTAATTTAAATGATGACAAATACTGAGCTAGATACTCGCTCTTTAATTCGTTGGTTATGGCGGCAACTCACAAGCATGCGCACCGCGCTAATTTTATTATTGCTATTGGGAGTCGCAGCAATCCCTGGTTCGCTATTTCCACAACGCACTCAGAATCCACTTGCAGTTAGTGATTACTTCAAGAGCAATCCAGGCACAGCTAAATTTCTAGATCAACTGCAAATTTTTGATGTTTATAGCTCGCCGTGGTTTAGTTCAATTTATATCTTGCTCTTTATCTCGTTAATTGGATGTGTGCTACCAAGAAGCTTCGAGCACCTAAAGGGGGCTAGAGCAAAGCCACCACTTACACCGAAGAACTTAAATCGTATGGAGTTTCATACCGAACTCGCTGAAGGCAACCTTGATAGCGCTGAAGCTTGGCTTAGAAAACGCCACTTCCGAATTAGAAGAGATGGCCAATCAATTTCTGCCGAGAAAGGTTTCATGCGCGAAACAGGAAATCTTGCATTCCATCTCTCACTAATTCTTATTTTAATTGGTGTTGGATTGGGTTCACTCTTCGGGATGAAAGGCGATGCAATAATTAATATTGGGGAGAGATTTATTAACACTCCCACTTCATATGACGTTATGTCATATGGAAAGTTGCAATCAGGGAAAAATTTAACTCCGTTTTCGATAACGGCGAGAGATTTCAAAGCAACTTATGAATTAGTAACAGGTGCACCAAGTGATTACAAACTCACGGTAGATGTGGCTGATTTAATTGGAACAATTGAAAAATCCAAAATAGTCCGAGTCAACTCACCTCTTACATTTGGAAGCACCAAGGTCTACTTACAAGCAAATGGTTATTCACCACTTGTCACAGTTCGAGATAAGAGTGGGGAAATTAAATATCAAGGCGCAGTTATTTTCTTACCGCAAGATGGAAATCTAACTTCGATCGGAGCTATCAAAGTTCCAGATATGCAACCTCAAGTTGGGTTCATCGGATCATTCACACCGACTTATGTCAGAAGTGAAGGGGGAGGGGCGCTCTCTAGTTACCCAGAAGTTTTAGATCCAAGATTGCTGCTTTCGATTTGGAGCGGAGATCTTGGTTTGGATTCCGGTAATCCACAATCTGTCTATCGACTAGATACTTCAGATATGAAGCGAATCGGGTTAAAGACTTTAAAGTTAAAGCAAACCCATGATTTTGGTGACGGTTCAATCACATTTGAAGGTTGGACCCCATGGGTGAACCTGCAGATAGTTAAAGACCCGGGCAAGATATACGCACTGCTCGGTTCAATCTTCGCAATTCTTGGTCTGTTGATGTCACTCTTTACAAGATCTCGTCGGATTTGGATAAAAGCGAATATAAATGGATCTGGAGTTGAAATTGCTGGGCTTGCAAAGAATGCAGCCCCAGGACTTGAAGAAGAAATTGCTTCACTAGTTAAAGGGATGAAAGGATAAGCACGTGAGTTCAACAAATTACGCATACTTATCCAATTACGGTGTTTATTCGGCGATGGTTCTTTTTACTGTTGCATTTATCGCCCATGCAGTAGAAGTCGCATTCTCAGTTCGTAACTTGGATGAAAAAACTAAATTTGATTTCTCCCGAACCAAGCGAAGTGGCGATCTTGGAACTGTGATGATTGTTCTCGCCTTTATCTCCCTACTTTTTGCAGTTATTTTTCGTGGCCTTTCTGCTAACCGAGTTCCCTGGGGAAATATGTATGAATTCTCCATAACTGGAGCTCTCGCCTTTACTGGTGCCTATATTTTTGCACTTTGGAAATATAAAATTAGATGGCTTGGCCTGCCGGTTGCCATCTCAGTCCTTTTGACTCTGGGAACTGCAATCACAATTCTTTATCGTCCAAGTGCGCCACTTGTTCCAGCGCTTAAATCAACCTGGTTAGTTATTCACGTTTCTGCAGCAATTATTTCTGGTGGCGTATTTCTACTTGCAAATTGCATTGCCGCGACTTATTTAATTTTAGATCGCTATGAAGAGAGAGGTGGCCGTCCAGCGTGGGCGCTTAAGTTGCCATCTTTGGAGGTGTTAGATCAACTTACCTATCGCCTTGTTGCTCTGGTATTTCCACTCTGGACATTTGCAGTTATTGCAGGTGCGATTTGGGCAGAAGCAGCATGGGGCAGATATTGGGGATGGGATCCAAAAGAGACTTGGGCATTTATTACCTGGGTTGCCTATGCTGCTTATCTACATGCACGCGTAACTGTTGGTTGGCGCGGTCGCAAAGCCGCTTGGTTATGTTTATTTGCTGGATCAACATTCCTGTTTAATTATGTATACATAAATATCTGGGGAACTGGAAAACATACCTATAGCGGGCTTTAATCTAGTTGCAGGTGTTAAAGATTCCGTAAGAAATCAGGATCATCATCTGGCGGGATAATTTTCCCACGGCCGCTACGACCAGGTCCTGGATTCCGTCTTGGCTTTCCGACTAAGAACCAGAAAACTGCACCTATTGAAGAGAATAAAAATATTATTAATAGCCAAGCCCACTTTGGTAATTTAAGGACTTCATCTTGGCTGCTTCGAGCACAATCAAAGAAAGCATAGAAAGAGAAGGCGAGAAAGAAGAGAGTTATCAGCAGACGCATAGGGAGAGTTTAAGCCTTTGTAATCATAAGTGCGAGCGTTATTAACAACGCAGTCAGCAATTGGAGCTCCCCAGCCTTACCTAAAAGCGGAATCAGCGCCGTACCTACAGCCCCACTGGTGATTCCCTTGATCAAGATGTAATACATCGGGGCGGTAGCCAAGATGATTAAGACCCAGGGCGAAATTACGAATGCCGCGAGTGCGGCGGAAAAAGCTAGAAGCAAGAAAATAATAAGGACTAGTCGGGCTCTGGCATCGCCTAATCGAACAGCTAAAGTTTTCTTTCCGACTACTTCATCCTTAGGTCGATCACGTAAGTTATTTAAGCCAAGAATCGTGCATGATAAAGCGCCCATTGGAATCGCCAGTAAAAGCGCTTTCCAAGTAATTTCCTGAGATTGTGCGAAATATGAACCCATAGTCGCAACTAGACCAAAAAAAATGAATACTGAAACTTCACCAAAACCACTATAACCGTATGGCTTCTTACCACCGGTATATTTCCAGCCCGCAAAGATTGCGAAAGCCCCAATAATAATTAATAAAAGTGATGTCCTTAAGGAAAGAATTAATCCAGAAAGCGCCGCAAACATATAACTCGCAATCGCTGCATTTCTTACGGCATTTGCACTTTTTAAACCGCTAGCTACAAGGCGCACTGGACCAATACGTGCCTCATCGGTTCCTCGAATTCCATCGGAGTAATCATTCGAGTAATTAACTGCTACTTGGAGCATTAACCCAACGCCTAAGGCAAGAAGGGCATTTAGCCAATTGATTTCGCGTCCATCCAAATTAATAAGTGAAGTACCGATAAAGACTGGAGCAATCGCAGCCGGCAGTGTGCGCGGCCTTGCACCTGCAACCCAAGGATTCATCTGGCTATCTTTGCTTATCTATGAATAACTGGCTGGCTTTGACACGGTCTGGCTTGCCAATTCCAATTTCAGGTATTTGCTCAACAACCAAGAATTCTTTGGGGACAAATTGCTTTCCTAATTTACTTTTGAGAACTTGTGAAATTGTATATTCATCTATCTCCATATCTGAAATTAAACAGAGCTTTTGACCCCATTCTGCATCTGCAATCGCTGTTGCCAGGAAATTTATATTAGGAAAATTAGTTGCTAATTCACCTTCGATTGCATCAAGTGAAATATTTTCACCACCAGATATGACCACATCATCAGCCCGACCAATAATTTCCACTGTGTCATCTGAAATTACTCCGAGATCGCTAGTTAGAAACCAACCATCTCTAAATTTTTCATTCCAAAGTTCCTGATTATTTTCATAGCCGTTAGCAAGTATCGATCCCTTAATCATTAACCGACCAGATTCATCAACCATGACAGAGATACCAGGAAGTGGCTTGTTGCTATAAACACAACCACCAGAAGTTTCGGTCATTCCATATGTAGTTATTACGTTTACTCCCGCTTTCGCTGCTAGTTCTAAAAGTGTTTTACTGGCAGGACTTCCACCAACTAATACCGACTTACATTTTTGCAGATGCTCTAATAATTTGGGATCATCAAATAGCGCGCGATGTAATTGCGTTGGAACGATTGCCGTGTAATCAGCAGCATCAGTGCTACTTACAACTTCACTTCCAAGCTTGATAGCGCGGGCTAAAACATTTAAGCCAGCGATGTGATTTGTTGGCAGAAGGAGCGACCAAATATCCCCGGGTTTTGCACCAACTTGCGCATTTGATAATTCGGCCGATTTTGCGATTGCACCTATTGAAAGTAGGACTCGTTTTCTAATTCCTGAAGATCCAGTTGTGTTTACGATGACTTGGGCCGCTTCGCTTTGGTTCATTGCTGCGGAAAGGGCAAGCGTCAGCGCTGGCCTCTCCCATTGGAGCCCAATATCAATTACCGAAGTTTTCATGACCCGCGTAGGCTATCTATATATTTTGTAGGAGGATATGTGAGCAAACCTTTTAAGCGCGAGCCGGGTAGCCGGACCATTCCAAAATGGATTATTGGAAGTGGCGGCGAGGCTTTTTCAGACATTATTTATGAAGTAGCTGAAGGCATTGCCAAAATTACGATCAATAGACCAGAAGTGCGCAATGCATTTCGTCCGCAAACGCTCTTTGAATTACAAGAGGCCTTCTCATTAGCCCGCGATGATGATTCGGTCGGTGTCATTATTTTCACCGGTGCCGGTACTGAGGCATTTTGTTCAGGGGGGGATATAAATGTTCGTGGTGATGATGGGTATTTAGGTAACGACCCACTCGCCAAAAAAGGTATTGGTAGATTGAATGTTTTAGATTTACAAATTCAAATTCGTAGATTACCTAAACCAGTTGTTGCAATGGTTGCCGGCTGGGCCGTGGGCGGTGGACATGTTTTACATGTTGTCTGTGATTTAACGATTGCTGCAGACAATGCAAAGTTTGGCCAGACCGGACCGATGGTGGGATCTTTCGATGGTGGTTACGGAGCAGGTTTATTAGCGGCACATATTGGTCAGAAGAAAGCTCGCGAGATTTGGTTCTTATGCCGCCAATATGATGCAACAGAAGCTCTTGATATGGGCTTAGTAAATACTGTTGTTCCAATTTCCGAACTTGAAGCTGAAACTGTCTCTTGGTGTCGTGAAATGTTAAGACATTCCCCAATGGCGCTTAGATTATTAAAAGCCGGGTTAAATGCTGCAGATGACGGACTTGCTGGGGTGCAACAACTTGCTGGGGATGCAACACTCTTGTTCTACATGACCGAAGAGGGCCAAGAAGGCCGGGATGCATTTAAAGAGAATCGTGAACCAAATTTCAATAAATTTCCAAAGCGTCCGTAAGTAAAAATAAGTAAAAAAATGTGGCACCTAGATGAGATCTTTAACGATCTAACTGTTGTAGCCATACCTACTCGGACAAATTTCCGCGGTATAACTATTCGTGAGGCAGCGCTTTTCTGTGGGCCTGCTGGGTGGAGCGAATTCTCGCCTTTTACTGAATATTCGGATACCGAAGCCGAACCCTGGCTATCGGCAGCGCTTGAAGGCGCGTATCTTCCCTGGCCAAAGTTGGCACGAAATTTAATCGGGATAAATGCCACTCTTCCCAAAGTAGAAATAGATCGGGTTCCTGAAATATTGAATCGATTTCCAGGCGCAAAAACCGTCAAGATAAAAATTGACGATTTTGAGAATGGTAGCGAATTGGTTGAAGCCGCTCTGGACTTTAATCCAGAATTTAAAATTAGATTAGATGTTAACGGTGGTTGGAGCCTAGAAACTGCCCTTCTTAATCTTTATAACTACAACCTGCGATTTGGCAAGGTATTTGAATACATTGAACAGCCGTGCTTGGAAATTGCAGAATTAAAAGAACTGAAAAAAGAGATTCCGATGAAGATCGCAATTGATGAATCTATTAGAAAGGCACTTGCAAGTGACTTTTCCGATGTTAAAGAATTTGCAGATATCGCAATCATCAAGTGGGCACCTTCTGGTGGCATAACTCGCGCTAATAAGTTAATTGAAAAGATTGGGTTACCGGTAGTTATTTCCAGCGCTTTGGATACCGGAATTGGAATTTCTCATGGGCTTGCCTTAGCTGCGAGCCAGAATGAGTTAAATTTTGATTGCGGTCTTGGTACTACTTCACTCTTTGAAGGCGATGTCGTAACCCCGCCACTTGAAATAACCGCTGGCACGATCTCGGTAGGGCGAACTTCTCCCAACGAGAAATTAACGGCTAAATATTTGGCTTCTTCCGACCGTAGACTCTGGTGGCAGAATCGTATTGAAAGAATTTGGCAAACTGGGTTTGGTGAAAGGTGGCAAAGTGAGCAGCGCAACTGATCTAGCCCGCCAAACCATTCGCAAATTAATTGAGTTGGGAATTAGTGACTTTGTAATTTCACCGGGCTCTAGAAATGCACCGCTAACAATTGCGGTGTACGAGGCTAAATCCCGCGGAATAATAGAATTACATATCAAATTAGATGAACGTGGTGCGGCTTTTTATGCTTTGGGAATTACGAAAGCAACCAATAAGCATGTGGCGGTAATTTGTACCAGTGGAACTGCAGCAGCTAATTTTCACCCAGCACTTTTAGAAGCGTGGCATGCCAGTAATAAGTTAATAGCTATTACCGCAGATCGACCAGAGCGGTTGCGCAAAACTGGAGCAAATCAGACGACTGATCAAGTAGGGATGTTTCCAAATATTCCGGCATTCGATTTGGTCGCAGGAGTTAGTTTTGAATTAGAAAATGGTCCTACGCATTTAAATATTCAATTCGATGAGCCGTTACTTCCAAAAGATAATAATGATTGGTTGAGTGGGTTACATATCAATCCACCTATTCAGGTAACGGAGAGCGCCAAAACGCTATCCGTAAGCGGGAATGGTGTAATTGTTATTGGCCATGATCGAGGGACACTTGACGCCTCTGAAATAGCAGAATTTATTAAAGCTTCCGGGCTTCCAGTTATTGCTGAAGATCCTTTGACATTTTCTAATTCAATTAACCATGCCAGTGCTTTTTTGAGTGATGAAACTATCCGGAGTTATTTAAAGGCGGATTTTGCAATTGTAATTGGCCGCACAACGTTATCGCGGAGCATAAATAGTTACATTGCACTAGCCGATAAAAGTTATGTAATAGATCCAAGAATTTCAATGATTGACACCAAGCGGACTGCATCTCAAATATTTTTTGCGCTACCAAAGCTGGAAGTCCCGACCCTAAACCCAACTTGGATATCTGACTGGAGTAAAATCTCTAAGCTAGCATCACTTGCGATAGTTGAAGATCAAAGTTGGAGTGAACCGAGCGCCCTTAGAACTATTTCAGCCGGTCTTCCAGATGGTTCTGCGTTTTTTATAGGTTCATCTCGTCCAATCAGAGATATCGAGGCATTTGCTTCGCCCCGTGCGGGAGTAGAAGTTTTTGCTAATCGTGGTCTAGCTGGAATCGACGGAAATCTATCAACTATTTTTGGCATCTCTAATAGTTTTGAACGCACTTATGCAGTTATTGGCGACTTAACTTTTATGCATGATTTAACGGCGCTACTGGCACCGACTAGTAATAATTTAACAATATTCGTTATCGATAATAATGGCGGCGGAATTTTCTCTACCCTCCCGCAAGCTAGCGTGGCCGGGTTTGAAGAGATATTTGCTACCCCTCAGAATCAAGATCTGGTAAAAATTATCTCTAGTTTTGGGTTGAGTGCTACTAAAGTGAAATCAAATTCAGATTTGAATTTAGCTTTTTCTCATAATAATTCTGGCCTACATTTTGTAGTTGTAGAAGTGCCTAGTCGTGATGAGATGGCAGATAATTTAAAAAAAATTTACTCCCGGATTTCAAGTGCGGTTCGCATCGGACTCAACTTAGCCTGACTTTCTGCTAATTCAGCTTCCGGATTAGATCCAGCAACAATTCCACACCCACTAAAGATCCGCATAGATTTTTTATCCGCCATGAGCTCGCCAGTTCTAAGTGCGATTCCGATTTCGCCATCACCCCTGGCATCAATCCAGCCAACTGGCCCGGCATAACGACCACGATTCATCTCTTCTAATTCATTAATTACAGCGCTTGCAACTTCTGTTGGTGTGCCACAGACGGCGGCAGATGGATGTAGCGAGGAAATTAAGGTAAAAATATCGGTAGGAGTTATTGCCTCATTTATGACGCCTGTGACATCCGTAGCTAGGTGCATGACATTTGCCAGGTGTAGAACAAATGGCGCCTCTGGCACATTAGTTGAAGAGCAGTATGGCGCCAACGCATCTGCGACCGAGCGAACCGCATATTCATGCTCCTCTAAATCTTTAGAAGATTTAGCAAGTGACGCTGCAAGTCCGAGATCCTTAGCTTCATCACCAGATTTTCTAATTGTTCCCGCCAAGATTCTTGAGGTTACCAGTGACTTATTTAGCCTGACTAATAGTTCAGGAGTGGCACCAATTAAATCAGCGACCATAAAGACCCAGGTGGAAGGGTAATTTGCGCTGAGAAATGTAATTAAGTTTCGTTTCGAAATTAATTCACTATTTCGAGCAATCAAATCCCGTGCCAATACAACCTTTTCTAGCTCGCCACTCTTGATTTTAGCGACCGCCTTCGCCACTCGATTTTTCCACTCTAAATCAGAGAGGGCTCCGGGCTCGAAGGTGACTTCACCAATTGATTTTGAACTTCTTAATTCCGAAATTGTTGGTTGATTCTTCTCGCCAATCCAAGTTATCCATGAATTATCTCCCCGTTTTCCAATCACAAATTCTGGGATTACTAATTTAGATTCTTCGGCAGAATCAAAGGCAAATGAGGAGAAGAGAATTGGGCCAGTTCCACTTCCATGGACACTGTTTTCAATTTTTAGCGTTGCTAGCTGTTCGTGCCACCATTTTCTGGCATCTGCAAATCGATTCTTACCTTTAACACTGGTGCTTCGCCATTCACCAAAACCAATCAAACCATCGCCGCCACGAATCCAAGATGTTGTCATCTCTAAATCTGTCGTGACTAGCTCTAGGGCTGGATGCTCACCTAGAAGTTGAGTAGTTATATTTGTCAGCACGATTTATTTATAACTTAGTTACGAACGCTTTGAAACAAATTTCCATACTGCAGGAAGCGCAGTACTGGCAATTGCAATTTTCAATACTTCACCTAGAAGGAAAGGGGTGAAACCTTTTTCGAAAGTCCATCGCCAATTTTCGCCAGTGTATTGATGTAGCCAGATTAGGCCGACAGCGAAAATAATTGAATTTCCAATGATCATTGTTGGGATTACAGTTTTAATTTTCTGGTCCCATTTGCGACCAGCGAGAGCACCAAGGACTAGTGAAGAAATCAACATACCCACGAGATAACCGCCGGTTGCACCAGCAACCCGCTCCATTCCACTTGTTCCAGAAGAAAAAATTGGCGCGCCAGCCATGCCCATCAATAGATAGAAAGCCATTGTGCTAAATCCAAGTCCTGCTCCATATGCAGTTCCAAGTAGTAAAACTCCGAGAGTTTGACCAGTGAAAGGAACTGGAGAGCCAGGGATTGGAAAAGAAATTTGAGCCATTAAGGCGAGAAAGACGGTTCCAGTAAGAATTAATGAGATTTGTGAAGCCACGGTTGTGCGAGCTATAACTGCAGATTTAAGTGTGCTTACTTGTGATATCTGAACCATTTGGTCAACCTCATATCCTTTTAATTTGTGGTCGGAGCCTACTACCACGAGAATATACGCGTGAGTAGAGCTGATTTAGGCAAAGAACCCAATGAGGTTTCGGCAATGTTTGACGGCGTTGCCCGCCGATATGACTTGCTAAATGACTTACTCAGCCTTGGGCGAACTAAAGCTTGGCGCAAGGTAGCAACCAAAATTATTGCACCGAAACCAGGAATGCGAATCTTAGACATAGCAGCGGGAACCGGATCTTCAAGTCGACCACTTGCTGATGCTGGCGCCAATGTAATCCCACTTGATTTTTCAAAGGGAATGTTGGAGGCCGGCCATAAGCGCCATCCAGATTTACCATTTATGCAAGGTGATGCGCTCGCTCTGACATTTAAAGAAAATGAATTTGATGTAGCAACAATCTCCTTTGGATTACGAAATACTTCTGATGCAAGTAAGGCGCTACAAGAATCATTTCGGGTTTTAAAATCTGGCGGGCTAATGGTTGTCGTTGAGTTCTCACAACCCACCAATCGAATTCTTAGAACTATCTACCTTCGCTACTTAGTGCGCGCACTTCCAGCGGTCGCAAGGAAAGTGTCATCTAACCCTGATGCATATATTTATTTAGCCGAATCAATTTTGGCCTGGCCCAACCAGAGCGGCCTTGCAGATTTAATGAGGGCCGCTGGATTTGGAAATGTCCAATGGAAAAATCTAACATTTGGAATCGTCGCTATTCATACGGGAGTAAAGCCGTGATTGGTGCCACATGCCCTAGAACTCCCAGGGATTCACTTTGCAAATTGTGACCTATAACGGCTGAACCCGTAGACTCCCTTACCGTGAACCCATACGTACCGATCTTGGTAATTGGCGCAATTGGCTTTGGCTTTGGCGTATTCTCGATTGTTGCCGCGGCGCTAACTGGACCAAAACGTTATAACCGGGCAAAGGTAGAAGCATATGAGTGCGGCATTCAGCCATCGCCACAAGCTGCAGGTGGTGGAAGATTTCCGGTTAAGTATTTTTTAACTGCAATGCTATTTATTGTTTTTGATATTGAAATTGTTTTCTTATATCCATGGGCAGTGACATTTGATCAGTTAGGGCTTTTTGGATTAGTCGAAATGGTAATTTTTATCGCAACTGTTTTTGTCGCCTATACATATGTCTGGCGTCGCGGCGGATTGGAATGGGATTAAAGCTATGGGCCTAGAAGAGAAGTTACCAGCGGGATTTGCTTTAACATCTGTTGAGAAACTTGCTGGGTATATGCGCAAGAACTCGCTCTGGCCTGCAACATTTGGTCTGGCCTGTTGTGCAATTGAGATGATGGCATTTGGTGGCGGTCGATATGACGCAGCGCGATTTGGGATGGAAGTTTTTCGAGCCTCCCCTCGCCAAGCAGATTTAATGATTGTTGCTGGTCGAGTTTCAAATAAAATGGCACCAGTTCTTCGCCAAATTTATGATCAAATGGCTGCCCCAAAATGGGTAATCGCAATGGGAGCATGCGCATCCTCCGGTGGAATGTTTAATAATTACGCAATTGTTCAAGGCGTTGATCATGTGGTTCCAGTTGATATTTATCTACCTGGATGTCCGCCACGTCCTGAAATGTTAATGGATGCAATTTTAAAATTGCACGAACATATCGGAAGCGAAAAGCTTGGCGTTAACCGCGAAAAGATAATCCAAGAAGTTGAAGCTGCAGCACTTGCCGCAAAACCAACCCACCAGCTAAAAGGCCTGCTTACATGAGCGAGAATATTGGAATGTTCGGCGCCAGTGGCTCCGGCGATACTTCAGGATTTGGTGGCTTAGTCCGCAGCGCTGCAAATTTTGGTTCAAGTGAGCGGCCATATGGAAGTTATTTCGATGAAGTTGCTGATGAATTAGAGCGTGCATATCCAGAATTTAGCGATGCAATTGAAAAAGTCATTGTGGATCGCGGTGAACTCACTCTTCACGTTAAACGAGAAAAATTATTTGAAACTGCTATGAAGTTGCGTGATACCCAGTCGCTAAGATTTGAAGTCTGCCTTGGCGTAAATGGCGTGCATTACCCAGAAGATAAGGATCGCGAATTACATGCGGTTTATCCATTACTTTCAATGACACATAATCGCCGAATTAGATTAGAAGTTAGCGTTCCTGATTCTGATCCACACCTACCTTCTCTAGTTGAAGTTTGGGCTGGAAATAATTGGCATGAACGGGAAACTTGGGACATGTTTGGAATTATCTTTGATGGCCATCCTGGCTTAACCCGAATCTTGATGCCAGATGATTGGCCAGGCCATCCGCAACGCAAAGATTATCCACTTGGCGGAATTCCAATTGAATATAAAGGCGCAACTGTTCCTGCACCATCTGAACGTAGGTCTTACCGATGACAACCCACGACGCATACGCATCGGCGACCGATACAACAGAAGGTCGCGTTTATTCAGTTACTGGTGGCGACTGGGATTCGCTCGTAACTGAAATTGGCCAAACAAAAGAAGAGCGCGTCGTAGTAAATATGGGGCCTCAACATCCATCAACTCACGGAGTTCTTCGTTTAGTTCTCGAGCTTGAGGGCGAAACAATTACCGAAGCTCGTGCTGGAATTGGTTATCTGCATACTGGCATCGAAAAGAACACCGAATATCGCACTTGGACACAAGGCGTCACTTTCGTAACTCGAATGGATTATTTAGCGCCAATCTTTAATGAAACGGCATACTGTCTAGGAGTAGAAAAACTTCTAGGAATCACAAATGACATTCCTGAGCGGGCTAGTGAAATCCGCGTTCTGATGATGGAGTTAAATCGAATCTCATCACACATGGTTGCGCTTGGCACTGGTGCACTTGAACTTGGCGCACTTTCACCAATGATCTTTGCCTTCCGTGAACGCGAGAAGGTTCTAGATGTATTTGAAATGGTCTCTGGCCTTCGTATGAATATGGCATATGTCCGTCCCGGTGGTGTTGCACAAGACTTGCCTAAAGGTGCAGTAGCAAAGATTCGAGAAACCGTAAAAGAATTGCGTCACAACTTTAAAGATAATGAGAAATTATTAGTTGGAAATACCATCTGGATGATGCGAACTAAGGGCATTGGTTATTTAGATCTTGCTGGTTGCATAACTCTTGGAATTACCGGTCCAGTTCTTCGTTCTGCTGGAATGCCATGGGATTTGCGTAAGACTGATCCATATTGCGGTTATGAAAATTATGAATTTGATGTTGTAACAACAGATACCTGTGATGTCTACGGAAGATTCTTAATTCGTATGCAAGAACTCGAACAATCACTTCGAATTATTGAACAGGCATGTGACAAGTTAGAGAAGTCTGAAGGCCAGCCAGTAATGGTCGCTGATAAGAAAATTGCTTGGCCATCACAACTCTCAGTTGGAAGTGATGGAATCGGTAATTCACTTGAATATATTCGCGAAATTATGGGAACCTCGATGGAATCGCTGATTCACCACTTTAAGTTAGTAACCGAAGGTTTCCGAGTTCCTGCTGGTCAAGTTTATGCAGCAGTTGAATCACCACGTGGTGAGACTGGAGTGCACTTAGTTTCTGATGGAGGAACCAGGCCTTATCGAGTTCATTTCCGCGAACCATCTTTCAATAATCTTCAAGCCACTTCTGCAATGGCTGAAGGTGGAATGATCGCCGATGTTATTGGCGCAGTCGCATCAATCGATCCAGTTATGGGAGGCGTTGATCGATAATGGAATTCACAAGTAAAGAATTAGAAATAATGGATTCAATAATTGCTAGATACCCAAGGTCACGTTCTGCAGTGATGCCACTCCTTCATTATGTGCAAGCTCTTGATGGATATGTAACTCCACGTGGCATTGAAAAAATTGCCGAGCTGTTGGAAATTTCTACCGCCGAAGTAACTGCCGTATCATCCTTTTATACCCAATATCGAACCAAACCTGCTGGGGAATATCACGTAGGCGTTTGTATTAATACCTTGTGCGCGGTTATGGGCGGAGATGTAATTTATGAATCTCTAGAAAACCATCTTGGTATTAAGAATCACGAAACAACTTCAGATGGCAAAGTCTCGATTGAAAGAATTGAATGTAATGCAGCATGCGACTATGCACCGGTTGTTATGGTCAATTGGGAATTTTATGATAACCAAACACCCCAGAGTGTTAAAGATCTAGTCGATGGTGCTCGTGCCGGAAATCCACCTGCACCAACCCGCGGACCAAAGACGCTTCGAACTTGGAAGCAAAATTCAGAAGTTCTTGCCGGATTAAGCGATGGCCTGGCAAATGAAGGTGTATCTGCCGGCGCTGCTACTTTGCTGGGACTTAAAATTGCTAAAGGTGGAAAATAAATGAGCAAATTAACGCCAGTGCTTTCAGCGAATTGGGATGAAGCAGATTCATTCACAATTGAAGGCTATAAGCGCAATGGTGGCTATAACGCTGTAGCAAAAGCCTTAACTATGGAGCCTGATGCTGTAATTTCCATGATTAAAGATTCTGGTTTGCGTGGTCGCGGTGGTGCAGGATTCCCAACTGGAAGCAAGTGGGGATTTATCCCACAAGGCGATAACAAAGAACACTATTTAGTTGTTAATGCTGATGAATCAGAACCAGGAACTTGCAAAGACATGCCGCTACTTCTTGCAAACCCACATGTTTTGATTGAAGGAATAATTATTGGTTCATATGCAATCCGAGCGAACCATGCATTTATTTATCTCCGTGGTGAAGTTGTTCATGTTTATCGTCGCGTGCAACAAGCAATCGAAGATGCATATAAAGCGGGTTTGTTGGGTAAAAATATTGGTGGCAAAGGCTTTGATTTAGAACTCACATTGCATGCCGGCGCCGGCGCATATATCTGCGGTGAAGAAACAGCGCTACTTGATTCGCTTGAAGGCTTCCGTGGTCAACCAAGACTTCGGCCACCATTTCCAGCTATCGCAGGTTTATATGCGAAACCAACAGTTGTTAACAATGTGGAATCCATCGCATCAGTTCCAGCAATTATTAATAATGGAATCGAATGGTTCCAGGCAATGGGAACTGAGAAGAGCAAAGGCTTTACGCTTTACTCACTTTCCGGCCATGTAAATAATCCAGGACAATTTGAAGCACCTCTTGGAATCACGCTTCGCGAATTACTCGAACTTGCAGGTGGAGTTCGCACTGGTCACAAACTTAAGTTCTGGACTCCTGGTGGATCATCAACTCCAATGTTTACCGACGAACATTTAGATACCCCGCTCGATTATGAAGGCGTATCTGCTGCCGGATCGATGCTTGGAACAAAAGCACTTCAAATTTTCGATGAAACCACTTGCGTCCTTAGAGCAACGCTCCGTTGGACTGAATTCTATAAACATGAATCTTGTGGAAAGTGCACGCCCTGTCGTGAAGGAACTTGGTGGCTAGTCCAAATGCTTCAAGACCTGGAAGATGGCAAGGGAAGCGAAGCTGACTTAGCAAAACTTCTTGATCTCTGCGACAACATCGCGGGCCGTTCATTCTGCGCTCTTGCCGATGGCGCCGTTGCGCCAATTATCTCTTCACTTAAATATTTCCGTGATGAATATTTAGCGCATCAACGCAACGGTGGTTGTCCATTTGATCCAATTGCGTCGACGCTATTCAAGACAGTTGGTGCATAAATGACGCCTGAACAAGCACTGCTCGAAACTCAAGTGGCAGTTGAAATGATCACTGTTGTTATTGATGGCTTTGAAGTAACCGTTCCAAAGGGAACTTTAGTAATTCGCGCCGCTGAAAAATTAGGAATTCAAATTCCGCGTTTCTGTGATCATCCATTACTAGAACCAGAAGGTGCTTGTCGCCAATGTTTAGTCGATATTGAAATCAATGGCAGGGCATTTCCCAAACCACAAGCTTCATGCACAATTCCAGTTGAAAATAATATGATTGTAAAAACCCAACTAACTTCGCCCGTTGCCGAGAAAGCTCAAGCCGGAATCATGGAGTTTCTACTAATTAACCATCCACTTGATTGCCCGGTCTGCGATAAAGGTGGTGAGTGTCCATTACAGAACCAAGCAATGAGCACTGGCCGTCCAGAATCTCGCTTCGAAGGTGTCAAGCGGACCTTTGAAAAACCAATTGCAATCT
Source organism: Actinomycetes bacterium (assembly GCA_037622205.1). Lineage (GTDB taxonomy): Bacteria > Actinomycetota > Actinomycetes > Nanopelagicales > Nanopelagicaceae > AAA044-D11. The sequence goes on from JASJJZ010000030.1 coordinate 35,350, forward strand.
CTTCTCAAGTATTACTCGATCGCGAACGTTGTGTTCTCTGCGCCCGCTGCACTCGCTTCTCTGAACAGATTGCGGGCGATCCATTTATTACGCTAAATGAACGTGGCGCCTTACAACAAGTTGGCATTTATGAAGAGGATCCCTTTGAGTCTTACTACTCCGGAAACACTGTTCAGATCTGTCCAGTTGGTGCGCTAACTGGAACTTCATATCGATTCCGGGCCCGCCCATTTGATTTAGTCTCAGTTGATTCTGCCTGCGAACATTGCGCTTCAGGTTGTGCAATGCGCACCGATATTCGACGTGGCAAGACGCTTCGTCGCCTTGCCGGAGATGATTCTTCAGTTAATGAAGAGTGGAATTGCGATAAAGGCCGCTGGGCTTTTAAGTATTTAACAAGTAGAGAGCGCGTAACTTCGCCAATGATTCGCGGAGAAGATGGCGAACTTCATGAAGCATCGTGGCCAGAAGCAATCGCTTTTGCTGCAAGTGGTCTGAAAGGTAAGCAGGCCGGAGTATTAGTTGGTGGCCGGGCAACAGTTGAAGATGCCTATGGCTATAGCAAGTTTGCAAGAGTTGCACTCGGAACAAATGACATTGACTTTCGCTCTCGCCCACATTCCGATGAGGAAACTTCTTTCTTAAGCAGTATTGCACTTGGATTGAAAACAACTTATAAAGATATTGATAAAGCGGATCAAGTTGTGTTGCTCGGTTTTGAACCAGAAGAGGAATCTCCAATAGTGTTTCTGCGGATCTACAAGCAATTACGAAAGCGTGACTTAAGAGTTATTAGCGATGCGCCAGTTGCGAGCCGAGGTTCTATTAAGTTAAAGGCAAATCTGATTTCAGATATCAACGAAATCTCTGGTTTAACCTCTAAGAGCGTCATCTTGGTTGGTGAACGTCTTGCTGAAAAAGTTGGCGCACTTACCAACGTTGTAAATTTGGTAGAGAAATCAGGAGCCAAGCTAGCTTGGATTCCACGCCGTGCGGGCGAACGCGGTGCACTTGCCTCCGGCGCAATCTCAACTCTTCTACCTGGTGGCCGACCAGTTTCAGATGCAAGTGCCCGGGTAGATGTTGCAGCCGCGTGGTCAGTTGATTCGCTTCCAACTAATACTGGCCGTTCAACTTCAGAAATTTTACATGCGTTAATTGTCAACAATCTTGATGCTGTTGTAATTGGCGGGGTAGATCCACTAGATATCTCAAGTAATGCACTTTCACAGTTACTGAATTCCTTTGTAGTGTCACTTGAAATTACCCATAGCTCCGTAACAGCGGTTGCGGATGTAGTTCTCCCGGTCGCTGCGGTAATCGAAAAGAGTGGTTCATTCCAAGATTGGCAAGGCAGTACACGAAGCTTTAATAAAGCAGTGGAAGATTCACTTTCAAGGAGCGATGTTCGAATTCTTTCGATGCTTGCCGATGAAATGGGAACACCCATAAATCTCCCAACAGTTGCTGCTACTGCACGTGAAATTGCCGCGCTGGGTAATTGGGATGGTAAGGAAATTACCTTCGAAGAAACTTCTGAGACCAAATCTGTTATTACAGAAGGAAAAATGAATTTAACATCCTGGCGTCTGCTGTTAGATCTAGGAACGTTGCAGGATGGCGAAGCAAACTTAGCCGGTACTGCACGTAAAGCCAGTGCCCGGATTTCAAAGGCAAGAGCAGAGAAACTTAGGGTTAGCGACGGTGAAGTAATTTTGATTTCATCTGATCTAGGTTCGCTTAAACTTCCAGTCGAAGTTAGTGAAATGTCTGATGAGCAAATTTGGGTTCCTCGTAATTCAATTGACTCTCAAGTAATTGCAAATCTGGGATTCGTAAGTGGCCAAGTAACGGTGGTAAAAGCATGACTAATGCTCAAATAATTGCTACTGATCCAGGCTGGATAATTCTTGTTAAAGGGCTGCTTATCTTTGTTGTCTGTGTGCTGGCTACTCTTATGTCAGTTTGGGGAGAACGTCGAATTGTTGCCCGGATGCAACAACGACTAGGACCCAACCGGGTTGGCCCATTTGGATTAATTCAGTCCTTAGCCGATGGCGTAAAACTTGCCCTCAAAGAAGACTTGATTCCAAAAGCTGCAGATCGCATAGTCTTCGTATTGGCGCCAATCATTAGCGCTACAACGTGCTTTATGTCTTTTGCGGTTATTCCACTATCTGGAAATGTAACTCTCTTTGGCCATAAAACCGTAATGCAACTAACGGATATCCCAGTTGGCGTTCTCTATGTTTTTGCAATTGCCTCAATTGGTGTCTACGGAATTGTCTTAGCGGGTTGGTCATCGGGTTCTACCTACCCACTACTTGGTGGCCTTCGTTCAAGCGCCCAAGTTATTTCATATGAAATTGCTATGGGGCTTTCATTAGTTGCGGTATTTATTTATGCGGGATCGATGTCAACAGCAGAAATAGTCTCTGCCCAAAATCAGTGGTGGTTCTGCGTTACTTTATTCCCATCATTTGTAATTTTCGCGATTTCTATGGTTGGTGAAACAAATCGTGCCCCATTTGATTTAGCAGAAGCCGAAGGCGAACTCGTTGGAGGTTTTCACACCGAATACTCATCACTGAAATTTGCCCTCTTCTTCTTAGCAGAATATGTAAATATTGTTGCAGTTTCCGCACTTGCTACAACTCTCTTTCTTGGCGGATATCACGCGCTACCTGGTCTTGGTTTTACCGAAAATTGGCTTGGTGGTTGGTTCACAGTTATTTGGTTCCTATCTAAAGTTATCTTCTTCTTCTTCATCTTTGTCTGGCTACGTGGAACTCTTCCTAGACTTCGCTATGACCAATTCATGAAATTTGGTTGGAAAGTTCTAATTCCATTCTCATTATTCTGGATATTAATTGTTGCTACCTTGCGAGTTCTTTCACAACAAGGTGCTCCACGTGCAGTATTGATTGGATTTAGCTTCGGAATAGTTCTTCTGGTTCTTGCCGGTTCAAGTCTCTTTGAATCTTCAAAGAAGCGTCGGGCCCGTGAAGATGCAATCGGCGAAATTTCGGAACCAAGTTTTCCAGTTCCTGTAATCCCAGGAAAAATCACTAGGCATAGAACGGAGCAACTAAATGGATAACTCATTAACTCCGCGCTCAAATGATCTCGGTTTAACTGCTGCAGCTAAGGCAAATACTCCGATTGAGAACCAAGAGGCAAAGAGCTTTGCTAAGCAACTTCAGGGCTTCTGGGTAACTTTTATTACAATGTTTAAAAAAGTTAATACTGTTCAATATCCTGAGGTTAAAGAACCAACCGCCGAACGTTTTCACGGTCGCCACCAGCTAAATCGCTATGACGATGGACTGGAAAAATGTATTGGATGCGAGCTCTGTGCTTGGGCATGTCCAGCAGATGCGATTCTTGTCGAAGGCGAGACGAATACTGATGAGGCAAGATTCTCACCAGGAGAGCGCTATGGCAAGGTTTATCAAATAAATTATTTACGTTGTGTTTTCTGCGGACTTTGCATTGAAGCTTGCCCTACTCGAGCACTTACGATGACAAATGAATACGAACTAGCTGACGATACTCGCGCTAAGTTAATCTTCGAAAAAGAAGATTTATTAGCACCGCTGAAATCTGGAGCGTTGCTACCACCGCACCCAATGGCTCCAGGAACAACTCATATTGATTATTACCGTGGTGAGATTAAAGGCGAATCGAATGGATAGCCTCGCTCTTGAAGTAGGCAGAACTCTTGCGCCAGAAGCAATTATGTTCTGGATTCTTGCGCCACTTGCAGTTGCTGCAGCGCTTGGAATGCTTCTCGTAAAGAAGGCGGTGCATTCTGCGCTTCTTTTGGCTTGGGTCATGATCACCCTGGCAATTTTTTACATTGCTCAAGATGCTCTATTTCTCGGCATTGTTCAGATAATTGTTTATACCGGTGCGGTAATGATGTTATTCCTATTTATTCTTATGTTAGTTGGTGTGGATTCTTCGGACTCGTTAGTGGAAAGTATTCGTGGCCAAAGACCAGTGGCAATTATCGCGGCACTTGGACTAGGTGGCCTTCTTCTATCCTTGTTAGGTCGGGCAAATCTTGGTGTTGAAGCCATCGGATTACAAGATGCAAACTCTAATGGAAATGTCCAAGGAATCGCCCAGGAATTGTTCACTAATTATGTCTGGGCTTTTGAAGTTGTTTCCGCACTTTTAATCACAGCAGCTCTAGGTGCAATGGTTCTTGCTCACAGCACCTCATCTAAATCACGAACTGCCCAGCGCGATCAATCAATAGCCAGATTCCGTGGCGCCTCAATTGCAACTGCTGCAGGACTTCCAGGTTCCGGAGTTTATGCACTCCACAATGCGGTCGATGTTCCTGCGTTGCTGCCTGACGGCTCACCAGCTCCTACTTCGATTTCAGCAACGCTGGATGCCAGAGGCGACATGTTGTCTTCAAAACCTTTTGAACTTGAAGTTAAAGAAGTGGAGGAGGATTAAATGGATATCGCAAATTATATTTATTTATCTGCTCTGCTATTTACAATCGGCGCAATCGGGGTAGTAGTTCGCAGAAATGCCATTGTGGTATTCATGTGTGTTGAATTGATGTTAAATGCCGCAAACTTAGCTTTTGTTACATTCTCTAGAGTTCATGGAAATCTTTCTGGTCAAGTTGCATCATTTTTCACAATGGTTGTTGCGGCCTGTGAAGTTGTAGTTGGTCTCGCGATTATCGTTACGATTTATCGCTCCCGTCGGTCAACATCTGTTGATGATGCTAGTTTGTTGAAGCGCTAATGACTACGAGCACAAATTTGGTTTATTTAATCGCCCTTCCACTATTTAGTGCTGGCCTGTTACTGCTGTTAGGTCGTATCGCTGATAAATGGGGACACATCTTTGCAACTTTAGTTTCAGCTTCGGTATTTGTTATTGGTGTCATTGAATTCTTTGCAATGCAGGGTCGCGATGGTGAAGCACGTGCTGCTACCCAAAAATTATTTGAATGGATCTCAGTTGGCACATTCCAGGTTGATGCCTCGCTGCTTCTAGACCAGCTTTCGATCTGCTTTGTCCTCCTTATCTCTGGCGTCGGAACGCTGATACATATCTATTCCATTGCCTACATGTCCCATGATCGTGATCGCCGCCGATTCTTTGCCTACTTAAATTTGTTTATCGCAGCAATGCTGCTTCTTGTATTGGGAGATTCTTATCTCAATCTCTACGTAGGCTGGGAAGGCGTAGGTCTTGCTTCCTACCTATTGATTGGTTTCTGGAATCAAAAACCTGCATATGCAACAGCCGCAAAGAAAGCCTTTGTTGCCAACCGTGTTGGCGATGTTGGTCTTTCACTTGCAATCATGATTGCATTTACGCAATTCGGAACGGTCACTTTTGCCGGAGTAAAGGAAGGTGCATCTGGTGCATCAGCCGGTGCGCTAACTGCAATCGGAGCAATGCTTCTGCTAGCCGCAGCAGGTAAGTCTGCGCAGTTCCCACTGCAATCATGGCTTGGCGATGCGATGGCGGGGCCTACTCCCGTTTCTGCACTCATCCACGCTGCGACCATGGTTACCGCAGGCGTCTATTTAATAACTCGCTCTAACTTCATATTTGATGCTTCACCGACGGCACAATTGATGGTCGTCATTGTTGGCGCAGTAACGCTTTTATTTGGCGCAATTATCGGAACTGCAAAAGACGATATTAAGAAGGCGCTTGCTGCTTCAACAATGTCGCAAATAGGTTACATGATTCTTGCTACCGGACTTGGCCCAGTTGGTTATGCATTTGCAATCATGCACTTGATAACCCACGGTTTCTTTAAAGCCGGAATGTTCCTTGGTGCCGGTTCGGTTATGCATGGCATGAACGATGAAGTAAATATGAGACGTTATGGCGCTCTTGGAAAAGTTATGCCGATCACAGCAGCAACATTTGGACTTGGTTATTTAGCAATTCTTGGCGTTCCACCATTCGCTGGCTTCTATTCCAAAGATAAAATTATTGAAACCGCCTTTAATGCTGGGGGAGTTGAGGGAGTTCTTCTAGGTGGCGCCACTCTCTTCGGTGCTGCAATCACCGCTTTCTATATGACTCGCGTAATGGTTTTAACTTTCACTGGAACAAAGCGCTGGGATGAGAATGCACATCCACATGAATCACCATTCTTGATGTGGGCACCAATGGCAGTTTTGGCCGTTGGATCGGTTACGTCAGGATTCCTACTTAATTCGGGCAGTGCGCTTGTTAATTGGCTCCAACCCGTTGTAAATGAAAATCATGAACATCATGCTGAAGAGTTCTTGCCACCACTAGTTGTTTCAGCAATGGCCCTCGTCGTGGTTGCGATCGGTGTTGCTTTTGCAATTCTGAAGTATCGAAGTGTTCCGGTTGTTGCACCTGAAAGCGTTTCTAGATTTACTAAAGCCGCTCGTAAAGATCTTTACCAAGATTCATTTAATGAGGCGGTATTTATGCGTCCTGGTCAGAAGTTGACTGCCGGCCTTGTTAATACCGATTACAAAGTTATCGATGGCCTAGTTCGGATGGTTGGTTGGATACTTCAAGTGTCTGCCTCAGCTATTAGAAATATTCAAAATGGATATGTTCGAAGCTATGCCTTAATTATGGTTCTAGGAGTTCTCGCTTTAGTTACTGCAGTTTGGATGGTGACGCTATGAGTATTTTGACATCACTTCAACTACTCCCGCTATTTGGGGCTTTGGTTATCGGAGCTTTGCCAGCCAGCAACGCCAAACTAGTTAAGCAAGTTGCACTTGGTTTCTCCTTATTAGTAACCCTGGCTTCAGTCGTAATGGCTTTAAGTTTTGATCGCGACAATAGCGCGTTGCAATTTACTGAGGTTCGCACTTGGATTTCAGCATTCAATATTAATTATGCTGTTGGTATCGATGGCATGGCCCTTGTGCTTATTTTGATGACAACGATCTTGGTTCCAATTGTCTTTCTCGCCGGCTGGAATGAATCCGAGAATGGTCGCTGGAACGTAAAAGTTTTCTACATCCTGCTATTGATTCTCGAAACTATGATGATCGGCGTCTTCGCTGCCACCGATGTATTCCTCTTCTATGTGATTTTTGAAGCGATGCTCCTGCCGGTTTACTTCCTAATTGGTGGCTATGGCTCCGGTGAGCGCGCTGCTGCAGCAATGAAGTTCTTGCTCTACAGCCTCTTCGGCGGACTTCTTATGCTTGCTGCCGTAATTGGTCTTTACATTATTTCTACTAATCAAGGTGGCGCTACTTTCGACATAACCAGGCTTTCAGAGCTAACAATTGATTCAGCTACTCAGAATTGGTTATTCCTAGGTTTCTTTATTGCCTTTGCAATTAAAGCTCCACTCTGGCCATTTCATACCTGGCTACCAACAGCGGCTAAATCTGCAACAGCCGGAACTTCAACTCTTCTCCTTGGCGTTCTAGATAAAGTTGGAACTTACGGAATGATCCGTTTCTGCATGAGCTTCTTCCCAGATGCAACAAGGACTTTCACGCCGGCAATTATTACGCTGGCTGTAATTTCAATTCTCTATGGAGCATTTTTGGCAATTGGACAGAAAGATATTAATTCACTAATCGCATTTACATCAATTTCGCACTTTGGTTTTATAACACTTGGAATATTTGCACTGACATCTCAAAGTTTAACCGGCGCGATTTTCTATATGGTAAATCATGGATTTTCGACAGCTGCGCTCTTCCTAACTGCAGGTTGGATGATTAAACGTCGCGGCTCATCCCAGATTGCAGACTTCGGTGGCTTGCAACGCGTGGCTCCGGTTTTAGCTTGGTCCTTCTTCTTAGCCGGTATGTCTGCGCTAGCACTTCCAGGACTATCAAGCTTTGTAAGTGAATTCTTAGTTCTCCTCGGTTCATATGCCAAGTATCCCGTTGCAGCAATTCTTGGAACTCTAGGAATTATTCTGGCCGCGCTTTATGTTCTACTTGCGGTTCAACGCGCAATTCACGGTGAAACACCAGCATCTAGTGCTGGAATTTCGGACCTAAATCTTCGGGAAAAAATTGCCATTGCGCCGGTAATCGCAGTTTTAGTTTTTCTTGGGTTCTATCCAAAACCAGCGCTAGAAGTTATCAACCCCACCACTCAGACAATAATGATTAACGCCGGAGTAAGCGATCCAGTAGCAAAGGTGGCGAAGTAAATGTTGACCGCACCTAAATTAGATTATGCACTTCTGGCGCCGATCCTAATCATTCTCGGAGCTGCGTTAATCGGCGTCCTCATAGAAGCATTTGTTAAGCAAGCCTGGCGGGCTCGTTTGCAATTAGTCATTGCACTAGGAGCAATTGTAATTTCATTTGAACAACTGTTTCGCGTAAGAAATCAGGGTTCATCAATCGCTGCAGTTAC
>JASJJZ010000031.1:0-17738 GCA_037622205.1 Actinomycetes bacterium
GCTGTGCACTTGTCCCATTGCCAGCAAGATCTGTTGCGATAAAACTAATCTGATAGTCATTACCACCGCCGCTAGCAATCGGGATTTCAAAATCAGGTGGTGCATTGAAGTTAATTACGACTGTAGTTGAGTCGGGGAAAAGTAAGGTGAAGCTCGCGCTATCTGCGCCAGATACTGTTGAAATAGTTGAGGACTCAGAGAGCGTAATAGTTGCAGCCGTGTACGGAGCAATTAGATTCTCATTAACGGTAAATGATGTTGCAGAGAGCGTTGGACTGGTGGCATCAGTTTCATACCTAACAATCACAACGCCTGATCCACCTGATCCGGCACCTATGTCTTCTGGATCTGTTCCGCCGCCGCCACCACCGGTATTTGTGGTTCCTGATGTTGCATTGGCATTGGCCCCTCGAGTACCGCTTGTATATCCATAAGAGCTGCCGCGCCCACCGCCGCCGATTCCACTTGCTCCGCCACCATAAATGTAAACATATCTATTTGAAATCTGGTTAGTAGAAGCTGTTCTGTCTGTCGTTGAAATGCCGAACCATAGATTTGTATTGCTATTTACTCCGCCGCCGCCGCCGCCGCCAAAATATTGCGAGGTACCCGTAATCAAAGACTCTGCTCCTGCGCCACCATTTCCACCAATACCTGCATTGGCTGTGAAGTAACCAATGGCCCCTACTGCGCCAGCACCGCCACCTCCGCCGCCCGCGCAATATCCAGTTGGACAAGTTGCGCCACCATTATTTCCTTGACCAGCCGTTCCAGAACCTTCGGCGGCTCCGGAATCGTAACCAGCACCTCCTCCAGATCCGCCATTTTGCCCCTTATAAATTGTGGAATTTTTATATCCTCCTGCGCCGCCACCCAACGCAGTTTTTGTAACAGAGCCATCGCTCAAAGTTGAATTGCTACCGTTGGTGCCAACTGGAACGACAACTCCAGCGCCTCCAAATCCACCACTACCACCATCACCGACTGATATAGAAAGTTCGCCATTACTCAACATCGATCCTTGTAAAACACCACCAGCACCGCCACCGCCAGAATTTCCACCACCACCGCCACCAACAACTAGATACTCAATTGACGCTATCGTCACACTACCCGAGAGGCTTGCTTGGTAACTTGTAACATCTTTAAATGTAACTACGCAATAATCTTTCGATGAGACACTCACCATTGCTATCTCGACAGAAGTTGAGGATATTGTTCCGGTCGAAGTTATCGATGCTGCGCACCGCCCTGAGTTATACGTCACCGTATTAGCCGATGCACTAGGTACTAAGAAAATTGTCGAACCCACAGCAACAGATGCAACTAACACTTTTGCAATCTGTCTTGCCCGATTATCCGAAGGACTTTTAGACTTAAGTTTTAGGTGAGCAAAGGGTCTAAATGGCGTCCCATCAAGATTAGCTAACACCCTCGAATTCTATAAGCAAGACCCTCGAATTCAATTTCCTGGCGAAGCCTATATTCGCGACCGCGAACGGAAACGGTAGAGCCGATTCCTGCCAAAAGTCCCTTTGCGATTACGTTCTCTCAAAACAGCGCTGTTGTAGGATTTCCAGGTGGGTTCAAACCGAAACGATCGTGACTCTGCCTGGGTCTCGGAATTCCTAGAATCCCGCAGATCGACCCGTGATTTTCTTCCAACTCCAATTCCGCAAGAGATACTCAATCAAATCTTGACTGATGCCCTGACCGCACCTAGCTGGTCAAACACCAGACCTTTTAAAATTGCGGTTGCAACTGGTGAAGTCCGGGATCGCATCAGCGGTGAATTTCTTTCTCGCTGGAGTGTTCTTTCAAGAATTATGCGCAAAGGCTTGAAAAACAAATTGCGACTTATCTATTCACGTTACGGACTGCCAACTAGCAATCGAACCATAGTAAAACCGTATGTCGCAGAGTTGAGGCCTAGAGCGCAACGCGTTGGTAAAGAACTCTATGAATTGTTCGGTGTTAAAAGAGGTGACCGCGATGCTAGAGATAAGCAATGGGGAAAAAACTATTCATTTTTTGGAGCACCGGTAGAAATGTTTATATACATTCATAAAAGTCTTCATGTATATGCTGCCTCAGATGCGGGTCTAATGATGGAAAATTTAATGTTATCTGCACACGGCCACGGATTGGGCACATGCGCACAAGGTGCAGTAAATATCTGGGATGACGTAGTGAGAAAAGGATTTGAGATCTCAAAGGATTACCGTCTACTTTGTGGATTAGCTATCGGATACCCAAGTGACTCTCCTGTTAACTCATTTAAGGCGAACCGGATTGGGGTGGATGAAGTTTTGTTCAAGCAAAAAATAGTTAAGTGATGGCTAAATTTTTTGAATAAAATCTCTGAACTTGCTCTAAATTTGGTTCTTTTCGACTAATATCCTGAGCGCTACCACGTTAAGAGAGCACTTATTACTTCACTCTGAGAAAGTAGGACTGGATGGCTAAGAAAGTATTAATAACCGGAGGCACCAGCGGTATCGGTCGTGAATTCGTAGACGTTTTTGCTAAAAATGGTTTTGAGGTTTGGTTCACATACTTTAGTGACACTGAGAAGCCGACTGAAGTTTCTAAGTCATATACCCAAACCCCGGTAATGGGCTTTAACTTAGATCTTGCTGATTACACATCGGTTGAAGCACTTGCCGCCATCCTCCCTGCAGTTCCTGATGTTCTCATCCATAACGCTGGTCTCGGTTCAAAAACGGTCGAGAAAGTTTCCAAGACCCCACACGGCCAGGCAGAGGCGCTAATAAAAGTAAATGCCATTGGCACTCTCTGGCTAAATAATCTTCTGCTTCCAAAGATGCTTGAAAGAGGATCTGGAAAAATTATTTTGCTCTCCTCTGTTGGCGGTGGCATTACGCAATTCCCAGGTTTCAACTATGCCGATGGCATGAGCAAAGCAGCCATTGCATTTCTAGGCAGGACTTTGGGTGCTGACTTAGCACAAACCGGAGTCGATGTTTTTACTATCTGTCCCGGTGCAACAAATACACCGATGTTCCAAGCGAGTACATTGAATCATTTGAATGAAGAACAACAAGCACAAGTGATTGCATCGCTTCCGAAATTTCGTTTGATAGATCCCCGAGAGATTGCTGAACTTGGGTATTTTCTTACTACAGATGCTGGAAAGTTACTTCATGGCGCGGTTCTCGACGCATCGATGGGACTCGGAGTAAACCCAGGGCTCTTACTAAAGTAGGCTCGATCCATGATTTTGATTACGACATCTTTAGAACATATGGCCTGGTCGAATCAGCAAATCTTCAAACATTTCAATCAATATCCTGAAGATGTATATGCTCTCGCTGCCGCCGAAAATGAGTGGTCGATTGGGAAACTACTCACCCACTTTATAAGCACTGCCGAGTTCCTCAAACATGTTCTAACTGGTGAAACTCGACTCGATCCACCACTAATTATTAGTTCTCACCACCTGATAGATTCGGCTAAACATTTATCAAAGCTAGATCAGTTACTAATTGAAACTTCAAAATTGGATGATTGCGAAATACTCTACAAAAATGAGAGAGGTCCCGCGAAGGCGCTCCGTTCCACGATTTTGTCGCAAGCTGTAGCCCACACCGCCGAACATAAGGGGCAAATTGCAACAGTCTTGAAAATGCACGGCTTTCATTTAGATTTAGATGCATATGATCTCTGGGCCTTTAGCAAAGATGTGAATTCACCCAGAATATGATGATTGGGGAGTAAATAGAGAGAAATTCCCAATTCGAAAGTATTATTAGCTCATGTCTCCCAAGATTCAAGAAGCCACTATTCGTGAGCAACGCCAGATGCGCCAGCGCCAGTTAATGGATGCGGCTCTGAGTTTGGCAATGGAAGGTGGCGTTGATTCGGTAACAGTTTCGGCTGTTGCAAAGCGAGCTGGATTAGCGCGTTCGTCGATTTATGAATACTTCGCATCATCGGCAGATTTAATTGCAGATCTCGTCATGGAAGAAATGTCTTACTACAACAAACGGCTACTAAAAGCTGTAGGTAACGTTGAGGATCCCTTTGAACACATCAGCCTTTGGATTGAGGAAGCACTGCAATATGTTGTCGATGGCCGACATTTGCTGGTAAAGAGTTTAAATACAGTGACGACTCCTAATTACCGCAAGTCTGATATCGCTCAAGGTCACCGTGAATTAATGGGAACGATTATCAGGCCATTAGGCGAGATTGGTTTACCGGACGTGAAGTTAGGACTTGCTTACATTCAGAACACCATTGACGCGGCTTCGGTTCGTATTGAGTCTGGAAATGATGCGGCACTGGAAATTAGCTATGCGCAAAAATATGCGATTGCTGGGCTTCGAGCGCTCACAAAATAATTGCATCACTCATTTAACCAATAAAACTATTTGAGTTTTGCCCTGTTCGCCAAAACTGCCCTTCAATGACCAAGTAATATCAGGGAATGTTTGCAATCGTTCCTGGTTTTCTTACTGGGCTCTCCCTGATCATCGCCATTGGAGCCCAAAATGCCTTCGTTATTCGGCAGGGGCTAACTAAGAAATTTGTGGGACTTACGGTTTTGATTTGCGCATTCTCCGACGCTCTCCTGATTGCACTTGGTGCCAGTGGGCTTGGAGCGCTCATCAAATCTAACAGCAGTATTTTGGAAATCGTGCGTTGGTTTGGTGTCAGTTATCTTTTGTGGTTTGCAATTAAATCTGCGAGGTTGATCTTTAACCAAGAGTTTCTTGATTCTTCCGGTGAAGCGTCTGCAAATCGTAAAAGCGTAATCCTGACGGTATTGGCACTAACCTTCTTAAATCCACATGTTTATCTGGACACCGTGATTTTGCTTGGGAGCATCTCAAGTCAATTTGGGTCCGATAAATGGTTCTTTGTTCTTGGAGCAATACTGGCAAGTTTTATCTGGTTCACCGCAATTGGTTTCGGCGCTAAATCCGCTTCTAGGTTTATGTCACAGCCAATTTTTTGGAAAATACTCGATTCAATTATTGCTGTAATCATGCTTTCAATTGCAGCGTTCTTGGCATTCTACAACTTCAACTAATTAGCTGTTCTGTGGGAAACCTAAGTTGATTCCACCATGGCTTGGATCTAACCAGCGACTTGTAACAACTTTGCCGCGCGTAAAGAAGTGAACGCCTTCAGTTCCGTGTGCATGTGTATCGCCGAATAAAGAGTTCTTCCAACCACCGAATGAGAAGTAAGCCATTGGAACTGGAATTGGAACGTTTATGCCGACCATTCCAACTTCAACTTCATTCTGGAATCGACGGGCTGCGCCACCATCATTGGTGAAAATAGCAGTTCCGTTTCCATATGGATGGCTGTTTACAAGCGCTAAGGCTTCATCATAAGTATTAACCCGAAGCACGCTTAGAACTGGTCCGAATATTTCTTCCTTATAAATGCTCATATCTGGAGTTACATTGTCGAAAAGTGTTGGTCCAAGGAAGAAGCCTTCGCCATCAACCTTTACTTTGCGGCCATCTTCAACAAGTGTGGCGCCTGCTTTTTCGCCGGCTTCGATATATGAAGCAACTTTGTCACGGTGAACCTTTGTAACTAATGGACCCATGTCAGAACCTTGGGCACCATCACCAGTTTTAATATTTGCCATTCTAGAGTGAATTCTTGCAACTAGCGCACTAGCGATTGGTTCAACTGCAACGATTGCAGAAATTGCCATGCAGCGCTCTCCGGCAGATCCAAAACCAGCATTTATTGCAGCATCTGCAGCGAGTTCGAGGTCAGCATCTGGAAGTACAACCATATGATTTTTTGCGCCACCAAGTGCTTGAACGCGTTTGCCATTCTTGGTTCCAGTTTCATAAACATATTTCGCAATTGGAGTTGAACCGACGAATGAAACTGATTTGATCCCAGGGTGTGCAAGAAGCGCATCTACAGATTCTTTGTCACCATGAACCACATTGAAGACACCATCTGGAAGTCCGGCATCTTTCCAAAGCTGAGCGAGGAACATCGCTGCACTTGGATCTTTCTCTGATGGTTTTAAAATAACAGTGTTTCCGCAGGCAATTGCAACTGGGAAGAACCACATCGGAACCATTGCTGGAAAATTGAAAGGCGAAATAATCGCCACCGGGCCAAGTGGCTGGCGAATCGAATAAACATCTACTCCAGTTGAAACTTCTTCAGAGAAGCCACCTTTTAGTAAATGTGGAATACCACAAGCAAATTCGACAACTTCAAGCCCACGAGTAACTTCACCTGAGGCGTCGCTAAGAACTTTTCCGTGCTCGGCAGTAATTAGTGCCGCGATTTTCTCTTTGTTTTGGAGAACTAATTCGCGAAACGCGAATAAAACTTGGGTGCGCTTTGTCAACGAGCTGTGACGCCATGAATTGAAGGCTTCGGTGGCCGCATTTACTGCCTTATCAACTGTCGCTACATTCGCTAGCGCCACCTCCGCCGAAACTTGTCCAGTAGCCGGATTAAAAACCTCGCTAGTGCGTTCAGTTTTTCCGGTATCTAATGTGCCATTAATCCAATGTGTAATAATCTTTGTGTCAGTCATAGCGTTAATCTACGCCAGAGCAATAAGATGACGCCAATCAACAACGACGGACATGGCGCAAGTTATGTCCAACTCGTCCAACTCGTCCAAATGCTAGGGGCAAACGGTGAGCACAGATTCAAAGAGCAATGCCGAAGTAAGCGCAGCAGACCACAACTATGTTTTTCATTCATGGTCCGCCCAAGGTGCAATTGCTCCAATTCCGGTAGCGAAGAGTTCCGGCTCCCGGTTTTGGGATCACGACGGCAAAGAGTATTTAGATTTCTCTTCGCAATTGGTTTTCACAAATATTGGTCACCAGCACCCAAAAGTGGTTGCGGCAATTCAAGAACAAGCAGCGACTTTGACCGCTCTCGCGCCGCAGCATGCAAGTGATATCCGAAACCAAGCTGCTGAGAAGGTCGTTGAACTCGCCGGATCCAGTTTTGCAAAAGTTTTCTTTACTAATGGTGGCGCCGATGCCATAGAGAATGCAATCCGAATGGCAAGAATTCATACTCGCAAACATAAGGTTCTCTCAACATACCGTTCGTATCATGGCAACACTGGATCAGCGATAAATGCAACTGGTGATCCACGACGATTCCCAAATGAATTTGCATTTGGACATGTGCATTTCTGGGGACCTTACCTCTATCGTTCAGCATTTTGGGCTACTAGCGAAGCGGAAGAATGTGAACGCGCCCTGCAGCACTTAGAGCAGACAATTATATTCGAAGGTCCAAACACGATTGGTGCAATTTTATTGGAGACCGTTCCCGGAACCGCCGGAGTTCTTGTCCCGCCGGCTGGCTACCTAGAAGG
Source organism: Actinomycetes bacterium (assembly GCA_037622205.1). GTDB lineage: Bacteria > Actinomycetota > Actinomycetes > Nanopelagicales > Nanopelagicaceae > AAA044-D11. The sequence goes on from JASJJZ010000031.1 coordinate 7,355, forward strand.
TGTTCGGGCGCTTTGTGATAAATATAAAATCATTTGGATTGCCGATGAAGTTATGGCGGGCTTTGGTCGCACCGGAAAATGGTTTGCCTTTCAATCATCGAAAGTTGTTCCTGACTTAATAACCTTTGCAAAAGGTGTCACCTCTGGATATGTGCCACTTGGTGGCGTTGTCATAAGCAAAGAGATATCAAAGACCTTTGATGAGCAAGTTTTCCCTGGCGGGCTTACCTATATGGGACACCCACTTGCTGCTGCCACTGCAGTTGCAACAATTGATGTAATGAAGGAAGAGCGGATGCTAGAAAATGCGACTGCTATCGGTGCCGAAATATTTGGGCCGGGACTTCTTGAATTAGCTAAAAAACATAAAGTCATAGGTGATATCCGCGGAGCTGGTGTCTTCTGGGGCATTGATTTAGTTAGTGATCGCAAAACTCACGAACCGCTTGCACCATACGGTGGCTCTAGCCCAGCAATGAATGAATTAGTCGCAGCCTGTAAGGTGAATGGCATGATGCCATTTACAAACTTCAATCGGATTCACTTGTGTCCACCATGCAATATTTCAAAAGCGGATGCCAAACTAGGTCTAGAAATTCTTGATAAATCCTTGACCCAAATTGGAAAGTATTACACCGGAGAATAAAACTCGCGCCATACTGAACTTTGAGCGGTAATTATGACAAACTGCCACCATGGCTCAATTAATTTATTACTGCGGAACGATGGATAGCGGAAAATCAACACTGGCACTTCAGACCGCCCATAACTACGAAAGCCGCGGACGACATGGCTTGGTATTCACTAATCGCGATCGCGCCGGAACTGGAATTATCTCTTCAAGGCTTGGGCTACAAAGTCCAGCTATCGAAGTTGGAAGTGAAATGGATATTTTTATCTACGTTCAAGCCCACCAAGCAAAAAATGGCAAATTGGATTATTTGATCTTTGATGAAGCTCAGTTCTATGAGAGCGACCAGATTGACCAGCTTGCGCGAATTGTGGATATTCTAAATATAGATGTTTTTGCCTTTGGAATCCTCAGCGATTTTCGAACAACGCTCTTTCCTGGCTCCATGCGACTTATTGAATTAGCAGATCGCGTAAACCCATTACAGGTCGAGGCGCTCTGTTGGTGTGGACTACGCGCAACGCATAATGCTCGAATTGTTGATGGCCGCATGACTCGAGAAGGCGACCAACTTCTTCCAGGTGATACTGCGCCGGATTCAGAAGTTGTTTACGAAGTTCTCTGCCGTAAGCACCATATGGCAAATATGAGCTCCAAAGATCACGACAACAACGGGTAGGTTTAATACATGAGCGATTTATATTCTGATCCACTTGGCACAGCCGTATTAGCAGCCTCCAAGATTGCCGAGATAACCGGCAAGCCTAAGCATGATGTTGCACTTGTTATGGGTTCAGGTTGGATGCCGGCTACCGAAGCGCTTGGAACACCTACACATGAATTTCCAGTTACTGATGTGCCCGGATTTCCCGCACCAACAGTTCTTGGTCACGGCGGAATGATTCGCTCTTATGAACTTGATGGTGCGAATGGAAAAATTCAGGCTCTCGTATTTTTAGGTCGCACACATTTATACGAAGGCAAAGGTTTAGAACCTGTAGTTCATGGGGCTCGCACCGCAGTTAAAGCAGGTTGCAAAGTCATTGTTCTAACAAATGCCTGTGGTGGAATAAATCGTGAATATAAAGTTGGGCAACCAGTTTTGATTCGCGATCATATTTCGATGACCGCAACTAGCCCGTTGATCGGTGCTGACTTTGTAGATTTAACTGATCTTTATAGCAAGCGAATTCGTGAACTCGTAAAACAGGAAGATCCCTCCTTAGTTGAGGGTGTCTATGTTCACTGGCGCGGTCCGGCATATGAAACACCAGCGGAAATTCATATGTTGCGAACCCTTGGCGCAGATTTAGTTGGCATGTCCACAGTTCCAGAAGCTATTGCTGCGCACGCCCTTGGCGCAGAAGTCTTAGGGATATCTCTTGTTACCAATGCGGCTGCTGGGGTCACTGGTGAAAAACTTAGCCACAGCGAAGTTATGGAGGCTGGAAAGGCCGCCGCTGGACGTATGGGCGAGCTACTTGCAAAGGTTTTAAAGCAGCTGTGATTGATGAGCAACTCCGATTTGAAGTTCTGGATTGGATAGCAAGCGACCCAGATCCAGTAACTGCGGCGCTTCTTAGCAAATGGTTAGCCGAAAAGAACGAAGAGGAATTACGCAAATCTTTCAACGGCTTCTTAGAATTTGGAACCGCGGGGCTTCGCGGGCCAATGCGCCCAGGTCCATCTGGAATGAACCGCGCAGTTGTTGGACGCACAGCAGCTGGAATTGCAGCATTTATGATTGCTCGCGGCCTATCAAAGGTGATTATTGGACGCGATGCTAGACATGGTTCCTTGGAGTTCGCCCAAGAAAGTGCGGAGATATTCTCCGGTGCGGGCCTAGATGTTTATCTGCTCCCCCGCGAATTGCCGACTCCGGTATTGGCCTTTGCAGTTAATGAACTGAAAATGGATTGCGGAATCATGGTCACTGCAAGCCATAATCCCGCGGTAGATAATGGTTATAAGGTTTATCTCGGTGGCACTATCGAAGGCGTTGAGTATCGTGGCAGTCAGATAGTTGGACCAACCGATAACGCTATCTCCAAGTTAATAAGTCGGGTGAAACTTCCTAGTCCAAAGGGTAAAACCTGGGAAATTGTTGGCGAAAATTTGATTGAGAAATACATCGCAACTTGCGTAGGAGACCTTCAAGAAATAACGCCACAGAAGATTATTTATACAGCTATGCATGGTGTTGGAACTAGGACCTTGCTCTCGGTTTTTACGCACGCGAAATTCACAGCGCCGATATTAGTTATCGAGCAATCCGAACCTAATCCAGATTTTCCAACCGTCATTTTCCCAAATCCCGAAGAACCTGGAGCTATTGATCTAGCTCTAAAGCTGGCGATAAAAGAGAGCGCGGATTTGGTGATTGCAAATGATCCGGATGCCGATCGCTGCGCCATAGCCGCCAAAGACTCCGCCGGAAGCTGGCGAATGTTACGTGGTGATGAATTTGGCACCTTACTTGGATATTACATCTCAAAGAATCAAAGCGTTACGGGTCGAAGCTTTGCAACGACAATAGTCTCTTCAAGTGCGCTAAAGAAAATAGCTAACAATTGTGGTGCAAATTTTGTTGAAACTCTGACTGGATTTAAGTGGTTATCAAAGATCGACAATCTCCTCTTCGGATATGAAGAAGCAATTGGCTATTGCGTAGATCCTGGAAGCGTGAATGATAAAGATGGAATTTCTGCGGCTCTTAAGATTGCTCAGATAAATTCCGAATTACTATCTCGGGGTTCTAGTATTTTTGGCTATCTGGAGGAAATTTGGGCAGAAATTGGTTATCACCGCACCGAGCAACTTTCGATTCGGGTAAGTGATGTCTCCGTTATTCCTAAAATTCTCCATAATTTGACCTCCAATCCACCAGTATTAATTGCTGGCCTCGCTGTTACTGAATTTGAAGACTTAAGCAAAAGTTCAATGCCCACACTGGGCCTGCGAATGAGATGCGGTGAAAACGTTCGAGTGATTATTAGGCCGAGTGGGACTGAACCTAAATTAAAAACCTATATTGAAGTAGTTGGCGAGGTAGCGTTTGCTGACTCCTTGATTGTAAAAATCAAAGCGGAGCTTGAACAGTTACTCGGTAGCTATAGCTAGATAACCGGGCTTAACAACTTCTTCAATAATCGCCAGACGTTCTTCAAATGGAATAAATGAACTCTTAAGCGCATTTATGGTTACCCGTTGAAGATCTTGAAAATTCCAATTAAATGCCTTAACGACTTCGACCATTTCATTAGTCATAGAGGTTCTGCTCATTAAACGATTATCGGTGTTGATGGTTACTCGGAATCTTAATTTAGCTAGGGCTCCGATGGGATGCGATGCAATTGTTTTAGCCGCACCCGTTTGTAAATTAGACGTTGGACAGAGCTCTAAGGGAATCCGGCGGTCACGAACATATGCCGAAAGTCTTCCAAGTTTTGGTTTAGCGCCAGAAAAATCTATATCCTCGATGATACGAACTCCGTGTCCTAAACGTTCAGCGCCACACATTTGAATTGCTTGCCAGATTGAAGGAAGCCCGTAGGCCTCACCTGCATGGATTGTAAAATGAGCATCTTCTTGGCGCAGATAATTAAAAGTATCTAATTGATTGGTCGGTGGAAAACCATCTTCCGGGCCAGCGATATCGAAACCCACAACACCTAAATCACGATACTTAACAACTTTCTCAGCGACCTCTTGCGCATGTGGATTTTGACGTAGAGCGCACAATATTGATTCAACTCGAATTTTAAATCCTTCAGCCGCAGCGGCTTTCTCTCCTTGACGATAGCCCTCGATAGTCGCCTCAATAACTTCGTCAAGAGTTAGCCCATCGCGAGTAAAGAGTTCAGGAGCGCCACGAACTTCTGCATAAACAACGCCATCTCGTGCTAAATCCAATGCGCATTCACTTGCTACTCGAATGATTGCTTCTCTGTTCTGCATAACAGCAATTGTGTGTTCAAATGTTTCGATATATCTCACCAGCGAACCAGAATTACAGGCATCGAAGAACCATTCTGCAAGTGCATCTGCATCTCTTGATGGAAGCGAGTAATTTATCTTCGCCGCCAAATCAATTATCGTTTGTGGCCGCAGACCACCATCTAAATGATCGTGAATAACTGCTTTTGGCAGACGCTTAATTTGCTCTGGTGTTGGGATACCTATAAGTGTCATCTCATCCTTCGATTTTTTCAATTATAAGTGGCAACCGGTTAGCGACTGAACCATCTTGGCTGATTGCAAATGAATTTGCCAACGCGCTTTGTGCGCGCTCAAAGCGAGAGACTTCATCGGCATGTAGCGTGTAAATCACATCGCCTTTGTTGACTTTGGCGCCGGGCTTGGCATGAATTTCAATTCCTGCACCAAGTGAAACTTTTTCACCTTGTTTAGAACGTCCAGCGCCCAAACGCCAAGCTGCAATTCCAACGCTCATTGCATCCATGGATGCGAGCGTTCCATCTTTATCAGCAAGAATTTGAACCTGCTCTTTTGCTACTGGCAGTTTTGCATCCGGATCTCCGCCTTGAGCACGAATCATTTTCTTCCAACTATCCATAGCAGAACCATTCTTCAAGGCATCTGCTGGATCCATAAGTTGTTTGATTCCTGCAGCATCTAACATTTCACGAGCTAAAACTAAAGTTAATTCAACAACATCGGCCGGCCCACCGCCTGCAAGCACTTCAACACTTTCCCGAACTTCTAGCGCATTGCCTGCTGTGAGCCCGAGTGGGACATCCATCGCAGTTACAAGTGCTCTAGTTTTAACTCCAGCTCGGATTCCTAAATCAACCATGACTCTTGCAAGTTCACTTGCCTTTTTTGGATCTGACATAAACGCACCAGAACCAGTTTTAACATCTAGAACTAGCGCACTGGTCCCTTCTGCTATTTTCTTACTCATAATGCTTGATGCAATAAGTGGAATTGCTTGAACCGTTCCGGTTACATCTCTAAGTGCATAAAGTTTCTTATCTGCTGGCGCTAATCCCGCACCTGCTGCGCAAATTACCGCGCCACAACTTTGAATTACTTCCAACATTTCGGCATTACTCAACGATGCGCGCCAACCAGGTATAGATTCCAATTTATCCAAGGTGCCACCGGTGTGACCCAGTCCGCGTCCAGAGAGTTGTGGAACGGCTCCCCCACATACTGCTACAAGCGGGGCAAGTGGCAAGGTAATTTTGTCGCCAACCCCACCGGTTGAATGTTTATCAACTGTCTTCCGATCAAGCATCGACCAGTCCATGCGTTCGCCGCTATTGATCATGGCATCGGTCCAACGAGATATTTCTCGAGAGTTCATTCCATTTAATAAAATCGCCATAAGCAGCGCCGACATCTGCTCATCTGCGACTACGCCCTTTGTGTAGGCGTCAATTACCCAATCAATCTGCGGATCACTTAACTCATTCTTCTCGCGCTTGGCCCCAATAATCTCGACAGCGTCAAATGCTTCACTCATTTTTCTAAATCGTCCGGACCAAAAGCCCAGGGCAACAATGTGGACATTGGTGTTGGACCATCTGGTGTCATGAAAAGTAGGTCGTTGCCACCATGCTCGAATAGCAATTGCCGACAGCGCCCGCATGGTGATAGGAAATTGCCATCTACATCAACACATACTGCAGCTATTAAACGACCGCCGCCACTGGCGATTAAATTAGAAACTAAGCCACATTCAGCGCAGAGACCTAGCCCGTAACTAGCATTTTCAACATTGCACCCAGAGACAATTCGGCCATCGCTTACCAATGCCGCAACGCCCACTGGAAATTTTGAATAAGGAGCATAAGCTTTTTTCATAATCAACTTAGCTTCGCTATGAAGTTGCTCCCAATTGATTTCCATAATTAATGAGCGCCGCCGCGTCGATACGGAATGCCATCAGCTGCGGGTGCTCTCACTCTGCCCACCAAGCCAGTCACCGCGATGATCGTTGCTATATAGGGAACCATCAACATAAACTCGGAAGGGATAGATACTCCGATGATTGTTAATGTGCTCTGTAAATTATCGGCAAATCCAAAGAGTAGCGCGGCCATAAGTGCCCCAATTGGGCTCCACTTTCCAAAGATGAGCGCAGCTAAAGCAATAAAGCCGGCTCCAGCGGTCATCTCTTTGCCAAAAGAGCCTACCGATCCAACTGTGAAATAGGCGCCGCCTACTCCAGCAACTAGCCCCGCAATCAGTACATTTTTGAAGCGCATCCTATTAACATCAATACCAACTGTGTCTGCAGCTGTTGGGTGTTCGCCAATTGCCCGGGTCCGAAGCCCCCATTTAGTCTTATAAAGAGCGAAAGTTATTCCAGCAACAATCGCATACATCAAATACACCACTATTGATTGGCTAAATAGAATCGGGCCAATTATTGGAATTTTGGAAAGAATTGGAATCTTGATAGGTTCAAATGTAGGCGCTGTATTCCAGGTAGATTGATATGGGATAAGCAATTTCTGATAAAAAAAGTTTGTTAATCCAATTACAAATACATTTATTACAAAACCTAGGATAACTTGGTCAACTGAAAACTTGATGGCAAATGTGGCAAGCAAGAATGAAATCGCTGCTCCAGCAATTGGCGCTGCTATTAGCCCCCAAATAGACTTATGCGTCAAACTAGCAACAACCCCAGATACAAAGGCGCTAGCCAGCAATTGCCCTTCGATGGCAATATTAATAACACCGGATCGTTCACAAATTAAGCCTGACATTGAACCGAAAACTAAGGGAACGGCCAACAATAGAGCCCCTTGGAGTAAACCAGTCAGCGGAATAAATTTGCCTGCTGCGATCCATGTTAAGAATGACATGAATATCCCAAAAGTCGCAACGGAAGCAGGAATAATGACTGCGGCTTTCCTCCGATAAGCCATAATCGCGAAAATGCTAGCTAAAATCGCAAGAGTGGAAAATATTCTTGATCCACTCTCTGAAGAAATAACCCACTCCTTCATAATTACCCATTCGTTATCCAAAACAAACCCAAAAGTCGTCTTCTCACTCTTGGAATTAAGTAATCCAAAATAAATCAATGAAGCCGCAGAAAATATAGAGACCACGCCAATGCCTCGGATACGGCGTTTTTCTATGCTAGTTCTAATCTCGCTCATCCGTTCCAACCTTTCGAAGTTAAAGATGCTGATGAGCTGAGTTTCTTCAATCTAAATATGAATCGCACAAAAGATGGTGCTGCAATAAAGAGAACGATAAGGGCCTGTGTCACCAAAACAATATCCAGCGGCGTCCCAGTATTCGATTGCATAGTGCGTCCGCCGGCGCGCAAAGCTCCAAACAATAGAGCTGCAAAAACTGTGCCAAGCGGTTTAGCACGGCCAAGGAGCGCAACGGTTATGGCGTCGAAACCGAAAGATCCTGCAACATCTGTATTTAGAGCGTGAGCACTTCCCATAACATGGACTGCGCCTCCCAAGCCAGCGAGCCCGCCACAAATTGCCATCGTAGAGGTAACAACGAAAGGGACAGATATCCCAGCGGTTCTAGCTGCCTGGCTATTTGCACCTACCGCTCTAAATTTAAAGCCAATAGTAGTTTTTGCAAGTAACCACCATACGAAGAGAGCGGATGCAAGGGCAATAAAAATTCCTGCGTGAATTCGTAAATTTTCACCCGCCAAAAGAGGCAAGCGAGCACTGAGTCCTACCTCCGGGGCAATTGGATCAATTCGCCCAGGTCTGAGAAATGGTTTTGTTTTGAGAATCCACAAAATAAAATAGCCCGCGATGTAATTCATCATAATCGTCAAAATTACTTCATGTGCACCCGTTTTCGCCTTTAGAATTCCGACGATTCCACCCCAAATGGCTGCGAGCACAATTCCTGAAAGCGCAGCAAAAAGAATATGTATGACTATTGGAAGATGAAAATGGAAGCCAACATATGAAGCACCGATAGCGCCAAAAATAAATTGCCCTTGAGCGCCAATATTAAAAAGCCCGGATCTAAAAGCAAGCGCAACTGATAACCCAGTCAAGATCAAAGGTGTAGCCATCACTATCGTCTCAGACAATGGATAAAACCCCTGAAAAAAACTATTTCCCCTTGCCAAATTAATATCGAAGATGGATCCTTGGAATAGCGCTAGATATGCATTTCCAATTGCGGCAACTCCACTCTTTATAAATTCAAGGGGAGAACCGATTTTTGCCAGAACTTTCGCGTCAGAAAAAGCAATTAGGAGTCCTGTTATGGAGAAAGCCAACGCGAAAGAGAAGAATGGTAACTTAGCTGTCTGACCGAATTTACTGAACAAATTTTTCATTATCAATCTGCCTTACTCTTTACTACGCCGGCCATCAAAAGACCAAGCTCTTCCTTCGAAACTTTCGAGTCAACGATTTCAATAATTTCTCCTCGATACATAACTGCGATTCGATCGGCAAGCGCGAGAACTTCTTCTAACTCGGTGCTGAATAGAATTACCCCGCGCCCAGCATCTCGTTCACTAAGAATTCTTTCGTGAACAAATTCAATTGAACCAACATCAAGTCCGCGAGTCGGTTGGGATGCCACCAAAACTTTTATCGGCCTCGACAGTTCTCGAGCAATCACCACTTTCTGCTTATTTCCACCTGAGAGCGTGGAGACGGCATCAGAGACTGATTGCAATCTGATATCAAACTCTTTAACCCGCTGCTCTGCCTGCTCAGAGACTACGTGGGCTGAAAGCTTTATCCCCTTGGCGTATGGTGCTTGGTCGTGTAAATCCAAAATCAAGTTCTCGGCAATTGAGAAACTGCCCACCAGTCCATCTAACTCCCGTGATTCCGGGATGAAGGCTATCCCAGCATGCAGAGAGTCATAAATACTCAGACCCCGAATTTCCCTACCATCCAATAATAATGAGCCTTCAATATGGTCCTCAAGATTAACAATCGCACGCGCCAATTCAGATTGCCCATTTCCCTGCACACCAGCAACTGCTAATACTTCACCGGCTCTAAGTTCCAAATTAACCCTTTTAACAACCTCTGTGCCCATTGCATCTCGTACAGAGAGATTCTTAACAATAAGTATCGGATTGCCAATTTCATGTTTATGTTTCTCTGGCGCCAAATCTACCTCGCGGCCAACCATCAAGGATGCCAGTTCGCCCTCTGATGTATTCGGAGACACCAAACCCACAACCTTGCCCCTGCGAATTATCGTAATCTGATCGGCAACTTCACGCACCTCACGCAACTTGTGTGTTATGAAAATTATCGCCGTCCCTTTACTTTTTAACTCTTGCATCGTCTTCAATAATTCGTCTGTCTCTTGCGGCGTCAACACCGCGGTTGGTTCATCAAGAATCAGCACCTTCGCCTCGTAAATCAAAGCTCTAATAATTTCCACTTTTTGTTGGATACCCACGGGTAGAGTTTCGACTATCGCATCGGGATCAACCGAGAAGCCAAAATCTTTTGATACTCTAATAATTGCCTCTCGAGCTGTTTCAATATCCAGAACTCCAAATTTTCCAATTTGCTCATGGCCAAGAACGATATTTTCTGCAACGGTAAAAACTGGGATTAGCATAAAATGTTGATGAACCATACCGATACCTGCACTCAAGGCGTCGCTTGGTTGAGAAATATTCTGAATTTTTCCGTCAACAAAAATTTCGCCAGAATCAGCTTTTATCAATCCATAGACGATATTCATTAGAGTTGATTTACCTGCACCATTTTCACCAAGAATTGCATGGATCTGTCCCGCTTCAACCTT
>JASJJZ010000032.1:0-21595 GCA_037622205.1 Actinomycetes bacterium
GGAGATCTAATTGTTGGCGATAGTGATGGTGTAACAATTGTTCCGGTTGCTGCGATAGACGCTGTTGTTGAAGCTGTTATTGAGAAAAATTCTGGTGAGAACTTATTCCGCAAGGCAGTCAAAGAGGGAATGCCCCCTAGCGCTGCCTTTGCAAAATATGGCGTTCTTTAATCTTTTAGATTAGCCCTTTTTCTTAACCCTTGAGAGAACCAGAGAGCAGACCGCGCAAGAAGTAGCGGCCAAGGAACATATAAACCAGCAACGTTGGGATCGAAACGATTAACGATGCTGTCATATTGTTTCCGTAATAAACCTGGTTACCCGATCCGGTGATGAAGTTCAACGCGGTTGTCGCCACAGATAACTTCGGCGAACCACCCGTTAAGAAAATTGCGAAGAGGAAATCGTTCCAGGCCGATGTGAACTGCCAAATCAGAACAACTACGAAGCCGGGAATAGATAGTGGCAAGATAATTGAGCGATAGATGTGAACCATGCTTGCGCCATCAACACGAGCAGCTTCAATTAGCTCGTTTGGGATACCTTGGTAATAGTTACGGAAGATCAAGGTGCAGATTGGAATTCCGTAAATCACGTGTGCAAAGACGAGCACATAAATTGTGCCACCGATTCCGGCCCACTTATTGAATTGGGTAAGTGGAATCATGATTGCTTGATATGGAATAAACATACCGAACAAGAATGAAGTGAAGATTATGGTTGAACCCTTAAAACGCCACTTAGCAAAGACGAAGCCGTTTATCGATCCAATAATCGCTGAAATGATTGAGGACTGAAGAACGAATACCAGTGTTCGGATCATTGGTTCGCGCAGGATTTCCCAGGTTGGGCCCCAAGCACCGAAGTTAAGTGATGTCGGTGGGATAAATGCTGCGGATTGACTTACGCCAGTGATTCCCTTTACGGAGTTAATGACCATGATGTAGATCGGTAGCGCTGCGATAACAAATAGGAGCGCAAGCGCGATGTAACGAAAGACCAACCAGAACTGGCCCTTGCCATCTAGCTTCTTCTTATTGCGCGAAATATTTTTTGATTGCATAACACGGGATGCGATATCAGTGCTCATTTATTCGCCTCCTCTGTCTTATTTACATAGATTAGATATGGAATAACTACTACGGCAATCAACACAAGGATGATCACGGCGATTGCTGCGCCCTTTGCATAGTTCTGGAAGTCGAAGATAACTTGCCACATATAAATCGCAAGCACCTTTGTTACATAACCCTTGCCGGAAATTCCATAAATTAAATCGAAGACCTTCATCGAAATATGGCCCAAAATAATTAGAATGGTTAAGAAGGTTGGACTCAATTGTGGGAATAAAATATGGCGATAGATTTTAAATTCAGAAGCACCATCAACTCGAGCAGCTTCGCGTAGATCGTCTGGAATTCCGCGGAAGCCAGCTAAGAAGAGCGCCATTACATATCCAGACATCTGCCAGATGGCGGGAAGCGCCATGGCATACATCGAGCCCTTTTCAGAGGTATACCAATTATTTTCAAGCGCACTTAAACCGATTTTATTAAGAATTAAATTAAGGCCGGTCGCTCTCTCGCCTTGAGCTGAGTCCATAAGCCAGCGCCAAGAAGTTCCCATTGCAATAAAGGAAATTGCCATTGGGTACAGGTAAGTCGAACGGAAGAAACCTTCGCCCTTAATACCCTTTTCTAAGAGCAGCGCCATGATTAAACCTGAAATTAAGGTTCCGATCATGAAGACTAAAGTGAATTTTACTAAGTTTGAAAAGGCATGCGTAAATTCTGGATCTTCAAGGAGGCCGGTAAAGTTTTTTAATCCGGCAAAACTATTATCTTTGCTCCAAGCAGTTGTGCGGTTGCTGAAAGAAAATTTAAAGGTCCAACCGATCATCCCGTAAACAAAGATCGCCATCGCAATAATGGATGGGAGAACAAATAAGAAGCCACCCCAAGGACTTTGGATATGTTTTTTGGTGCGTGGAACTTGAATTTTGGTCGGGCTCTTAACTGACACCTAAACACTCACCTCTCGAAAACTAAATCCTTATAAAACTGTAAATACTGCAATTAACTTGGCGAGCGCGGACTATTTCACGAACTCTAGCCAACTTTTTTCAAATACTTCTAATTCCCCTACTAATTGCAAATTCTGGTAAGGCCGTTTTCCGACCCCACCAGAATTCTTTTGCAATCTACTTAAGCTTAATTAATTTTAAATTAATTAAGCCTTGTCAGCATCGTAAGCAGCGGTTAGGCCAGTTACAAAGCCAGCTTTGTCCTTAGCTCCACCTATGTAGAACTTACCTACAGCAGAGTTAAGTGCAGCCATTCCTGCGTTGCCATAGTTTACGCCGTGAACTGTTGAACCAACTAGGGTGTCAACCTTCCAAGACTTCATGGCAGCTTGTAGGTAGCTGTCGAACTTTGTTGGATCTGAGTCAGTACGAACTGAGATGGAACCCTTCTTAGGGTTGAACGCATCTTGTCCTGCTAGTGATCCGCAAACCTTCAACCATGCAAGTCCTGCAGCACGGTTTGGTGCGCCAACTGGCAATGTGAATGAGTCAGATAGCCATTGGTAAATGCCATCAGTACCTGGACCTGGGGCCCATGTGTAGTCAGTTCCAAGAACTAGACCTTCTGATTGCCATTGTGATGAAGCCCAGTCACCCATGATGAAGAAACCGGCTTTACCTGAAGTTACAAGCTTTCCAGCATCTGGCCAGTCAAGTGACTTGCTTTGGTTACCGTAAGAAATAATCTTTGTTAGGTAATCAATTGCCTTTGAAACTTCTGGACCATCCCATGCAGTTCCACCATTCCATAGGCCGTTGAACTTGTCAGCGCCCATAGATGCTAGAAGTACATAGTCGAATAGGTGTGCAATTGCCCAGTCGCCTTGACCAGCAAGTGCGATTCCGTCAATTCCAACCTTCTTGAACTTCTCCATGTCAGCAAGCATTTCATCTAGTGAACCTGGTGCCTTAGTGATTCCAGCCTTTGCTGCAGCTGCTGGATTCCACCAAAGAACGTTTGCACGGTGAATGTTTACTGGAACTGAGTAGATCTTTCCATCAGTTGTAAGTGTCTTGATTAGATCTGCTGGGAATACTTTGTCCCAACCTTCTGCCGTGTATAGCGCAGTTAGATCTTCAAGTTGTTCAGCTCTTACATATGATGAAAGTTCTGCACCAGCGTGTGCCTGGAAAGTATCAGGAGGATTTCCTGCTTCCATACGTGATACAAGAACACCCTTTGCGTTTACACCAGCTGCACCAGCAACTGAAGCGTTAACGAAAGTTAGATCTGGGTTTTGTGTTGTGAATTCTGTAGTCATACCTTCTAGACCAGCAGCTTCGCCGCCTGATGCCCACCAGGTAAAGATTTCTAGATTTCCGCTTGCCTTGCTTGTGTCTGTTGTTGAATCAGATCCTGATCTGGTTACAAAAAATGCAACCAAAGCAATAGCAACAACACCAGCAATAACAATCGCTAGTTTTGAGTTCTTTTGCATTTATATCCATTCTCTACGTAGATAAAGTATGCAGCTCTGCTGCATAATCGAATTCTTGTGCGACACACAGGATAGGTCAAGCCTGATTTCAGGTTATTTTGTAACATTTCTGTTACCCAAGGCTCAGATTTCGCCCCGATTTATCAAAAATTGAGGGGCATAGCCAAACGTATTGACAAAGGCCTGGCTGGAGAGCGGGGCCTTGTGGCCGGGCAGGGGGCTTCGAATTTCGGTCGTGGGATGGAACTTTTCCATGAGCTCCATGGTCGGCGCCTTGGCCATGGTGTCTGGGGCGGCAAAGTTGTAGACCTGTGAGCCTTTTATATCGGATTTCAAAACAACTTCAATTGCTTTTACCGCATCGCGCAGATCTAAATAGGTCCATAAGATTTTTGCAACGATTCCCTTTGGAAATCTCGGATCCGGTGGCAAGTTATCTTCATCATTAAAGCGTCTGGCCAATTCTAAAGTTTTCTCTGGGGTATTTGTCCAAGGAAAGCGCATACCAAGAAATGCAGTTTCGCATCTGCGCGACCACATCAGAGCCGAGCGTTCATTAACCTCTTTTGAGAGGGCGTAACTCTCTTCAAAGATAAATGGGTGGGCTTCATCAACGGGTGCATAGATTGGCGAGGTCCATTCATCAGAATATGCGAAACCATAAGCTGAAAGACTTGAGGCATAGACAACAGTTTTAACTTTTGCTTGGGCCGCTGCCGTAAAAACTGCGAAGGTGCTTACTGAATTATTTTTAAATACTTCGAACTGGCGGGCATCGGTTGGATTTGGAATTGCACCTAAATGAACTACGCCATCTGCCCCGGCAATAACGCTGTCACAGAAAGCTAGGTCAGTTAAATCTCCAACAACTAACTTTGAGCCTTCGGCGAAGTCACCTTCTTTGCGGTCAACACTTAATACTTCATGACCTTGCTCAACTAGAAATTTTGCTGTTGCCTTTCCTAATAATCCGGTTGCACCTGTGACAACTATTTTCATAAGACCTAAGCAAATCTTCCAGAGAGCCCGCCATCGATTATCCAATCAGCGCCATTTACAAATGAGGCATCATCAGTTAACAGAAATGTGATTACCTTTGCAATTTCAATTGGCTGGGCCATGCGTCCCATTGGTTGTACGGAGAGAGCTTCGGATCGCTTCTCTGGATTTAAGACAAAGTAATCTTCAACCATTGGCGTGAGTGTGAAGCCAGGTAGAACTGCGTTGACGCGGATGCCATGTTTACCTTCATCGAGCGCCAAATTTCGAGTTAAACCTAAAATTCCAGATTTTGCTGCAGCATATGGAAAGTAATTTGGATAAGACATTCGCGCATGGATTGAAGAGATATTTACGATTGCGCCCTTCTTGGCTTTACGCATCGCTGGCAGACAGAGCTTTGCGGTGACCCAGATACTTTTAAAATCCACATTCATAAAATCATCCCACTGGGCTTCAGTCATTTCAACTGGATCGTAATAAGCGTTACGCCCAGCATTATTTACTAAGCCATTTACTTCACCGAATTCCTTAGTGATTGCGGCATGAACTTCCTGCATCTGGGCAACTACGCCAACATTTCCTGGAGTAAAAAAGGCTTGGTATCCGCCCGCTTTTAATTCAGCCTCATAGGCCTTACCTTTTTCGACATTCAAATCACAGAAAGAGACTTTGGCGCCAGCGTCGGCAGCATCCTGCACAACTGCGCGGCCAATTCCATCTGCGCCACCTGTAACAAAGATATGTTGATCTTTAAGCTTCATTTTTGAATTACTTTCCTCTCGCAGTTGCTATTGCTGATTTAAATTCGGCGGTTCGGTTTGGAATTTCGCCAACCCCGCCTGAGGTTAACTTTCCACCGATACCAAAACCACTTACCCCCGCCGCAATCCAATCTGGAATAGATTCAACACTGATGCCGCCCGTAGCCATCCAATTTAAACCAGGAAATGGTTCACAGACTGCCTTTAAGTAATTTGGCCCGAGGGCTGCTGCTGGAAAAAATTTTAGGATGTCTGCGCCATAGCGCAGGGCATCTGCAACTTCGGTAGGCGAGGCAACTCCGGGTATCGAAATCAAACCAGATTGCTTGGTAACTTCAATAACTTCTTGCGAAACGTGTGGCGAAATTACAAACTTGGCCCCGGCATCTTTTCCAGATAGAACATGAGAGCGATTCATTGCAGTTCCAAGTCCAACATGGACGCCAGTATTGGAAGTATTGGAAGCGAACTCTTCAATCAAATCGAAGACGGCAGGTGTTGTCGTTGTAAATTCAATTACATCGACGCCAGCTGCGATTAGCGCAGTGGCTGTAGCCCGCGCTTCATCGGCAGTCTTAGTTCGAATAATTGCAACCAGGCCTGAGGCAAATGAGAGTTCGTTAGCCATTTATTTCTCCGCTCTTCAATATTCTCAATATTCTCAATATTCCCTTTTCACCGGTAATCATAAGGGCCCAATCCCCGCGGTTTGCCGCGACCGCAGCGCCACATTTGCTTCCCTGGGCAATGGCATCTTGGATTGAGAGTCCACCAATTAACCCAGAGATCGTGCCTGAGATAAATGCATCACCCGATCCCACTGGATCGACTAGTTTTACCTTAACTGGTGAGTAATTAAATCTTTTACCTTCGTGCAAAATCCGCATCTCATCTGGCCCTGCAGTCATAATTACAGTTTTTACTCCAAGCGCCGCAACGGTTGCCAAGTTTTCTTCTGGGTCTTTGGAGCCAAAAATAACTTCGTATTCATCAACGCCACCACTTACTACATCGATATCTTTGATGATCGTTTTAAGCGCCGCACTTGCCTCTTTTTCGCTCCACAATTTTTTACGGAAATTTAAATCGAAACTTATGCCAACTTTATTTTTGCGTGCGATTTCCAGTGCCCGAATTACTGCCTCTTTGCTGCTCTGGGAAATAGCAACGCTTATGCCCGTCACATGCAGCCACTTGGCTTTGGCTAAAACTTCTTCATCTAAATCAGATGGCGCGAAAGTAGACCCAGCGCTGCTCATTCGAAGGTAGGTATTTACAAATGGTTCGGTTCCGCCATGATTTCTGACCAAGGCTCCTGTGTAATTATCACAGCGCAGAAAATGATCGCTCTTTAAGCCAACTTCAGTGAACTTAGCTTTAACCGCATCACCCAATTGATCTGGACCAAGTTTGGTTTGAAAATAGACATCTAGGCCCAGCTGGTGCGCTGCAACTGCAACGTTGGCTTCGGTTCCGGCCGCTGAAAATGCATAATTATTTGCAGTTAAGACTGAATCCGTATCCACTGTCATAAAGAGAGCGAGTGATTCACCGAAGGTATAGAGATCGACCATTAGTAAGTTGCCCGACCACCAGAGACATCGAAGGTGAAACCGGTAGTGAAGGAACAAGCTTGTGATGCTGCGAATGCAATTATTTCGGCAACTTCACTTGGCTCACCCAAGCGACCAACCGGAATCTTTGAAACCATGTATGCCTGAATATCGGGTGCGACAGTTTCGTTAATCGGAGTTCTAATTACTGCTGGCGCTACGGCATTAATTGTTACGCCAAATGTTGCGCACTCTTTTGCTACCCCTTTAACAAATCCAATTACTCCCGCTTTCGAAGAGTTATATGCGGCCATTCCAGGATTTCCCTCTTTGCCAGCGATTGAAGCTAAGTGAACTATTCGACCATAATTATTTGCCTTCATCGATGGCATCAACTCTTGGGTCAACCAGATGGTTCCATACAAATTAATTTCAATTGTTCTCTGGAATGCTTCCCAATCAACTTCTTCAACTGGTTTTCCAGTTGGTCCTGAGATTCCGGCAGAATTTGCGAGCGCATGTATCTGGCCATGTTCAGCCAATATTTCGCCAATAACTTTCTTGACGCCAGATTGGGATGAAACATCCAAAACCTTATAGCTTGCCGCGCCACCCGCTGCAGAGATTTCAGAGACGGTAGTTTTCAAACCAGCCTCATTTAGATCAAGGCAGACCACATGCCCACCTCGTGCTGCAATTAGCTCTGCAGCCGCCTTGCCGATTCCGCTGGCAGCCCCCGTCACCAATACAACTTGCCCGGTGAAACTCGTTAAGTTTGAAGTGGCCATCGGTTCTTTTTCTCCATCTCAATTTTCCTAATATTCCTAATATTCCCAATTCTTCAATTTCTCTGGTAAACCGATAGTAGTCCAATGGCCTCATCGTTTATAGTGCCCATATGAGTTATGACATTAATCTTGAAGTTTGGGACGAACGTGCCTGCCACGTTGGCGAAGGTCCTGTGGCAATTGGCGCAAATAATTCAGAAGTTTTATGGGTTGATATTTATGGAAAGAAAGTTCATCGCAGAAATCTTGAAACTGGTAAGACAAGTTCTTATGAAATGCCGGAAGAAGTTTCTTTCGTAATCCCAGCTGTTGATGGCTCTGAACTACTCGGAACCGCAAATGGTCCGGTTCGCAGATTGCCTGATGGCTCAATAAAGAAACTACCAACTCGCTTCGATGCCGACGGTTTTAACGCAGATTTTCCTAATCGTTGGAACGATGCGAAAGTTGCACCAGATGGCCACTTGTTTTTAGGAAGCATGCCTTATGACTGGGCACAAAGTCCCAACGCATGTGGGTTGTATCGGCTAGATAAAACTGGCAAAGAATTAACAAGAGTTCTAGATGGCGTCTGGTTAAGTAATGGACTTGCTTGGTCTAAAGATGGCAAAACAATGTTTTATATCGACACCATGGCGAAGTCGATTGATACCTTTGATTACGCAGATGGCCAACTTTCAAATCGCAAGGTGCGCTGGCGCATAACCGATGATTCGCAGGGTTTGCCAGATGGAATGTGTATCGATGCTGAAGATGGAATCTGGGTTGCCTTCTGGAGCGGTTCTTGTCTGCGCCGCTTCGATAAAGATTTCAACATCACGGATGTAATCCAGATGCCAGTTCCAATGGTCACGAGTTGCGCCTTTGTTGGACCAGATTTCAAACAAATGGTCATTACATCGGCACATGATGGCGTTGCTAACCCGGGCAAGGACTGGGGCAAGACCTTCATTTGCACTCCCAAAGTTCCTGGCGTTGCGCCAACTTTGTTTCCAAATTAACTACCAATCAATCCCTAATAACAAATCACCTAGTAAGAAGGAATGAAATGACTGAATCAAGCACCTGGCCATCATCTCGCGATCCCCAAGGCCCAATGGCGAAATCAATTTCACTTCTTGCTAAGCAGAACATTCAAAGTGGAGATGCCGATGGTCTTCCGGAATCAACCAAGCGCTTTGCCGATGGTTCACGATGGAAGATTGAGATTCCATCTGTTGAAGGCCCAGCCGCATTTAAAGTTGTTTTAGAAGAGGCCAAGAAGCATAAGTTGCCAGTAGCACGTATTTCACAAGGCTCTGGAATCATGATGCTGACCGATACTGAAATTAGAGAGATGGTTGCAATTGGTAAGAGTGAGAACATTGAAGTCTGTTTGTTCGTAGGCCCACGCGCATCATGGGATATCGGAAAGCAAGTTCTATCTTCTGCTGGTGGTGTTGCAAATCCAACACTTCGCGGCGCAGATCAACTTCGGTTTGCAGTTGAAGATGTTTTACATGGCGCAGAGCTTGGGCTTCGCTCAATCCTGGTTGGCGATATGGGCTTACTTAATGTTTTAGGAGAAGCTAAACGCAATGGCGATCTGCCAAGTGATTTCATTCTCAAAACTTCAGTTGCGATGCCTTGCAACAACCCAGCAACTGCAGCGCTTATGGTTTCGATGGGCGCATCCACGCTAAACCTGGCTACCGATTTATCGCTGCAACAGATTGCCGCCATCCGCGCGCAAGTAGATGTTCCAGTTGATGTTTATGTCGAAGGCCCAGATGATTTCGGTGGCCCAGTTCGACATTATGAAGTTCCGGATTTAGTTCGGGTAGCGGCGCCAATCTATTTGAAGTTCACGGTGCGAAATTCACCAGGACTTTATCCATCTGGAACCCACATCCAAGGAGTTGTTGAATCGACTGCGCGCGAGCGGGTTCGTCGAGCGGCAATCGGTTATTCAATGCTCACTCGCTATGGTTATGAGAAATAAGCCATGCCAAATTTATTAATCTTCGGATCAACTGGCACTCTTGGCGGCGCAATTCTTGAGAAGTATCGCGCTGAAAAGTGGGACGTCACGTGCGCGGTTCGCAAAGTTGTTAACGATTGCGATATTCAATTGCCGCTAACTTCTGATGCGCTCGGTAGCAAGAAGTTTGATGCTGTTGTATTTGCCCAAGGCGCCAATGTGAATGGTTCTGCCATGCAGACCGGAACCAAAGAGCTAAACGAGCTATTTGAAGCAAATGTCACAGTGATTGCCGAGAGCATTTCAACTCTGATGGGCGCAGATGCAATCAATGCAGGTGGCCGAGTAGTTATCTTGAGCTCGCTCTGGGAGCAGTTCACGCGGCAAGAGAAATTCGCTTATTCAGTTACCAAAGCCGCAGTTGGAGGTCTAGTGCGCTCGCTCGCTGTTGATCTTGGTCGCCAGAAGAAGATTCTGGTTAACGGAATCCTTCCAGGCATAGTCAACAGCCCAATGGTTGCGCGCACGCTTTCGCCAGAACAGATTGCAAATGTTGTAGGCCAAACTCCAAGTGGCGAACTTGCCACTCCAGTTGATGTTGCCAACAGTGTTTACATGTTTGGTTCTGCAATAAATACTGGAATCTCCGGGCAGAGCATCTTTGTTGACCGCGGATTTTCGGTCGCCAGAACTATTTAATTTTCATGGCGAAAGAGCTTCTAGATGAAAGTACGGTTGTTGCATATTTAACTAACCGCGAAATCATCGCTGGTTCAGCGGTAGTTGAAGAGCTAACTGGTGGGGTTTCAAATGTTGTTCTTGCCGTAAAGGCTGGGGCGAAAGATTTAGTTTTAAAACAGGCGCTTCCCCAATTAAAAGTTGCTGTAGTTTGGAAAGCTGATCAACGACGCGCAATTGTTGAAGCCAATGGTATGAAACTTCTACATTCAATTACCCCAGATAGCGTTCCAGATTTAGTTGATTTCGATCCGGAAGAATTTACGCTCACAATGGAGCGCCTGCCCAGGGAGTGCACAGTCTGGAAGAGCGATTTACTTGAAGGTGTGATCAAGCCAAGTATCGGTGGCGATTTAGGGCGCATCCTTGCAACCTGGCACAACTTCGGTGCAGATAACAAAGAAGCCCGCGATGCTTACATGGAAGATTCGCTCTTCGATCAATTACGTGTGACACCTTTTTATCGCGCGGTTGCAAAGGTAAATCCCCCACTTGATTCCCGCATCCAAGAGCTGATCACGGAAATTTCAACGATAAAAATTACGGTAGTCCACGGTGATTTCTCGCCAAAGAACATCATGATTTCTGGAAACGACAAACCAATCGTTCTTGATTTCGAAGTGATGCATACTGGCAATCCAGTCTTTGATCTCGGTTTTGTTTCTGCTCATTTGCTCTGCAAATTCTTGAGAACCGAGGATGAAAAGCAACGCGAACTACTTCGGGAAACCGCTATCTCATTTATAGATTCATACGCCCAAACCTGCAATATCGAAGTCGCAAAATCCCTGCCGCACCACGTTGCTGTAATAGCGCTCGCCCGAGTTGAAGGAGTCTCGCCAGTTAACTATCTAGATGGCGCAGGAAAGACTAGAGTTCAAAGCGTGACTAAAGCCGCGCTGGCTAATCCGCTAATCACTTTCGAAGGTTTATTCACATGAGCATTAAAAATTTAATCGGCTACCAAGTTCTAGATTCCAGAGGCCGTCCAACAGTTGCAGTTACTCTGACTATGTCAGATGGTTCAATCCATACCGCCAGGGTTCCATCAGGTGCATCTACCGGCGCCCATGAAGCGAAAGAACTTCGCGACACTGATAGCAAGTTGGCGGAAAAGTTTTATGGTGGAAAATCTGTTTACCAAGCGGTTGAAAATATTAATACCGTAATTGCGCCACGTCTGAAAGGCCATCGCCCCATTCCACTTGCAACAGATGGCATCTTGGTCGAACTCGATCACACACCCGATCACCACATCTTGGGTGCAAATGCGCTACTTGCAGTTTCACTCGCGGTTGCAAAAGCAGCAGCACATACTGCAGAACTTTCACTCGCCAGATTCTTCCAGCCTGAAGGCAAATTACTTATTCCGATGCCGATGGTAAATATTCTCTCTGGTGGCGCTCATGCAAATCGCACAATGGATATTCAAGATGTTTTAGTTCTGCCAAATGGTGCAACTTCATTTGCCGAAGCTCTCTCCTGGATTGTTGCAATCCGCGAACTTGCCGCAAGCAAAGGCGCTAAGTCCGGCGCAATTACACATTTAATTGCTGATGAAGGTGGCCTTGGTATCGCATTTCCGACAATTGATCACGCACTCGAATTTGTAACAGAGTGCATCAATGGTGTTGGGCTTTCACCTGAGAAAGATGTCAGCCTTGCTATCGATGTTGCTTCAACCCAATTCTTCGATGGCACAAATTACAATCTAAATGCGCTAAATAAGAAGTTCTCGCCCGGTGAATTTATTGCATTTATCTCTAAATTAGTTACAGATCACCCAGTTCTTTCAATCGAAGATCCATTCGCTGAAGATGATTGGCAATCTTGGACTCAATTCATGGAGATGGCGCCATCGAAGCTGCAAGTTCTTGGCGACGATTTATTCACTACCAACCTTGCTCGCCTGCAACGTGGTATCGATGAGAAAAGCGCAAATGCAATCCTGATTAAGGCCAACCAAAATGGCTTAGTAACTTCAACCCAAAAAGTTCTAACCACCGCCCAAGTGAATAACTTTAAGACTGTTGTATCTGCCCGAAGCGGTGAAACTGAAGATTCCTGGCTGGCAGATCTTGCAACTGGTTGGCGCGCCTCCCAAATCAAAGTTGGTTCAACACATGGCGCTGATCGAACCGCAAAATGGAATCGCCTACTTGAACTTGAAGCTACCGAGAATTGCGAGTTTGCAAAGCCTTTTTAATACTGATGTTTAGTGCTAATGAGAGTGGCGCGGGATTCCACTTCCGGATGAGCCGTTTAGGAAATCAAGATCGGCCCCAAGGTGCGCTTGTTGCACCGTCTCGTAATAAAGCTTTGACCAACCACGTGTGTGCTTTGGCGCTGGTGCCACCCAAGCCGCTTTGCGCTTTGCCATCTCTTCTTCAGATACAAGCAAATTAATTGAACGATTTGGAACGTTAAGTTCAATCATGTCGCCACTCTTTACAAGTGCAAGTGGGCCGCCAACTGCAGCTTCTGGTGAAGTGTGAAGTAGAACAGTTCCGTAGGCAGTTCCTGACATACGTGCATCAGAGATACGAACCATGTCAGTAATTCCTTGTTCCAATAGTTTTCTTGGAATTGGCATATTGCCAACTTCCGGGAAACCTGGGAAGCCGCGAGGACCAGCATGTTTCAAAACAAGAACGGTGTCTTTAGTAACGGGAAGGTTCATATCTTCAGATGCGATTAAATAATCTTCAATCTCCTCAAAGACAAGTGCCTCACCAGTGTGAACCATAAGTTCTGGAGTTGCTGCTGAAACTTTTAGCACGCAACCATCGGGCGCAAGTGAGCCCTTTAGAACAACGATGCCAGAGCCGGCCTTTTGGAATGGTTTTGATAAGGGCGTGATTACATCTGCATTCCAAGATTCTGCCGTTGCAATATTTTCGCCAACTGTCTTGCCAGATACCGTGATCTGTTCGGTATGCAGCATGCTTTCAATTTCCTTCATTACTACAGGAAGTCCGCCGGCATCAAAGAATTCTTCCATCAAATATTTACCCGATGGCATTAAGTTCACAAGGACTGGAACTTCGCGAGCAAGTGTGTCGAAATCATCGAGATCTAGCTTTACGCCGATACGCCCAGCGATTGCAAGCAGGTGAACTACAGCGTTGGTTGAACCGCCGATTGCCGCATTAACTTTGATTGCATTCTCAAAGGCTTCCCGAGTTAAAATTTTGGAAAGTACCTGATCGTCATAAACCATTTGCACAATTCGGCGACCGGCTTCTTGTGAAGTTGAGAAGCGGCGTGCATCTACTGCAGGAATGGCTGCGCTGCCTGGTAGTTGAACACCAAGTGCTTCGGTGACGCAAGCCATTGTTGATGCAGTTCCCATGGTCATACAAGATCCATTTGAACGTGCAGAACAAGATTCCATTGCAAAGAATTCTTCGATGCTTAATTTGCCTGCGCGAATTTGTTCCGAGTATTTCCAGACCGCAGTTCCAGAACCTAGAGTTTCACCTTTGTAGCGACCATTTAACATCGGTCCACCAGTGATCATTAAAGTTGGAAGATCTACTGATGCTGCGCCCATCAACATTCCTGGTGGGGTCTTATCGCAACCAGCAAGTAAGACAACGCCATCAAGCGGATTAGAGCGAATTAACTCTTCGGTCTCCATCGCAAGCAAGTTGCGCCATAACATTGTTGTGGGACGTTGAACTGGTTCACCAAGTGACATTGTTGGGAACTCGAGTGGAAAACCACCGGCCTCCCAGACTCCGCGCTTTACTGCTTCAGCGACGCGATCGAGGTGAGCGTTGCAAGGATTCAACTCTGACCAAGTTGTTGCAATACCAATTACTGGTTTATCGGAAAATACTTCGGAGCCGAATCCCATATTGCGGAATCGCTCACGATAGATATATCCGTGCTTGCCTTCGGCCTTGAACCAATTCTCACTACGTCTTTTGAATACCTCATCGCTCATGCGAGGAATCTACTCCTCGGAGAACTTCTGCGTCCACTAGGACAAGTCCTACAACTCGTTTTAATCTCATATTTTGGCCATTTTGTAATACGTAGTTCAGGGACTAAATTTCATTTACTCAAAACATAAGGGGACGAAATGCGCATTGCACGCCTTGGCGAATTCAATAAAGAGAAGCCAGCTGTTGTTCTAAATGACACCGAAGCGGTTTTTGTCGATGATGTAATTGCAGATTGGAATCGTGTTGAACTTGAGAATGGTGCGCTAGATAAAGTAACAAAACTTGATCTCTCATCTCGCCCAAAAGTTAAGATTTCGGATTACCGTTTAGGTTCGCCAGTTGCCCGTCCAACTAAAGCAATATGTATCGGTTTGAACTATAAGCAGCATGCACTTGAGACTGGCGCTACCCCACCAGTTGAACCAATTGTTTTCATGAAGGCTCCTGACACTGTTATCGGTGGCAACGATGATGTAATCATTCCGCCAAACTCAGTTAAGACAGATTATGAAGTTGAAATCTGCGTTGTTATTAAAAAGCGTGCACTTTATTTGAAGTCACCAGAAGAAGCGGCTGATTACATTCTTGGTTACACAATTTCTCAAGATGTTTCAGAGCGCTACTGGCAAGTTGAACGTTCTGGCCAATGGGTAAAAGGAAAGTCATTTCCAACATTTAATCCAGTTGGACCTTGGATTGTCACTCCTGATGAATTGAAAGATCCGCAGAGCCTTCGCCTCTGGTGCACAGTTGATGGCGAAACTCGCCAAGATTCAAATACCAGTGACATGATCTTCGATATCAATTACTGCGTCTGGTATCTCTCACAAGTTATGGAACTTCATGCTGGCGACATCATTAACTCTGGAACCCCACAAGGTGTTGGAATGGGATTTAAGCCAGAGAAATATTTAAAGGGTGGCGAAGTAGTTAAGACTGGAATTGATGGAATTGGTTCAATTACGAACCACTTCAAAAATTACAAGGCTTAAGCAAGCTTAATTAATTAGTAAGCAACACCAGAAGCAATCATTACATTGCCCCAAGCTAAGTAATCACCGGTGCGAATAACGCCAACTGCGCCATAAGCAAGTTTCTTAAAGTCAGCATGTGGCAGCGGAATACATTCAGCTTTTGTCATAATTGCTGAAAGTTCCTTTGCGCGGCCATCGGCGCTTGGTTGAATCTCACTAGCAAACCAGAACTGCTCAATTGGAAGTTCAAGGGTGAGCATCTTTAATACATCAACAACTTTTGGCAGGTTTGGTCCCATTGAAAGATCAATGCAAGGAACACCTGCTGGGACTGGGAAGCCAGCATCTGAAACAACAATACGATCGAAGTGACCTGTGCGCGCAACCATCGCAGAGATATCGCGATTAATTATTCCGGTGTATTTCATGTTCGCTCCTTGTTTGGATTAGTTATTACTTGTTGTTTTCACTTATAAATTTTTGCACTTCACTTGGTGTTGGCGATGCCATCGCCGCACCCTTGCGAGTTACTTTAAGAGTTGCAGCATAAACGCCAAAACGGGTTGCCGCAAAGATGTCATCCCCGGCCGCAAGACGTGTTGCAAGATTTGCACACATCGTATCGCCGGCACCGATCGTGTCGATAGCTGTAACTTTTGGTGCCAAAATCGTCTCTGATTTTTCGCCATCGCTTACGAATGCACCTTTTGGTCCAAGTGTGATCACCACATATTTGCAGCCAAGCAATTTCGAAAGTGCTTCTGCCTGCTTTGCAATATTGCCTTCGATTCCAGTTAGCTCTGCAGCTTCGCCTTCATTTGGAACAACGACATCTACTAAACCTTCCCAGCCAATTAGCGGGGCAACTGGTGCGGGGGTCAAGACAACGGTAACGCCATTAGCTTTCGCTAACTTCGCAGCAGCTAAATTTCCATCTGTTGGAAGTTCAAGTTGGAGTAGCAACACATCAGATTCGGTAATTGTTTTTGTATGCCGTGAAATATAATTGGCATCCCCTAAATCATTTGATTGCGGAATAATAATAATTGAATTATCGCCATCTGATGTTTGCACCGAAATGTGACCAACGCCAGTACCGAGATCAGAACTTCGCTCGATGTCACCCGAATTAACACCTTCGTCACCGAAAGCTTTCATGAAGTCATCACCGAAACCATCGGTGCCAAGATTTCCCAGCATTGCACTTTGGGCACCCGCACGGCCCGCAGCAATTGCCTGGTTAAACCCTTTGCCACCAAGTGCGATTGAAAAACTATCTCCGCGGAGCGTCTCGCCGCTCTTTGGACGTCTGGGTGTGTAAGCCACCAAATCCATCATGAAACTTCCGAGCGTTGTTACTCTTGGATTTTTTGAATTATCCGACATCACTTATTTGTTGCCTTACCGAGCGCTCCACCAGGATGACGCTTCCCAAAATCTTCCGAAGTAAATCCACGATGGGCCATAAGCGCTGATGCAATTGCATCGCCGGCAGCAATGGTTAGCGTTGTTGAAGTTGTTGGTGCCAGATTTAGCGGATCTGCTTCCTTTTCAAAAGCGATACTAATTACTGCATCTGCGCTCTTGGCTAGGGTCGAGTTAGAATTTTTAGTTACCGCGATTACTGGGTTTCCCCAGCTCTTAGCCATTTTTGTAATCGCATTAACTTCAGCTGTTTCACCGGAGTTTGAAATCGCAATCAGAACATCACCTGAAGTAAGTGCGCCCGAATCACCGTGAAGGGCGTCAGTTGAATGCAGAAAGAAGGAAGGAGTTCCGGTGCTAGAAAGAGTTGCGGCAATCTTTGCGCCGACAAGTCCAGATTTCCCAAGACCAGTTATTACTAAATGGCCTTTGCATCCAATAATTATTTCAAGAGCTGGCGTTAAATTTGTTTCTAACGTTTTAGCAAAATTATTTAGCGCAGCTATTTCGATATTGACTGCACTTGTTGCAGCAGTCAGAGCCTTAGATAAATCAGCCATTAATCACCCTATTAATTCCTAGTGGATTTGATTCTTGTAGCGCCGGTGGCAGTAATTCATCGTGAAAGTTCTGATAAGCCACTGGGCGAAGAAAGCGATAAATCGCATCGAGGCCGACAGAAGTTGTGTGGCTTGAAGATGAAGGAAATTGGCCACCATGTTGCATTGCCGCAGTTACTGCAACAGCCGTTGGAAAGCCATTCATTATTACGCGACCAGCAATCTGGCTTAGGGCTTGGACAAGTTTGGCGACATCTTCGCCAGAAGTTGCATGCAAGCTTGCAGTTAATTGGCCCTCGAGCTTTCCGGCCACATCTTGGAATTTAGCAAAATCTGCGCGAATAATCAGAGTTGTAGGACCAAAGTGTTCCTCTAAAAGTTCCTTATTCTTAAAGGCATCTGCCCAATCAACAACGAAGACTGTTGGGATAACGCCAAATCCATCTGGCGTTGCTTTACCGGCGAAAGTTTTTAGAGTTGAACTCTTTGCAAGTTCAGCGATGGCGGAGGTAAAGCGATCTGCTATTCCTTTATTTAATAGCGGTGCGACCGCAATTGTTGCTAAATAACTTTCGATTTCAGCAATGAAGGCATCGCCTTCAACGCCGGTTGGGACAATCAAAATACCTGGCTTGGTGCAGAACTGACCAGAACCTAAAGTTGCCGAATCAATAGCCGCTTTTGCTAGATCAGCTGCCTTTTCGGCAAGTGCCTTCGGCGAGAAAAATACTGGATTTAAACTTCCCATTTCGGCATAAACCGGAATTGGAACTTCGCGCTTTGCGCTGATCTCCATAAGAATTTTTCCGACTTTTCCAGATCCGGTAAATCCTATTGCTGTGATATCTGGATGGCTCGCAATCCAATGTGTTATCTCTGGGTTTGCTCCTTCTGCAAGTGCGAATAGGTCAGGTGAAAGACCAACTTTTTTAAGTCCGGCAATGACTGCTGCATGCATAGCGCGACAGGTATTTGGATGTGAAGGATGCGCTTTAATAACAACTGGACATCCGGCCGCTAAGGCAGATGCACTATCGCCACCAATAACTGAGAATGCAAATGGGAAATTACTCGCGGCAAAAATTCCAGCAACACCTAAAGCTTGATTAGCTTTACGAATATCTGGACGTGGGGCTGGAATCCAATTGGCATCAGGGCGATCGATAATCGCCTGATAGTGCGCACCAGATTCAACCAACTTGGCGAATTGTTCGAGTTGAAAAACTGTTCTTGAAAGTTCACCGGTCAATCGACCATTTGGTAACGCAGTTTCACGCATTGTTATTTCAATTAATTTTTCGCGTGATGATTCGATGGCTTCGGCAATTGCACGTAACGCTCCAGCTCGCTCCTTCGGAGTTGTGGCTGCAAAAGAATTTTTTGTGGCGACGGCCTTTGAAATTAGGCCGGATACATCGGATGCAGACATTTCAGTGATTTGGTCACCAAAAGCTAAGCCAGTTGTCGGATCAATCGCCTGAAATGTAGAAGCCTGAAATGTCGTTGCAGTCATTGGTAAAGAGTAATGCCTCCCTAGAATTTCCGGCGCGCAGTTGTAAATCTTGGCCGATCTGTTAAATCTCGGTGTAGTGCGATATTTTCAAAATCTTCGGCTAAGGCGTTAGCCATAAGAGAACCCTGCAATTCATTATGTTCAATGGCCAAGAGGCCACCTGGCTTTAGCAACCTTGTAGCCGCTTCAATAAATACCAGAGGGGCTGCCATTCCATTGGCTGGTCCCCCAAATAGCGCCTGCGTTGGTTCGAAATTTAGCTCCTGCGGAATTTGCGCACCATCGGGAAGATATGGCGGATTTGCAACAACCACATCACACTTTATTCCTTCGAGGGCGGTCGTTGCATCTTCCTTAATCACTCGCACACTCACATCATGCTTCGCAATATTTTTCTCTAACCAAAAAATTGCCTCCTCAGATTTTTCGACCGCAACTATATGAACAACTTTCTTTCCAGCAGTTTCGGATGCAATTGAAATTGCGATTGCGCCAGTCCCCGAGCCAAGATCCACCAAGCTAACTGGATCGGCAAAAGTATTTAATTGGTGGAGAACTTCGTCAACTAAACTTTCAGTTTCTGGACGAGGAATTAAAACACCAGGCCCAACTTCATATTCTAGATATCTAAATGGTGCGCTGCCGACGATGTATTGGGTTGGTTTGCCAGTAAGGCGTTCGGCAATCGCTTGGTTATAAAGTTCGGTTGTTTCGATTGCTTGTTCCTTAGTCAATTCAATCACTCGACCATGAAGTTCCATGCGATTAATGCCAAGGGTGTGTGCTAATAATAGCTCGGCCTCGACCGGTGCAATATTCTTCGTAGCAAGTTGGTCTTTACCCAACTTCAATAAATCTTTAACGATCACCTGATGCCAATTTCGCAGTCTTGTCTGCTTCAAGCAGCGCTTCAATTACTGGATCTAAATCGCCATTCAAAACTGCATCTAAGTTATTGGATTTGAAGTTAACACGATGATCACTCAGCCGG
The DNA here is from genome assembly GCA_037622205.1 of Actinomycetes bacterium. Lineage (GTDB taxonomy): Bacteria > Actinomycetota > Actinomycetes > Nanopelagicales > Nanopelagicaceae > AAA044-D11. Next base: position 19,738 of record JASJJZ010000032.1, read on the forward strand.
TTCTCTGGAAAGTTATAGGTGCGAATTCGCTCGGATCTATCAACTGTTCGGACCTGAGATTTACGTTCTGCCATCGCCTGTGCATCTGCTTGTTCTTGGGCATGTGCCAATAATCTGGCGCGCAAGATTCGCATCGCAGATTCCTTATTCTGCAACTGTGATTTTTCATTCTGACATGAGACAACAACGCCAGTTGGAATATGAGTAATTCGGACCGCGGAGTCTGTTGTGTTTACAGATTGACCGCCAGGACCCGATGAGCGATAAACATCGATACGCAAATCTTGTTGGCGAACTTCAATATCAACTTCATCAGCTTCTGCCAGAATCAATACGCCGGCCGCTGATGTGTGAATGCGTCCCTGTGATTCAGTCTCTGGAACCCGTTGAACTCGGTGCACACCACCTTCAAATTTTAACTTTGCATACGGCGACTTGCCGGGTTCAGCAATTCCCTTTGATTTAACCGCCATGGAAATTTCCTTATAGCCACCCATTTCAGAGTCGGCGTAATCAATAATTTCTGTCTTCCAACCTTGGCGTTCGGCGAATCTTTGATACATGCGCAATAAATCGCCGGCAAAGAGCGCGGATTCATCGCCTCCGGCTCCTGCCTTAATTTCCAAAATGACATCGCGATCATCGTTGGGATCACGTGGCAACAATAATTCTTCGAGCGCGGTTTCAGTTTCTTGTAACTTTGCTTCTAGCCCAGGTATCTCAGTCGCGAAATCTGCATCATCTGCAGCCATCTCTTTGCCAGCTGCTAAATCTTCGGTTGCAGATTTCCAAGCCCGGTATCCCGCAATTACTGGACCAAGTGCGGCATAACGTTTACCAAGTTGTCGCGCCTTGCCTTGATCAGAGTGAATTGATGGATCGGCCATCTCTCTCTCTAAAACGTCATATTCCGTCAACAGTGCATGGACGGATGCGAAACGATCAGGTGTAGTTGCTGCTGCCATTTTCACTTCCTCCAATACTCCATAGTTAGGGCATTAAACTAAATCTTATGAATCAAATAAAAAAGACCGCACGTATTCACCTTTAGTGAACACACTGCGGTCTCTTAAGAAAGCTAGTTAGTTGTTGATGCTCCGAAGCGCTTTTCGAACTTAGCTACGCGGCCACCAGTATCGAGAATACGTTGCTTGCCGGTGTAGAACGGGTGGCAAACTGAACAAACTTCGACGTAGATTGAACCTGATTCTTTTGTGCTGCGGGTTGTAAACACTTCACCGCAACCACAAGTAACTGTGGTCTCTACATAATTTGGATGTATCTCGTTCTTCATTTCTTATCTCCTAGGTTTGACTGGATCGGTGATTAACCGTGAACCAGCGAGGTTGAAGGATAGCCCTTTGGGACTGGATTCTGGAAATCCACCCTAGGGCCGGCCTCAAATCATGAGCAAATGATTGGTCAAATAGATCTGGCCCCGACCGCTATCACTCATATTCTTGATGCCCAATGCTGCGAGGAATACACTGAAGAGGTGGGTAATAAACCAGCGATTATTTTAGAAAATCTCACTAAAAGATACGGTTCCAGTCGTGGCATTGAGAATATTTCACTCACTATTAATCCATCTGAAGTTTTTGGTTTTCTCGGACCAAATGGGGCAGGAAAGACAACTGCGATTAGAACTCTTGTCGGATTAATCAAGGCTTCGAGCGGTTCGGCTCAGATACTAGGAATTAATGCTCTGGAAAATAATCTTGAGTTACGATCAAAAATTGGTTATCTGCCTGGAGCACTCTCAATTTATAAGGGCTACACGCCATGGGAATATTTGAAATTTCTCGGGAAATTACGTGGAATCAACTGTGATACCAAAATTAGAGAGTATGCCGATCGG
>JASJJZ010000033.1:0-9211 GCA_037622205.1 Actinomycetes bacterium
TGCCCCAATGCCACCAGATCAAATTAAACAATGTCATGAAAAAATTACAACAAAGATGGTTCAATATTACGGTCTGGTCGAAGCGATTCCACCAGTTACTGTCTTAAGCGAAGCCGATCACGCACTTGGATTGTCACAAAATCCAGAGCTACTTACGAGTGCAGGCAATCCTTGTGTTGGTGTAGAAATTCTTATTGTCGATGAAAATGGCAAAGAAGTCCCGGTCGGTGAAATCGGTGAAGTAATTACTCGAGGCGATCACGTTATGCGCGGCTATTACGGCGCTGCCGGCCAAGATGCAACAGTCACCAAGGCGGTTCGAGATGGCTGGCTACATACCGGCGATCTAGGCCGAATTGATATTGATAACCGATTGTATTTAGTTGATCGTAAAGGCGACATGATTATTAGCGGTGGCTACAACATTTATCCACGCGAAATCGAAGATGTTATTGCCGAGATTCCAGAAGTTTTGGAGGTAGCGGTTATGGGAATTCATGATGTTGAGTGGGGCCAGCGCGTAACGGCGATGGTGACCCTGGTTCCAAATTCCACGGTTGACCATGCCGAACTAACAACTCGCATTCTCGAACACTGTAAATCTAGAATGGCTTCATATAAGAAGCCAAAAGACCTTCGCATCGTTGCCGAGTTCCCACTGAATTCAACTGGCAAAATTGCAAAGAAGGTTTTGAAGCAACAACTCGAGGCCGAAGGAAAGTAAATGTCATTAGAAAAACCAGGAGAGTATCCATATACCAGAGGTATTAATGCCGATGCTGGAGTTTGGACCATGGGGCAATATGGTGGCTTTGGAACTCCTGCCGAAACAAATGCGCGTTTTAAGATGCTACTTGATCAAGGACTCACTGGTTTTAGCGTTGCACTTGATCTTCCAACACAGCTCGGACTTGATTCTGATGATCCGCTTTCACTCGGCGAAGTTGGTCGCGTCGGTGTTGCAATCGATTCACTAGCAGATATTGAAATATTGATGGATGGAATTCCACTAGAAAAAATTAGCCAAGTCCGCACAACAGCAAACTCAATCGGATATATCTGGGCCGCGATGTTTATTGCGCTAGCCGAACAACGCAACGTTGATCCAAATAAGTTTGGAATGTTTATTCAAAATGACGTGCTAAAGGAGTATGTCGCACGCGGAACTCAGATTTTTCCAGCCGAAGCTGGTCTAAAACTTTCTGTCGATGTAATCGAACATATCGCAACAAAGATTCCTAAGTGGGTCTCACTTGCTATGTCTGGTTATCATATTCGCGAAGCCGGATCTACTGCTGTGCAAGAAGTTGCATTTACCTTTGCAAACGCTCGCGAATATTTGGATCAAGCAATAGCTCGTGGTATTTCAGTTGATTTTGTAGCCCCCACCCTCTTTACCTTCCTATCCTCAAATATTGATTTCTTGCCGGAAATTGCAAAATTCCGCGCTGCAAGGCGAGTTTGGGCAAAATTGATGCGTGAAAAATATGGCACTAAAGATCCAGCTTCTGAGAAATTAAGGATTTTTGCATTCACAGCTGGCTCCTCGCTCACTGCTCAACAAGCTATGAATAACGTAGTTAGAACTTCAATAGAAATGATGTCGGCGGCACTAGGTGGAATTCAAACGATGCACGTTTCCGCATTTGATGAAGCACTTGGTGTGCCCAGCGAAGAGGCAGCAACTTTGGCTCTTCGTACTCAACAAGTGATTGCATTTGAAACTGGCGTCTTAGATAGCCCGGACCCACTTGCTGGAAGTTTTGAATTAGAGCGAATGACCGACGATTTAGAGCGTGAAATTTGGGAGTTATTAGCAACAATTGAGAAGCGCGGCGGCGCCCTTGAATGTGTAAACAATGGTTACTTTGTAAATGAGATTTCAGAGAACTCTTATAAATTAACAATGGCTATTGAGTCCGGAGCCCGGAAAGTTGTTGGGGTAAATGCCTTTCAATCTGAATCAGCTCCACTTAAACCATTCGAAATTAATCCCAAGAGTGAGTCTGAACAAGTTGCATCCTTACAGGCAGTAAGGGCAAAACGCGATAAGAAAGCGGTAACCGCGGCGCTAGAGAACCTGTTAAAGGTAGCTAAAGCCGGGGATAACGTGGTTCCAGCAACAGTCGAAGCGATTAAGGCCTATGCCACAGTTGGTGAAATCGTTAATGAATTACGTAAAGTTTATGGAAAGTGGCAGCCAACAAAGATTTTCTAACTCTTTAATCTAAAGCGCTGCAACTTTCCGGTCGTAGTCTTTGGTAGTGAATCTACAAAATGTATTGATCTTGGATACTTATAAGGAGCAATTTGGCTCTTGACGTGATCCTGAAGTTCTTTGATCATTACATCCGCTGCTATAAATTCTGGTCGAAGCACAATGTAAGCAGTAACAACCATTCCGCGATCACCATCAGGTAACCCAACTACGGCAACTTCAGCTACTGCCTTATGCATAAGGAGAGCGTTTTCAACCTCGGGTGCCGCAATGTTGTAGCCGCTAGAAATAATCATGTCATCAGCGCGGGATTCATATTTAAAATAGCCTTCAGGTGTCCGAGTGTAGATATCGCCAGTCAAATTCCAACCATTTACTACGTAATCCTTCTGCCTTGGGTCATTCAAATATCGACAACCGGTTGGACCTTTTACAGCCAGAAATCCTTGCTCGCCATCTTTTACTTGTACAAAATCTTGATCGACAACCATAGCTTGATAGCCTGGAACTGGTTTACCAGTTAACCCTGGAATAATTTCATTATCACTTGCAGATATAAAGATGTGCAGTAATTCTGTTGCACCGATACCATCTATTAATTTATTTCCAGTTGCTTCAAACCAAGCGTGCCAAGTTGAAAGCGGCAAATGTTCGCCAGCCGAAACACAACGGCGCAGAGAAGAAATATCCCTTCCCTCTAATTGCGAAAGCATTGCGCGGTACGCAGTTGGCGCGGTGAAGAGAGCGGTGATTTTATGCTCACTAATTTTCTCTAAAAGAATTGGCGGGGCTGCATTTTCCAATAAAACTGTTGTAGCTCCTACGCGGAAGGGAAATATTACTAGTCCGCCGAGACCAAAGGTGAAAGCAATTGGTGGGCTGCCAGCAAAGATATCGTCTTTCGTCGGCTTTACAATATTTTTAGAGAAGGTATCAGCAATCGTCAAAATATCTCGGTGAAAATGCATCGTTGCTTTTGGCACCCCAGTTGAACCAGATGTGAATGCAAAGATACTTACATCATCTGCGGCAGTATCACAAACTTTAAATTCCTTGCTCTGCTTATTAATTTCGTCGAGAAAATTACTTTCACCCCCAACTACAAAAGTTTTACCAGAATAATTAGGAATTGCTTCCCATTCTTCGATGAATCTGTGATCTACGAGAGCAAATTGAACTTGACCAATCTCAACTATTTTCGCTAACTCAACAGCACGCTGCAGCGGAATAGTAGTGACAGCAATAGCGCCGACTCTAAGAATCGCTAACCAAATCGCGACTGCCATAGCGTTATTTGGGCTGCGGATTGCGATGCGATTGCCAGAAACAACGCCTTGCGCGATTAAATAATTTGAAATCCTATTTACCAACTCAAGCAGCTCGCCATAAGTAAAGCTGCCATCGGCTGCGATTATGGCTGATTTACCTGGTCCAACTAATTCGATAGTTTTCTCTAATAGCTCATAACTTGCATTTAACCGTTCTGGATAAGTTGCAGTTGGATGTTTCAAGTTTAATTCTGGCCATAGCAATTTATCTGGGAGATTATCTATCGCAAAAGTATCTATATGTGCGCTCTTAGCCATTACTAGCCATTTCTATGTCTCTCAATTTCTGTCATAAGTTCAACTACCCCGGTTCCATTCTGCATTGCACCGAGTAATACTGGCGGAATCCATGGCTTTCCTGCAACTGTTTTCGGTGGGGACATTGAAATTGAGCGTTCAATATCTGCTGCAGTTTCCTTTGCCCCATCACGATCCGATTTGTTAATTAAATAAATATCACCGATTTCAAGTAAACCCGCTTTAGATGCCTGTATCCCATCACCCATACCCGGCGCAAGAACAACCACAACAGTGTCAACAACTCGCATAACTTCAACTTCGCTCTGCCCGACACCAACCGTTTCAACAATTATGAAATCAAATTTTGCATTTTGAACTAATTGCAGAACCGCCTTGGTACTAACTGAAAGTCCACCAAGATGGCCTCGTGTTGCTAGCGAACGAATAAATACACCTGAATCGGTAAAGTGATCAGTTAATCTAATTCGATCACCAAGAAGTGCGCCTCCAGAAATTGGTGAAGATGGGTCCACCGCTAAAATAGCAACCGTCAATTTTTGTTCGCGAATAAACCTAACGAGAGCATCAACCGTCGTGGACTTACCAACTCCGGGCGCTCCAGTAATCCCTATAACTTGAACCGGCTTATCTTGTTCTGGGAGATTAAATGGCAGACCCGAGTTTTCAATAACCGTTATCGCCCTAGCTAGCGCCTGCCGATCACCATTTTGGACTTGGCTCAGTAGCTCTGGAAAACCATCGTGACTCACATGACAAACCCTACGACATATTTCTCGTGATAAGTTGGGGCTATGTCTGAAACAACCAATTCGGTTCCAATTCGTGTTGTAGTTGCTAAGCCTGGCCTAGATGGACATGACCGGGGCGCAAAGGTTGTTGCCCGCGCGTTACGTGATGCTGGATTTGAAGTTATTTACACAGGACTGCATCAAAGCCCTGAACAAATTATTGCGACAGCTATCCAAGAAGATGTCCAAGCCATCGGGCTTTCAATTCTTTCTGGCGCCCACATGACAATTTTTGATCGCATCATGAAACTCTTAAAAGAAAATAAGGCAGAAAATATTGTAGTTTTCGGTGGTGGAATAATTCCTGAGGCTGACAAGATTGTGCTTAAAGCAATAGGCGTTGGTGAAATCTTTACACCTGGCGCACCAACATCAGAAATAATTTCTTGGCTTCAAAACGCAGTAACAGCTCGCGCTTAATTAAGTAACTTTGGCGTTTATATTCGAAATCTTTTTGTATTCTCCTGAAGCAACCAAATCTTTTAGCCTTGAAAAGCCATCCCAAATTTCAACATAAGAGTTCTGTAGCGGAGAAATCGCCAATCTAACCGAATTCGGTGCACGGTAATCCGGAATTACATTAGCTAACTGCCGAAGTGCAAAGGCAATCTGCTTTCCATCTGGATGAACCAGTGAAACATGTCCACCGCGCATCTTTGGATCCCTAGGAGTATTGATGGTAAATCCTAGCTCGGCGAGCCAGGCATCATAAAGCTCAATCATCATTGAAGTTCCGATTGCACATTTCTCTTCGATAGAAGTAATTCCAGCTTCTTCAATAATTCCGAATGAGCTTTGCACAGAGCGAAGCGCGATGATAGATGGCGTTGCGATTTGGAATCCGGCCAAACCATCTGCCTTCTTAAAGTTTGGCCCCATATCAAACATATCTTCTTGCGCATGCCAGCCTTGAATTGGAACTTGTAACTCATTCTGCACTCGCTTTGAAACATATAACCAGCCAGGAGAACCCGGCCCAGAGAACCCAAATTTATATGTGCAACCAACCGCAAGATCAACACCATCTTTATCAAATTGCAGATCTATTGCACCAACAGCGTGACTGCAATCCCAGATAGTAAAAGCTCCATATTTTCGGGCTACATCAGTAATTGCTTTGACATCATTGCGAGCACCAGCGCGATATTGAACAATTTCAAAAGTTACGAATGCAACATCTTCGCTCATATATTTTTCCAAGAGTTCTGGAGTAATTCGTTCATGTTGTGAGATTGCAGGATCTTCATTATTTATAATTACTAAATTTAATCCTCGCTCTTTGGCATAGCCCTGCAAAATGTAGCGATCGGTTGGGAAATTAGCAGCATCAATAATTATGGTCTTTCGACCGGGCCTCGCAGCAAGTGCAGCGCCAGCAAGTTGGTAGAAATTTACCGAAGTTGTGTCAGTTACTAGGACTTGTCCTGCCGCTGCGCCCAGAGTTGCGCGGCCAAGTAAATCTCCAGTTGTGAATGGTTCTTCGATCCATTCACCCCAACCCTCGACAACTTTTGCGCCCCAGTCATTGATTAAATAATCATTAATTACCTTGACGGTCCGTTTTGGCAATCGCCCAAGCGAGTTTCCATCCAGATAGCAGATTTCCGGGTCATTAATCACAAACTCATCCCTGAATTTTGCCAATGGGTCTTTGGCGTCGAGGTCGAGCGCATATTGCCTATTAGTAACGTCCATTTACCTACTCTAGCAATCGTCAAATACTCTTGCACAATGACCGTAAATAACTTACTGAATTTAGAATCGGTCTCTAAAGCTTTTGACGTTAGAGCTTTATTAGATGGAGTTTCGCTTGGAGTAAATGCTGGAGACCGAATCGGAGTTGTCGGCAGAAATGGTGGCGGCAAGAGCACCCTGTTAAAAGTAATGGTTGGAATTGAAGCGCCAGATTCTGGGCGGGTTTCAAAAGCAGGGAGCATAAATATTGGAATATTGAGTCAAGCCGATGATTTAAGTCAAAATTCGGTGGTGCGCGATGTCGTTCTTGGAGATTCTGCGATGCATGAATGGGCAGGTAATTCAAAGGTTCGTGAAGTATTAACGGGGTTATTTGGCGGCATAAGCGAAGAACTTCTCGACCGCAAAATCTCTTACCTATCGGGTGGGGAACGCCGTCGGGTAAATCTAGCGAAGTTACTAATTGGCGATTTTGATTTAGTTTTATTAGATGAACCAACAAACCATTTAGATGTCGAAGGTGTTTCGTGGCTTGCGCAATATTTAAAACGAAACACGAAATTAGCTGTTGTGGTAATCACGCACGATCGTTGGTTCTTGGATGAAGTGTCAGATCAAATTTGGGAAGTTGTTGATGGCAACGTTTTAGCCTATGACGGTGGATATTCCGCTTATGTTTTATCTAAAGCAGAGCGGGCGCGCCAAATAAGCGTTGAAGATAGCAAACGAAATATGTTAATCCGCAAAGAACTTGCCTGGCTTCGAAGAGGCGCACCTGCTCGAACTGCCAAACCTAAATTTAGAATTGATGCCGCAAATACTTTAATTGCCAATGAACCACCACCAAGAAATGAGAGTGAACTTCTAAATTTTGCTGCTAATCGATTAGGAAATACTGTTTTTGAAATTCATCAGGCAACAATTAAAGCTGGTGAAAAAATGATTTTAGAAAATTTATATTGGAATATTGGACCGGGCGATCGAATCGGCATCGTAGGCGTAAATGGTGCAGGTAAAACCACCTTGTTTAGAGCTTTACTCGGTCAGATAACTGCATCAGCTGGAAAAATAACAACTGGCGTAACAGTTAAAGCAGCATTTCTTTCACAGCATCTTGAAGAGTTGGATCCAACTTGGCGGGTTCTAGAAGCGGTAGAAAAAGTTGCAAATCAAGTTCAACTTGGCAATGGCAAAGAGCTATCCGCAAGCCAACTCTGTGAAAAATTGGGTTTTAATACCGATCTGCAATGGACCCCGGTCGGAGATTTATCTGGCGGTGAGCGCCGAAGACTTCAATTAACTCGTTTGCTAATGGATAGTCCAAATGTTTTATTGCTCGATGAACCGACTAATGATTTCGACGTCGAGACTTTGACCGCACTCGAAGACTTACTCGACTCCTTTGGTGGCACGCTATTGGTTATTTCTCACGATCGATATTTCCTGGAACGAGTATGCGATCGCTTTGTTGGCCTACTTGACGATTCAAAGTTACGAGATTTACCAGGGGGCATCGATGAATACCTAAAACTGCGATCCGGTTCTGTTGCATCCAACGCACCAAACACGCCAAAATCTAAATCATCTAACATTGCACAAATCAAAGAGGTAAAAAAAGAGATTGCTAAATATGAACGTCAACTTGAGAAACTTGCAACACAAATTCTGCAACTAGAAGGATTACAAGAAGCACTAGCGTTTGATCATGAAAAATTAAGTACAAACCTGGAAGAATTAAGAGAGTTAAATCTAAAAAAATCCGAAATTGAAGAAACCTGGTTAAAGTCACATACCGAATTAGAGGAGCTAGAAAATTAAGAACTCTCATTCGCAAGTTGCCCGACTCGAAGCTCTTGCTGCAATCTCGGGCGTGATGATTGCGTTGCAATCTCGGGCGAACGGCGAACTCTCACATTTACTGGGCAATAGCACTGAAGCCGCGCTTGTCTCATTTGGTTCAGGTTTAATAGTTATTTCGCTAATCGCACCATTTAACAAGTCAATAAAATACGGTATTAGGAATCTTCGGGTTGCGGTTGCAAAAAAACAAATTCCACGTTGGCGGCTATTTGCTGGCGTTCTGGGTGGCAGTTTTGTTGCACTTCAAACTCAAGTGGTCCCTCTAATTGGTGTTGCACTCTATTCAGTTGCATCCATTGCAGGTCAAACTGCAGTTTCATTAGTCGTAGATCGTATTGGCTTAACTGGTGGTGGCAAGAAATTAATTTCAAAGCGCCGAGTTACCGCAGCACTTATTACAGTCTTCGCCGTTTTAATCTCGCTCCTTGATCGCATTTCGCTCGCGTCATTCTCGGTATTTGCAGTAGCCCTTGCAACGTTAGCTGGCGCCTTGGTTGGGGTCCAGCGGGCGTTAAATGGTCAGATAAATGAATACTCCAAGGCGAGTTTTACAACTTCACTTTTAAATTTCTTTATGGGCACCTCAGTTTTAACCATTATGTTATTTGCGCTTCTAATTTTGAAAGGCGATGCAATAGTTCCACTACCAAGCGGGCCATGGTGGATTTATACCGGCGGAACCGTAGGAGTTATTTATATTGCCTTTACTTCAACCATTGTTCAACATCTTGGCGTTCTTACCTTCACTCTTTTCAGCGTTGGTGGCACTCTGATCGGTTCACTTTTAATCGATATTTTCTCGCCAACAAATGGAAATATGGTTTCCTGGTATTTAGTCTCAGGAATCCTGATGACCTATCTCGGGGTTGTAATCGGTGGCCAATCTCGTTTATTTAAGCGTTAAAAACCCATTGCTAGTTTTATAATTTCCAGCACCGCCATTGCCGCAGTAGAGTTAGGGCGTTGTTTCCGGGGTCGATGTAATTTCGAACCGGCGGTTATAGTCCGCGACCCGATGCCCGCCAGGTATCGGTTGACTCAGTGAAATTCTGAGACCGACG
>JASJJZ010000034.1:0-7742 GCA_037622205.1 Actinomycetes bacterium
ACCGACCACATTGATCTCTATCAGATGCACCGCTTTGACTACGAAACCCCATTAGAAGAATCACTTCGAGCCTTTGATGATCTAATTCGTCAGGGCAAGGTTAATTACATCGGATTCTCGGAGTGGAGCGCTTCTCAAATTGGTGAAGCCCTCAAGATTCAGAAGGCCAATAGTTTTGATCGTTTTGTCTCAAGTCAACCCCAATATTCGATGCTTTGGCGAGTCATAGAAGCAAAAGTTGTTCCGCTTTGCGTAAATGAGGGAATAGGTCAAATTGTCTGGTCACCGGTAGCACAGGGCGTTTTAACTGGTAAATATTTGCCAGGAAAGAAACCGCCATCAGGTTCCAGAGCCACAGATAAGAAGAGCGGTGCCGAAATGATTTCCCGTTGGATGCGCGACGAAGTGCTTGCCGCGGTTCAAAAGTTAAAACCAATTGCAACAGACCTTGATTTAACTATGTCGCAACTTGCGCTTGCTTGGGCGCTAGCAAACCCAAATGTTTCTTCCGTGATTATGGGAGCATCAAAACCAGCACAAGTTAAGGAAAATGTTAAGGCCTCTGGCGTAAAACTCTCTTCACAAGTCCTTGCCGAAATAGATAAGGCCCTCGGATCGATTCCTGAAACTAATCCAGATCGAACAGAGAGCCCTAATCCAAGAGCTTAATTAAAGGCTGTCACCAAGTTTTTTCTGTGGTGCTGGTGCGCGCAACCGGCGCATCTGGGTAGAGCGAAGCCAGCCGTACATTCCCAAACCCTTTGTAGATTCACCGGGGAATTTTTCATTAACTAATTTTTTGATGTTCTTGTTAACGAAGAATCCATAAATTACTGAGTAGAGCATCGCCGAATACATGAAGATTATGGCTAGGAATCTAATCTCGGCTGATGGAACTAACGTTAGAACTAAAACGATAACCATCAAAGGTAAGAAATACTCGCCAAGAGACCGGCGGGAATCTACATAGTCACGGACAAATTTCTTAACCGGACCGCGATCACGAGCAGGTAATGCGTTTTGGTCACCACGCATATAGGCCGCTCTTGCTTCTGTGCGTGCAGATTTAAGGGCTTCCCGATTCTTTGAACGATCCGCCTTAGTTACAGGAGAGGTGATTGAATTTACTTTTGTAGCTGCAACGGCATCTTTACGTTTTGGTGTTGCTTTACCCTTTTTATCCGTGTTCTTCTCTAGATTATTTTGGGAATTCTTATCGTCAGCTTTTGTCATGTGGCTACGGTAGAGCGAGCATTCGCTCAAGCGCAACTTTTGCGTATTTGGCAGTCTGAGAATCCACGCTGATTTGATTGACTAAGCGACCAGAAACCAGAGATTCCATCGCCCAAACCAGGTGGGGTAGGTCAATCCGGTTCATGGTGGAGCAGTAGCAGACCGTTTTATCCAAGAAATGCACCTCTCGATCTGAAAATCGATTGGCTAGCCGCTGCACCAAATTCAATTCAGTTCCAATGGCCCATTTACTTCCGGGAGCAGAGCCTTCAATGGTTTTGATAATCATCTCAGTGCTTCCAACGACATCGGCATTTGAAACCACTTCATGCTGACATTCCGGATGAACCAAAATTTGGATGCCAGGAACTTTGGCCCGCATCTGATTGATATTTTCGATTGAGAATCTTCCGTGAACTGAACAGTGTCCACGCCACAGAATTACTTTTGCATCAATAATTTGTGAATCAGTTAGACCGCCATTTGCCTTCCACGGATTCCAAAGTACGCAATCTTCAAGTTTTAGCCCTAATTCTAAGACAGCAGTGTTTCGGCCCAAATGTTGGTCTGGAAGAAAGAGAACTTTCTCGCCCTTTTCAAAGGCCCAATTCATCGCCCGTTTAGCATTTGAAGAGGTGCAAACCGCCCCACCATATTTTCCGGTGAAAGATTTTATAGCGGCCGAAGAATTCATATAGGTAATTGGAACCGTTCTACTTGCGACACCTACTTTTTCAAGAACTTTCCAACAATCATCAACTTGTTTCGCAGTAGCCATGTCAGCCATGGAACAACCTGCGGCGAGGTCAGGAAGGATTACCTTCTGTTCGCTTGAAGTTAAAATATCGGCGCTCTCAGCCATAAAGTGAACACCACAGAAAAATATAAATTCAGCAGAATTATTTGATTGGGCAGCCTGGGCTAATTTGAATGAATCTCCAGTGATGTCGGCAAATTGGATTACCTCATCGCGCTGATAGTGGTGGCCCAGCACCATTGCCCGATCACCAAGTGCGGCTTTTGCCACCCTTGCCCGCTCTACTAGTTGCGGATCGCTTGCTTCTGGTAGCTCGCCATCGCAGGAGACTCCTCGTTCACTCTTTGGATCGGCACCTTGGCCGAGCAGGAGTAATTCGGAAAGTCTTGATGAGCCCATAGGGACATTATGGAGTAGCCTTTACCTATTCACGAATTGAGTTGTTAAGATTTTGCGGTTATTTCAAAACGAGATTGGGAGATCAATGAGCACTGAGACTTCACACGAGGTAACAATTACTGACGCACCAGCTACTGGAACAACGGGAATTGGACTAACTGATGTAGCCGCCACAAAGGTTGCTGCTCTTCTGGCTCAAGAAGGTCGCGATGACCTAAGTCTTCGGGTTGCCGTTCAGCCAGGCGGATGTTCTGGTCTCAAGTATCAACTGTACTTTGATGACCGCGCACTCGATGGTGACACAGTTACCAAATTTGGCGCAGTTAGCGTTGTTACCGACAAGATGAGCACGCCTTATTTGATGGGTGCATCAATTGATTTTGTGGACACTATCGAAAAGCAAGGCTTCACTATCGATAATCCAAATGCCCAGGGGTCATGTGCCTGTGGCGATTCTTTTAATTAAATCTCCAGTTACTTAATAGGTTATGAAAATAGCTTGCGCTGGCTCTGTTGGGCGCGATCATTTAATGACATTCCCTGGCAAGTTTACTGACTCATTGGTTGCTGAATCTTTAGACAAAGTTTCGCTATCGTTTTTAGTTGATGGGCTAGATATTAGGCGTGGCGGAACTGCCGCAAATATTGCTTTTGGTATCGGTGCACTGGGTCTTAATCCCTTTTTAATCGCAGCTGTTGGAACCGATTGGGCGGATTATGATTCTTGGCTCACCAGACATGGTGTTGATACAACTCATGTAAAGGTCTCTAAAAATCTTTTAACTGCGTCGTTTATGGTTACAACTGATCAGGAATTAAATCAGATTGCCTCATTTTTCCCAGGTGCTATGAGTGAAGCTCGTGAAATTGAATTAGCACCAATAGTCGAAAAAACTGGAAAATTCGATTTACTAATTATTTCTCCTGACGATCCCGACGCGATGCTAAGCCACAGCCAGAGTGCACGCGAAATGGGAATCCCATTTGCAGCCGATCCATCACAGCAGTTAGCGCGAATGGATGGCGAAGCAATTAAGTTACTTATCCAAGGAGCGCAATACCTCTTCTTAAATGAATATGAACTTGCTCTAACAATCCAAAAAACCGGATGGAGCGACGCCGAAATATTTAGCAAAGTTGCGGTCCGTGTGATTACCCTCGGCTCGGCTGGTGCCAGAGTTGAAGAACATGGCAAAGAGCCAATAACTGTCGGTGTTCCAAAAGAGAGATTAAAGATTGATCCAACCGGCGTTGGAGATTGTTTCCGGGCTGGCTTTATCGCAGGGCTTGCATGGGGACTTGGTCATGAAAGATGCGCACAGATTGGATCGATGCTTGCGACTTTCTGTATTGAGATAAAAGGTACTCAAGAATATAGTTTTACTAAGGAAGAATTTATCGAAAGATTTATGGTGGCCTATGGCCAAGGCGCAGCTAATGAAATCAGCAGGACGTTAGAGCCACGATTAGTTGGCTAATTTAACGATATAGAAAGTGTCTGGCTCTCCGGTTTCGGTGCTGTTGGAAGTCATCCGAGCCCACGCAATTAAATCAGGTGCGGATGCTGGATCATCGCTTAAAAGCGTTACTTTAAAGCCAATTGGTTTATCAGTCAGCACCTTCGCTAATTCAATAATTGGCAACGGACACCTTTTCCCCAGACAATCTAGAATCATTTTTTAGCTCCGCAATTCCGTAATTGTTTGAGATAAAATTTCTAGGAAATCTTTAACCTCTTCGAATGTTGTGACGTGATGGATCGTCAATCGAATATTTCCTTGGGTCAGAACCCCGAGAGCGGCTAGAACGTGGCTTGGCTGCATATTAGAAGCGCTACAGGCAGAGCCTGAATCCACGGGATATCCTCGGTCGGCAAGCTTGGTTACCAATTGTTCAGCATTTACATATAAAAATGAGGCGCTAATTAGATGATCTGCACCGCCTGGAGCCAGATCTGAATCAGGAATATTTGCCGTTATGTAATTCCGAATATCAGTATTTATCGCCGCAATTTTTGCCGCGAGATTTTTTTCATCTGCGACCCAACTATCGATTGCTAACGCACTTGCAACAATTAGTGGCAGAGATGCGGGCCCTGGATTAATTCGGCCATCTAGGTGGGGAAGTGGGTTCTTCCAATTTGCACCTTTGGAAACCGCAAAAATTCCCATTCCACTGGGCCCAGCCCAGGTGGTTGAATCCCACAGCGCGGTACTCCAATTTTCAGGCAATGCAATTCGGGTTCCGGACGCAGTTGCATCGATAAATAAGCCAGATATATTTGCAGGCCGCGAGCTTTGAATGATTCCAGTTTCGCGGTTGCAAAGTTGTAAACATGCAACATCTGTTCTCTCTAAATCTGAAAAACTAATCTGCCCGGTGCCTTCCACCGAAAGCATTTTGGAGCGATGAATTTCCGATAGCGCAAAAACTTCCATTCGGTCAATATTGCTAAATATGAACTGGTTCTGCTCCGAGATTAAACCGCTTATTCCTAAGTGAAATCCGAGATTTGGTTCACCGAGGAAGTTGATCTCATCACTGCGAACTCCCAGGTGGCCGGCAAAAGTTTCACGGGCCTCATTTAGAAGGAGGGCAGCACTCTTGGAATCTGCTCCCAGCTTCGATGGATCAGGCCAAGCAGCTTCAAAAATGTGTGGCAGGGCCATCCGAGCAGCCTCATGGAGTCGGGGTTCTGATTGAAAATTTGGGGTGATGGAAACCACGCATCGAACGCTACTCTCACTTGGTTAAAGAGGCGAAACTGGGGGATATTCTTAGCCAATGAGTTTCAAGACCACGAAGAAATCCTTAGGCAGAACCCTCTTATTGGGGATTACTCTTGGTGCGATTTCGCTCCTCACCTCATGTTCAACCGAAAATATTTCTGGAATGGGTTTCCCAAAGGGCGTTTCTAGTGTCACCGACACAACCCTCCCACTTTGGCAGGGTGCATGGATTGCCGCTGCTGTTGTCGGAGTATTCACTGCGATTTTGATTATGTGGCCAGCCTTTCGCCACCGTCGTAAGGGTGATGAAGTCCCTAAGCAGACGCAATACAACGTGCCGGTTGAAATTTCGTACACAATTATTCCATTCATCATTGTTGCGGTTCTGTTTTACTTCACAGTTGTAAAAGAAACGGCTATTACAAAAGTTTCAGCTGATGACAAAGTCAGCCATATCATCGACGTGAATGCCATGCAGTGGTCTTGGCAATTCACATATAAAGATAATCCAGAAGCGCCCACAGTTACTGGCACAACTGCAAATCCACCAACGTTGGTTCTTCCAGTAGGCGAAAGAGTCAAGTTCAACATAACTTCCACGGATGTTGTTCATGGATTTTGGATTCCAGCTTTTATGATTCAAATTCAGAATCTGCCTGGCGTAAAAAACCATATTGAATTTAGTGCTAATAAAATCGGTACTTACCCAGGACGATGCAATATTTTATGCGGTCGCTCCCATTCACAGATGCTCTTTAAGGTGAAAGTTGTTTCGCTAAGTGATTATGAAGAATATATAACTAATTTAAAGGTGGCCTAATATGACTACATACCTCACTCGGACTTCAAATCAGGCGGCGCCAACTAAAAAAGCAGCAAGTAAGGGTCAGCTCTTCGTAAAAATTATCACATCAACCGATCACAAGATGATCGGTTATATGTATCTGTTCACGACTTTCGCCTGGTTCTTAATTGCAGGTCTTTTAGCTCTAATTTTGCGCGCCGAATTAGCACGACCTGGACTTCAGTTCGTGTCGAATGAGCAATACAACCAAGTATTCACAATGCACGGAACAATTATGTTGCTGATGTTTGCAACACCGCTATTTGTTGGGTTTGCGAATGTGATTATGCCGTTGCAAATCGGAGCAGCAGATGTTGCTTTCCCAAGAATGAATATGTTGTCCTATTGGTTATTTCTCTTTGGTGGATTAATGGCATTTGCCGGATTCTTAACTCCCGGTGGTGCTGCCTCCTTTGGCTGGACCGCATATGCACCGCTTGCGAACTCACAGTACTCACCGGGTATCGGTGGCGATCTCTGGGTAATTGGTTTAGCGATTAGCGGTATCGGAACAATCCTCGGCGGTGTCAACTTCATAACAACTATTTTTACAATGCGCGCACCAGGAATGACAATGTTTCGGATGTCAATCTTCACTTGGAACGTTCTCTTAACTTCAATTCTCGTTTTACTTGCCTTCCCACCACTTGCTGCTGCATTTCTTGCCCTCGAGTCGGATAGGTTGTTTGGCTCGCATATTTTCGATCCGGCCAACGGTGGTGCAATGCTCTGGCATCACCTCTTCTGGTTCTTTGGACATCCCGAGGTTTACATTTTGGCCTTACCATTTTTCGGTATCGCAACTGAAATTCTTCCAGTTTTTAGTCGTAAACCAATCTTCGGATACAAAGGTTTGATTGCTGCGACTATTGCTATTTCCGCGCTATCAGTGTCGGTCTGGGCGCACCATATGTTCGCCAGTGGACAAGTCTTGCTTCCCTTCTTCTCATTCATGACTTTCTTAATTGGCGTTCCAACTGGAGTGAAATTCTTTAACTGGATTGGCACTATGTGGCGGGGAAGTGTTTCATTTGAAACTCCGATGCTCTGGGTAATGGGTTTCTTAATCACATTCCTCTTCGGTGGTCTAACTGGAATCATTCTTGCTTCACCACCTCTGGATTTTGCAGTTTCTGCTTCTTACTTCGTTGTTGCCCACTTCCATTACGTGCTCTTTGGAACTGTGGTCTTTGCAATGTTTGCCGGGTTTTATTTCTGGTGGCCAAAGATGACGGGACGCATGTTAAATGAGCGCTTAGGAAAGATTCACTTCTGGACCCTTTTCTTCGGTTTCCATATGACATTTCTTGTCCAACATTGGCTGGGGATCAAGGGGATGCCACGTCGTTACGCAGATTATTTAGCGACCGACGGTTTCACAACAATGAATACAATTTCAACCATTGGTTCAGCCCTGTTGGCGCTTTCAATGGTTCCATTCTTTGCGAATGTCTGGATCACCAGAAAATCTCCTCTGGTCGGCGTAGATGATCCCTGGGGATATGGCGCATCACTTGAATGGGCGACTTCATGCCCACCTCCTCGCCA
Organism: Actinomycetes bacterium; assembly: GCA_037622205.1. Taxonomy (GTDB): domain Bacteria; phylum Actinomycetota; class Actinomycetes; order Nanopelagicales; family Nanopelagicaceae; genus AAA044-D11. Next base: position 7,511 of record JASJJZ010000034.1, read on the forward strand.
CAACTTCACATCAATGCCCCGTATCCGCAGCGAACGACCCGCTTTTGATCTGCACTATCCGCATATAAAGACCGAGGGGCACTAAGTATGAAAACTGGTTACTGGCTATTTAATGGCCTTGCAGTTTTTTATGCAATTGTTACAGCTATTTATTGGTTAGTCGGCGGTGAAGCTGTAGGAATTACAGCAATCGGCCTATCAGGTGGATTGGCTGGTTTAATCGGTTTTTATC
>JASJJZ010000035.1:0-26614 GCA_037622205.1 Actinomycetes bacterium
CAAGGTGAACTTTGTGCCATTCACCTACAACACCATCGATTGCGGAATACTGGCACATCGGACTAACCCAAACTCGGTTGCCAAATTCCGTGGAACGAATTTTAATAGGTGTAAAAAGTGATGAAGTCATATTGAAAATTCTATCTTAGATTGGCACACTAGCGTGGTGAATGAAAATATGTCAGGGCGAATTCCATTAGATGGAAATATCGAACGTGGGGCGGCTGTAACAATTGCATTAAATGGTAAGCCTGTAACTGCCTACCTTGGTGAAAGTGTTGCCACAGTTCTGCTCTCCGAAGAAATTTTCGCAATGCGAACAACTACCGAAGGAGAGCCAAGAGGCGTCTTTTGCGGCATGGGAGTTTGTTTCGACTGCTTAGTAGTAGTTGATGGCAAACCCAATACTCGGGCCTGCATGACTTGGATAAGGGCTGGAATGAAGATTAGAACCCAAGACGGGTTGAAAGCATCTAGCTAGTTAGTAGTTGCTCTCCACAAGTGATACATATTGATCATCTGGATCTTTGAAATAAACATATTTAAATTCGGTATTCCCAACATCTAATACTTGGATATCGCTATGTGTTTCAATTCCCAAATCTTTTAGAGTGGCCACAGCCTTTTTGATGTTCTGCACGCCAATTCCAAAATCCATCGGTCCGACATGGCCCCATTCGCCGCGGCAATCTTCCCAGAGCGGCGTAAGTCGAACTGGTTCAATTCCTGCGCCTTCACCAGAGAGCCAGAGCGTCATGTGATGTCCTGGAAGCGGGCGACCTACTTGATACCAAGGTGCCATTGGTTCAAAAAATTCTTTTGATTCAAAGATTTGATCAATGAAGCCAAGTTGTTTATAAAAATCAGTTGTTACCTTCATGTCATGAACACCAAATGCAACGTGATTTACGCCCTCTATTCTGGGCGCTGCAGGGCGAGCAGTCCAAAGCCCTTTCCAATCAATTAACTCAACCTTGCCCATCCAAGGGTCTGCAATATATGCAATATCTAATTCGATTTGGTTTTCACCAACACTTGCACTTAAGGGTTCCATCAAAGATTTTATTTTCAGATCATCTACCAAGTGGCGAAATATTTTCTCGGTGTGAAGGGTATGCAGGCAAACTTCAGCAAGTCCAACTTCACCATAACCAATTCCTGCTGGATAAGCCGGCGCTCCATTTCCATCTAGCCGTTGAACTAACTTAACTTTTCCTGGCCCAAGGCGAGTGGTATGGCGATTTCCGAGCATAACTATTCTGGCTTTTACCTCTTTTTTCTTGCAAATCTCTTCAAGCCCTGGAACTGGTCCGGTGTAATCAAAATAAAGTTCAGTGAAACCTAACTTATCTCGCCAAAACAGAAGTGCTTCGTCCATATTGCCAACACCAATACCAGCATGGTCTACTCCGCGAAAATTTTGCACCAGACTAATCCTTTCTGACCGGGATATTGCACTCAATTAAAGTTGCTCTGATTTTAGCCAAGCTCTCGGGATCGGTCAGCGGCAATCTTGGGGCTCTTACACTTCCACCAGGCAACCCCATGATCTTCATGATTGCTTTCAATTGGCTCTGATACGAGCCGTAAATGCCACGCCAACCACCAGGTTGCCAAAGTTTCCCAAGAAGAATTTCATTTTCGATTGCATGTTTCTGGGCTGCTTCAATATTCCCGCTCCAGTAATTCTCCCAGAACAATGGATCAGCTTTTCCATAAATAGTTCCGCCACCAATCGTTCCATCCCCACCATATTGCTGCATAAACTTTAAGTTTTCAGGAACCATAAAGTTTCCGTAAATTCTTACCCGATCATTTACACGACGAGCAGTGTCTCTAAATTGTTCACCATTTCCTGTGCTGTCTTTAATTGCGACAATATTCTCTACATCAGCCAATCTCTCGGCCAAATCACCTTCAATTTCAATGTTTGTTCCATGTGGCCAGTTATAAATCATGATTGGGCCTTGGATCCCAGTTGAAAGTTCTGAGAAGTATGCAACAGTTTCATCTGGAAGTGTTTTTGCATATGCCGGAGCAGATGAACAAACGCCAGCGGCGCCAGCGGCCATAGCATGAACACCCAATGGGATCGAATCCCGAGCGGTAAATGTTGTTATGCCAACGACTACGGGAATCCGATTAGCAACTCGTTCTAGAACAAATTCAATTAGCTCTTTACGCTCTGGGATTGTTTGGGAAAACCATTCTCCAGTTGTTCCATTAATGAAAATTCCATGCATTCCACATTCAAGATACCAATCAATTAACTTTCCAAAAGTCTCAAGGTCTAGGTCGCCATTCTCTTTAAAAGGGGTTGGACTTGCAGGCCAGTAGCCCTTCCAATCGATGGAGTTTCTATCCATTTTCTCTTGCTCCTATTTTCTAGTTATTGTCTAGTTATCGATCAACGTGGAATTCATTTGGAATAAGGCTTTTGGAACCAGGTTGCGTCATATATTCAGCAAGCATCCTGGAAACCATAGGACCAAGTGTAAAACCAGTTGGAACCATTGCAATATGGTAACCAGGTATTTTCTCGGATTCGCCAAGAATCGGTTTAAAGTCGGTGGTATATGCCCAAACACCTGACCAAACCCGAACTAGTTGCACATCCTTCAACATTGGAAGGACCCGGATTGCAACAGCGGCATTGCCCGCTGCACTTTCCCAAATGTTCGAATAGCGCAACGGAAATTTCTCTTTGCGAGAGGGCCAGCCACCTCCAATAATAAAAGTATTATTTGCTGTCTGTTTAAGAGTTAGCCGACGTCCGATATGTTGAACCATTGATTGCAAGAAAAATTCTCGGGGCTCGGTAACATTTACATGTAAACCACTTAGCTCCATTGGCAAGTTCAGACCTAATTTTGAAGATAGCTCTGCAGTCCAGGCTCCGCTTGCATTAACAACTCGATTGCAAATTATGGTTCCCCGATTGGTGTGTATTTTGAACCTATAACCAGGCACCCCAGTAATTTGCTCTATCCGAATAACTTCACAGTTGGTGCGAATCTTTGCTCCAAGTTCATGAGCGCGATAGGCATAGGTTGGCCCAACTAAAAGTGGATTGGCATGTCCTTCTCTTGGACAGAAAGCTATCCCAGATAGGTCTGGAGCTAGATAAGGCGCAAATTCCCGCATCTCGTCTCCGGTTAAAACATGGGTCTCTAGGCCCGCGGCGTTTTCGATTCGTTGCTTATCCCGCAGAACTTGAAGTTCTTCTTGGGTTTCAGCAACCATGAATCCGCCAGTAAAGTGAACGCCAAGATCAGCATCTAGCTCTTTCTCAATCTCATCCCATAGTTTTGCGGCATCTAAGAGCAACTTCGTTTCATCAGCTAATCGCTTATCATCAGCCGCAGTCATATTTTCGGTTAGCTGGTGCAGTGCAATTTGAAAGTGAAAACTTCCAGCATTTGTTCCTGATGCTTCGCGATTTAAATCATTCCGCTCTAGGAGCGTCACTTCGACCCCAGATTTAGCCAAATAATAAGAGAGCGCTGTTCCTAGAAGCCCACCACCAATGATGACGACATCACTCTGGGTTGGTAGTTCTTGGACATTCTCTGATTGGCTGAGATAGCCAGCTAGAAAATTACTATTCAGCATCGACAAAGTATTTCTCAGCGCTAACTGTTGAGTCTGCAATCTGCCCTAAACTTATAGGCTTCGTCGGGAATCTTGGCGTAGCTTGCGCAATTTCCGAGATTGGGATGTTCTGTTTCTTGGCAATCAGCGCTGAAATTTGACGCTGACAGTTACGACCCTGACAGAGCCCCATGCCACATCTGGTGTAAGCCTTAACCACCGAAGGATCGACTGTAGATTCCAGGACTGGAAGAATGCTCTCTAATTTAACTGACTCGCATCGACAAATTATTGTTTGATTATCTGCAAGTTCATAAATACCGCTCTTAATCTCGTATGCTCTATTAATTGCGCTCTGGAATTTCATTCTTCGGGTCAAAGTTTTTTGGTAGCCAGCCGCCAACTCTGGTAGAGATTTCTCAGAGATCTTTCCTAATTCCGTCGCTATTTTTAGCGCCGCAAGTCGGCCACGAGCTATCGCCACATACGAACCAGATATTCCGGTGCCATCACCAGCACCAAAAATATTTGCTACCGATGTAGCGCCCCAGCGATCTAATTTAACAACAGTGCCGCCACGGCTCTCTTCATAGGCCATTTCGCAGTCCAGCAATCGGAATAGCTCTACTGAGGGAAAGAAGCCATAGCCAACACAGAGCGCATCAACTTCTACAGTCTTTTCGGTGCCTGGAATAACTCGCCAATTTCTATCAACCCTGGCGTGAGTAACCGATTCAACTCGATCCTTTCCATTAGCACTGACAATAATTCTTTGGTATTTCATTGGGATTCGGTTGGATAAGAGATGAAATTGGTATTTTGCAGCATCGCGCATCAAATCTAAATTACCTATTACGGCGAACAGAATTCGAATTGCTTTAAGGATTCCTGGGCGCGGTGCGGCTTCAACAATGCCAACGATATTTGCACCATAAGAACTTAGCTGCGCCGGGAAGGCAAGTGCAAGTGGTCCACTGCCTGCAAAAAATATTCGAGATCCAGGGAGCACCCTCTGAGTCTTCACCAATGATTGTGCAGCGCCAGCTGTTATAACTCCTGGAAGTGTCCAACCTGGAAATGCGACGGGGCGGTCATATGCACCCGGTGAGATTAATAATTTCTTATAAATCAATTTCTCGGCACTTTGGCCATGCTTAACAATAACAACAGAAGAATCTTCAATCGTTACAACTAGAGTTTCAAAGAATACTTCGACGCTAGATTGATCTAATTCGGCAATTAATTCTTCGCCCAGAAAATAATCTTTGCCAACTTCTTTTGCGCTCTTTACTTTAAAGCCGGGTCCAACTCGCTTATAAATTTGGCCACCAAGAGTTGGTCGTTCATCGATTATGGCGACATCTAGCCCATGTTTGGCGGCAGTTGCTGCTGCTGCAATTCCGGCAGGACCGCCACCGATAATCACTAAGTCGAAGGTTTTCATTAGACATTATCCTTCCACTGATTTGGCAGTTTTTCACTATTTAATTAAGAGAACTGGCAACCTTATTCAGGTTGCCAGTTCGAGTTTCTTACGAATCCCGAATCAATTAAATCCGAGATTTTACTTATCTATTTACGCTATTCGCACTCAGGAAGCTCTGGTTGTTTATATCCCATTGTCTTCTTGAATACTGATCCCAAGTAACCACCCTCTTGGTTTGAACAGAGCCATCTAGTTAATTTTGCATCTAGTGCATCGTTACCAAGTTGAACTGTCCATTGACCATAGGCTGAACTTAGTGCAGCAGGAAGAGCTACCTTTTTGAGTTGACCAGGGTTGGTTTTGTTAAATTGGTTGAGAAGATTCTCTTCAACCACAATTGCATCAGCACGCTTAGAAACGACTTCTAGGAAGGCATCATTTTGCTGTGGGAATTCAACGAGAGTTGTATCAGGAAAATCTGCTTTTACGATTCTAGAAGCAGCTGCGCCTTGCAGCGCGGTGATTTTCTTGCCAGCTACATTCCAGAGGGTTTTTGTGTTGCCCGTTGAATCGCCGGTACGTGCAGCCAACACTGTTGTGTAAGGCATATATTCACGCACGAACTGGATTGATTTTTCGCGATCAGGATTCTTTGTCAGTCCAACTGATACCAAGTCAAATTGCTTTGAAACTAGGCCAGGAATAAGACCAGCAAAATCCATATTCTTAATTTCTAGTTTTAGGCGAAGCGCCTTAGCTACACGCTTTACCAACTCAACATCGTATCCAGCTGGCTTGCCAGCATCATTTAGATACATTTGTGGCTTGAATTGAAGAGTCATTCCAACTATTAATGAACCTGGCTTGACCAGATTTAGTCGATTTGGAGCGGCATTTGCTGAAGTATTTACTCCGGCAAAAATTACTGTAGAAGCAATAAGCGATGCTACTGCAGCCAAGCTGATTTTTTTGCGCATTTTTTACCTTTCATTTGTGTGGGACGTCCCGGTTTTTCTCGGTCGAGAATTGAAAATCATCAAGTTGACCTCATCAACTCTTCGATTTTCTTCTTCTTTTTTCGGCTGAGAAATTTAGCGATTCGACCTTGTGGTGGGTAAGCAAGGTTTAGCTCAACGTTTCTAAATATAAAGTCAATCAGGAAGGCGATTGCTACGTAAAGCCCGGCTGCAGCTGTGTAGAGAACAAAGGGCTGAAAATATGTGGAATTCAAATTTTGAGTTACTCGGACAACCTCAACTAACCCGATTATTGCAAAAGTTGATGTGTCTTTAATCATTCCGATATACATACTTCCAATATTTGGAATTGCGATCTTTGTAGCCTGAGGGAGCATGATGGACCTGAAAATTCTTCCCCGCGAAATGCCAAGTGCCATTCCAGCTTCACGCTGGCCCTTGTGGATTGCTTGTAGTGCCGATCTGAAAATTTCACAGAAGAACGAAGAGTAGAGAAGCGTGAGAGCAATGACTCCTGATTGAAAGACCGTGAAATTATGCCCAAATAGCAAGGACCAACCAAAGTAAACCCAGATCACAGTAACTAGCGCGGGAATCCCGCGAAAGATATTTACATAAATGATTGCAAAAATCGAAAGAACTTTGAATCGGCTCATTCGCGCGAGAGCGAAAAGCATGCCAATTACCATTGAAAGTATTAGCGCCACGAGTGAAACGGTGATTGCAGTCAATAGGCCTTTAAAGAGATCCCATCTGAAATCCCAGACCAAATGCCACATAAAGTTAATTGGCGCTACACCATCTTCTTCTCTACGCATCACAATACCGATCCAATGAACTCTTGGGCACGTTGATTTGTGCAATTTTCGAAGAAGTCTGAACCGCCAGTAGCCACAATGTTTCCAGCTTCCATAAAGATATTGAGATCCCCAATCTCGCGAGCAAAGTTCATCTCATGAGTAACAACAACCATCGTCATTCCGGACTCAGCCAAATCTCGCATTACTCCTAGAACTTCACCTACAAGTTCTGGGTCTAGGGCGGAAGTGGGTTCATCAAATAACATTAATTCCGGATCCAAACTCAGCGCCCGGGCAATTGCTACTCGTTGTTGTTGTCCGCCAGAAAGTTGCGACGGATAGTTTGCTGCAAATTTCAAGAGCCCAACTTTATTTAGCTCATGCGCAGCTCGCTCTTGGGCTTCGCTAAGAGTTCCACCACGAACAGCTCTATAGGGAAGAGCTAGATTATTGATGGCCGAAAGATGAGGGAATAAATTGAATTGTTGAAATACCATTCCGACTTTTCGCCTTAACTCAATGGGTTTACCGCGGGGTGCTGCTCCCTTGTGGCCACTTCCCGGACCATACTCATTTCCCATAAATTTTATTGATCCAACATCGGGCTCTTCTAATAAGTTCATACAACGTAGAACTGTGGATTTTCCGGAACCAGAAGGACCAAAGATAACTGCGTGACTTCCTTTAGTAATTTGCAGATCAATCCCATGCAAAACTTCAATAGTACCAAAAGTTTTACGAACGCCAGAAAGCTCCATCAGGATTTCGCTATTGGTCACCTTTTTGATATCCCTTTCAGTAATTCTAAGAATCTAAGAGTGAAATCCTTACATGAAAGTGCTCTCCTTGAAAGAGTTAAACATTACAAATTCATAACTTTTTCACTTAATTTTCCCGTGAAGTTCTCATCGCGAACAATAGGCTCAGGATCCGTCATAAAAGAATGCTAGAAATTTTAACAAATTTAGTGGAATCTAGGGGTATGAGCAAAACCTATTCTGAACTAGACCGACAAGATGTAGAAGAACTTGTTTATAAATATTGCTACTACTTTGATCGCAACATGCCATTGGAATTGGCAGCGCTTTTCGCGGAAGATGCAATCGTTGACTACGGTCCAGAAGTTGCAAATTTAATTGGAAGAGATCAGATATTTGAAATGGTTTCAAAGGGACTCGCAGAAACTTTTCTTGCTACCAGCCATCACATCTCTAATTTAATTATTACATTTCAAAGTAATAGTTCCGCTACTTCAACTTCATATCTTTATGCTTGGCACAAATATTATTCGAAAGAGGAGATAGGCCATCTTTGGGGTGGATATGAGCACGAGTTTATAAAGATTAATGATAAGTGGTTTATAAAAAATCTAATACTTTTCGGCGTAGGAATTCAAGATTTTCATCGAAGTAATATGCATTCAAATGGTAGAAAATAAACTTAAATTTTACCGAATGTATGAAGCGCCATTGACATCTATCGTTGACCCAGTCAAATGACGGCATGATCCCGATGATAGAAAGACTATAAGTTCGCCAAGTTCTTCTGGTTTCACAAGTTCGCCCATTACCAACTGAGATTTCATGGCTTCTTCGCCACCTCTTACCACTGCTGCCAAATCTGACATTCGGGTTTTAACTATTCCTGGTGAAATTATGTAAGCCAAAACTCCTTCTTTTGCATAATTTTTAGCAATAGTTTGAGTCAAAGCTTTTACCGCTGCTTTAGATGCTGCATACGCCGGCAGGGTTGGTAGTGCGGATCCACGCTGCCCAGACCAACTAGACATCGAAATAATTACGCCACCTTTAATTTTACGGAAGTGTTCAACTGCCTCCTTCATAATATTTGCTGCTTCAAATACATTAACCGCAAAGGTATCTGCCCACCCTTTATCCCAAACTTCGGCAGGTGCTTCAAAGGGAGTTTCAATATTAACTGCAGCATTGTTAACGAAGATGTCAATCCTTGGCACCGCCACAAGTGATTTTTGCCAGAGGGTTCGGCCAGATCCAGCAACTGCTAAATCTTCTTGAATAAAGGTCTTACGAGATTCTGGAATGCTAGCTAAGTTATCGATGGCGCCTTGTGCGAAAGAACTGTAGTGGGCGATTACGTGGGCACCAGCCGAAGCTAATGAGAGCGCAGCCGCAGCGCCTATGCCTCTAGAAGCACCAGTAACTAGCGCGGTCTTACCCGTTAAGTCATATGACATTTTATGCTCCACAATCTACTGAAATTAGTTGACCAGTAATGCCTGAAGAGAGATCGGTAGCTAAGAACTCTATTGTATTTATTACTTCCGCTTCGGTAGCAATTCTACCTAGCGCGGTTTGCTCCGCAATTTTTGCTAAATAGCCATCTAGTGAACCACCACTGTTTTCTAAGCGCTTTTCAATTCGAGAAATTAAGGCACTAGTCGCAATTGGACCTGGCGCGACACCATTGACCCGGATTCCATCCCGCCCAAGATCAAGAGCGGCGGATTTAATGATTCCTAAAGCAGCATGCTTACTGGCGACATATGAAGCAATATTTGGATCACCTTTGACTGAATTTATAGATCCGGTAATTACGATTACACCTGAGCCCTTTCTCAACAACTTTGCACCATGTGAGATGGTTAAAAAGAGGGCATTTACATTGATATCAATTACTTTCTTCCAGTCGTTAAACTTCGTTTCACTTATGCGATTCCATAATGGAACAATTACTTCATTAGCGCATAGAACATCTATTTATTGGTTTTTCTCTGATATCTGTTGGAAAGCGCGCGATACCGCAATCTCATCGGTCAAATCACAACTTATGTGTTCTACGAATTCAATCTCATAGTCTGGTTTCTTCAAATCAATTGAAATTACTCGAGCACCACTCGCTACAAACCGTTTAACTATCCCAGAACCAATTCCAGAAGAGCCACCTGTAACAACGGCTATTTTATTAGCCATCTTCGTGTGCGTCATCCGAACTCCCTTTCTTGATAATCAGAATAGAAATTGAAGCGTACTTATTATTTCACTTTCGCGCTACTACCTTTATGCTAGGTAATGCTAACCTTGCAAGATATTTGCTAACAAGAGAAATAGATGGAGCGTCAACGGTGTCAATATTTCTAGAGCTACCACATGCTGTAGAGATTTATGTAAAAAATGGCGACTTGATCGCTATGGAGGGCTTCACTCATCTCATTCCATTTGCTGCAGGGCACGAAATAATTCGGCAGAAGATTACTGATTTAACGGCAGCTCGATTAACACCTGATTTAATTTATGATCAGATGATTGGCGCCGGATGTGTCAAGAAACTTATCTTTTCCTGGGGCGGCAATCCTGGAGTTGGTTCACTACATCGCTTTCGGGATGCTTATCAAAATGGTTGGCCAAATAAGATTGAAATTGAAGAGCACACACATGCCGGCCTCACCAATAGATATGTTGCTGGCGCTTCAGGAATTGGTTTCGCAGTTCTCAAAGGTTATTCAGGTTCGGATTTGGTTAACCACACTAAAAATGTTGCAGAGATTAAGTCACCTTTCTCGGATGAAGTGGTTATGGCTGTGGCAGCAATCAATCCAGATGTAACAATTCTTCATGCTCAGCAGGCGGATCAGGCTGGCAATGTGATGATGTGGGGGATTACTGGCGTAGCCAAGGAAGCCGTATTTGCGGCATCGAAAGTTATTGTTACCGTCGAAGAGGTTGTTGAGAAATTCGAGCCTAAGTTTAATTCAATAATCATTCCCAATAATTTGATCGATGCAATTTCGGTTGTGCCAAATGGCGCTTGGCCATCTTATGCATCTGATTTTTATGAGCGTGACAACAATCAATATATAGCTTGGGATAATATTTCGAAAGATCGGGATTGCTTCACCGATTGGTTGAATAGCGAGATCTATAGCAAGAGTTCGGCAGGTAGAAAAGGATGAGCGATATTTTGAAGTCTGAGTGGACCGCCGATGAAATGATGACAATTTCAGCAGCTAGAACGCTTAAAGATGGAAATACCTGTTTTGTTGGAATTGGAATTCCAAGCACCGCAGCGATTCTTGCAAAATCGATGCATGCCCCAAATCTATTTTTGATTTACGAATCTGGCACCGTGAATACGAATCCACAAAAATTGCCACTTTCTATCGGAGACGGCGAATTAGCCAACCATGCGCTAACAGTTGTTGGCATGCCCGAAATATTTAATTACTGGTTGCAATCCGGTCGAATCGATGTTGGATTTCTGGGCGCAGCTCAGATTGATAGATTTGCAAATATCAATACAACTTATATTGGGCAATCTTATGGCTCACCAAAAGTGCGCTTGCCTGGTGCTGGAGGAGCGACTGAGATTGCCGCTTCTTGCAAAGAGGTAGCCATAATTATTCGACAGACAACTAGAACATTTGTGAAAGAAGTTGATTTCATAACTTCTATGGGCTTTGGAGATGGACCTGGTTCCAGAACAGAAAATCGATTACGTGGTGGCGGGCCAAGTCGGGTAATTACCGATTTAGGAATATTGGAGCCAGATCCAGAAACCTTAGAACTAACAATGACATATCTTCATCCTGGAGTTGATATCAGCGAAGCAATTGCAAATACCGGTTGGGATTTAAAAGTTTCGCCCAATTTAAAAACCACGAAAGCTCCAGAAAAATTCGAACTTGATAAAGTCAGAGCTTTAGTAAGCACTTCAGATAAATAATCTAAGGTTTAATTATTTTTCCTAAAAACTTGTTTAATTTCATCAGAGCCAAATCCCGCTTCTCGGTATTTCTCTCCCATTGCGCATCGGGCAACTTATTTTCAATATCAGCTGCAACGCGCTCAACTAGATTTTGATCCCAGGGATCGTTCTGTCCGCGTTCTTTACCCATTTCAAAGTAACTCTTACCCATTCTCGCCACGTGAGCCTTAATTCCACCACGCACATTTAGCGCCGAGGTTGCGAATGGCCCAATAATTGCCCAACGCTTTCCCAGCCCTTCAGTAACGATTAAATCTAAATCGGTGGGAGAAATCACGCCATCGCGCACCAAACAATAAGCTTCACGCAAGATTGCACCTTGAAGTCGATTAAACACAAATCCCTGAGGTTCGTTATTTACTCGAATTGGAATAATCCCAACACTGGTTAACAATTCGGTGCAAGTTTTTATCGATTGTTCTGATGTGAATTTTGCCGGGACAACTTCAGCGATAGATAGCAAATAAGGGGGATTACCCGGATGTACCACCAGGCATCTCTCATTACTCAAGATATCTGAAGCAAACTCACTCGGTCGCAGCGCTGATGAAGAGCTTGCAAGAATTACATCTGGCCTAGTTAAGCTCGCTAATTTTGTAAATAACTCTTGCCTAACTTCTAAATTCTCTGGACCACATTCCTGGACATAATTAACGTCGGCAACGGCGTCTGCCAGATCTAGAGTTGTATGAATTCTTGCAAGAACCTTTTTCGGGGATTCCGCCAGAAGCTCATTTTCCTGAAGCAATTCGAGGCGAGTATTTACTTGGATTTCAAAGTTCCGTAGGGCGGCTTCTTCAACATCAAAAACCTTCACCTGGTAGCCGGCACGCGCAAAGACAATCGCCCAGCCAATTCCAATACTGCCTGATCCGATTACTGAAAACTTTGGATCAGACAATTAAATCCGCCACGAAATCAATTAGAAATTCCATATTTGCGTTTATATGCTCTCCAAGTCGTAGCCCACTTAGCAGGGTCACTTAAATTTGTTGAGTTCTGCTTATGAACAACTTGATTATGTGGCGATGATTTAACTAGCTCTGGATTACTTCGAGCCTCGTTACAAACAGTTTCAAGAACATCAATCCAGTAATCGATATCTTCTACCGACCACAATTCACCAGCTTCAGGAGTAAATGGCTCTGGAATAAACCATGGTTCGTGGCTTAACCAATATGCATCTACGCCGTAATCAGTCATCCGATTCTGAACATCTAAGCAAGAGACTCCGGTATCTGCAGTTAATTCACCCAAACTATATCTAGTCATCTCTAGGCGACGACCCTTAACATCGGGCATTCCTTTTGTGATTCCTGGAATCTCAAGAAGCCTTTTCTCCATATAGTTATTAGCTAGCACTGAGATGTTTGCGGCATCACGTAAACCTTCGATACCCATAGATCTAGTCCAAGAATAAGCCCTAATAACAGTTGGAATATTTCCTAAGAACTCGCGGATTCGGCCGACGCTATTTTCGCCACCTTCTTTAAGATAGAAAGTTCCATCGCCATTTTCCTCAACTGTTGGACCAGGCAGAAATGGAATCAATTTTTCATTACAACCATAGGCACCAACAGCGGGACCGCCGCCGCCCTTTGGACCCCCAAAAGTTTTATGAAGCATATACATACATGCATCGAAACCAATCTCGGCTGCACGAATTCGCGTCATTACGCCATTAAAATTAGCATGATCATAGAAACATAATCCACCAGCATCATGAACAATCTTCACCCACTCTTTAATATGTGGATTATAAATCCCGATGTCATCAGGATTATTAACCATTAAAGCGGCTGTACGTTCAGACACAACTGCTTTCAAAGCTTCAACAGAAGGGAAGCCGTCATCTTCAAGTGCGAGCGTAATTATTTTAAATCCGGCAGCAGCTGCGGTCGCTGGATTACAAGGGTGTGCTTGTGCGGTTGTGATAATTTCATTTCGTTGGGCTAATTCACCACGCGATGCGTGATACGCCCGAGTAATACAAGCTTGAGTGTATGCAGCATCAGCGCCACCACCTGCTTGAAACACGAATTTATCAAGACCGGAGAGTTTTCGAAGTAGGTGATCGAATCGATTAACGATTTCCAAAATACCCTGCATGGTTTCAGGATCTTGGTGAGGATGCATTTCAGCGACAAAAGGTTGGTAAACAATTCGCTCATTGACTCTTGGGTTGTATTTCATTGTACAAGTTCCGAACAAACTGATACCCATCATGCCAAGTGTCTGTTGAGATAAATGGAGGTAATGTCGCTGAACTTCGAACTCTGAAAGTTCAGGAAGATTAAGCGGGTTAACTCGTTTCATACCAGCTGGCAATAAATCTAAAGCCCTGCCTACCGTTTCAACTATTTTGGGTTCGGTTACCGGCGCAATTGAACCGCGGCGACCACTTTGCCCCATCTGCATCACTAGCGGTTCATCCCAAACCGGGGCGTGATATTTACGAATCTTTGACTTAATCATTTTGTTACCTCCGCCAGTGCGCTAACTAAGGAATCTAAATCTTCCAAGGTGTGAATTTCTGTTACACAATAGAGCGCCGATTGACCTAAGTGAGGGAAGTCTTTAGAGAGATCTTTTCCACCAAAGATCTTCTTTGAGAGAAGGGACTTATTAATCTGGGAAACTTTTTTCTTAGTGCTATCAAAGTTAACAACGAATTCTTTGAAGAAGCCTGAAGGCCAGGTAACGATAACGCCTGGGATTTCAGCAATTTTCTTAGCCGCATAATGGCTACGCTGCAGAATATTCTCACCAATTTCGGCAAATCCAGTTGGCCCGAGCAGTGACATATAAGTTGCATTAGCAACGGTCCATAAATAAACCGAGTTTCCGGTCCAATCTTTTCCATTCTCTCTGGAACCGTAGGAGGATTGCTCAAAAAGTGTTAGGCCAAAAGCCATTTCACCGGGTTCACTTGTTCCAGTCAAACTCACTTGCAGAGTTGGATACTCGTGAGCATATTTTTCATCATCCCTGGTTGCGATAAATCCACCCACGCCACCACCAGCATTCATGTGAACGCCTAATGGTTGAGTCGTACCAACCACAATATCTGCACCATATTCACTCGGGGATGGCAGAACACCAAGTGAAATTGGATCTACACCGATGATAACTTCGGCTCCTACATCGTGGGCCAGTTGCGAGATAGCTTTGGCTTCACTTTCGATTATCCCAAGGTAATTAGGATTATCGAAATAAATAGCAGAGACGTCTTTTGAAATTTTTGCTTTTAAATCATCAAGGCTCATACGTCCAGTTTTTGGATCCACATCAATCAATACGATCTCGATATATCCAGATAGCTCTGGATAACCACAATAAGTTTTGAAAACCGCGAGTCGTTCGGGGTCAATTGAAGCTTGAACCAAAACTTTGCTGCGCTTATTTATTCTTGCTGCCATTCGTATTGCGTGACCGCCTGCAGTTCCATAACTGTAAAGCGGTAGCCCAACAAATTCCATTCCAACTAATTCGCCGATTTGGCTCTGGAATTCAAACCAAACTTGATTTCGACCATGATCTGAAGACGGCGTTCCCCAAACGGGAGTTAGAAACTCGGTTCTCGTAACCATTTCATCACAAATTGCTGGAACATAATGCTGCCAGCATCCGGCTCCAAGAAAATTAAGGCTCTCTTCCGCAGAGATATTCTTACGTAGGATTTTTGTTAAGTGTTTGTAGATTGCAGCCTCAGAAGGGAGTGCCGGATCAAAATTCCAATCCCCTTTAAATATATGATCTTTTGGAATCTGTTCAAATAATTCGTCAATATTAGTAACGTTTGCAACCTTAAGCATCTCGTTAAAACTTGCTTCCGCTGAGTTCGCCATAAAAGGATGAGGTGTCGGTAAGTCTTTATTTTTCTCGATCATTAGTTTCCTTTCAGGTCTACGAACATATCAACTAGCTCTAACGTTTGTTGTGGCTAATCCCGATGAGACAACTTTACATACCAGGGTTCGATTTTTCGCAACATGGACTTGGATGTAATCTGCAAAAATTTTGGCGGTAGGGCCTTCGTCGAAGTCAACGTACAGGCGGGTTGGGACCGTTCCATTGATTTTGCTTGCGCTTGCCAAAACAAAAGTGTTTATGGCGCCGATGCGGGACATGACTTCTAGGCTTAACTGTTGATTTCCTCGCCCTAGTAAAAACCCTTGGCCACCAATAACGCCTAGGAAGATGAATGGTTCGGACTTGCCAGAATGTGCATTGATTAATTCGAGAATACTTTTCTCATCAAGATCTTGGCCGATAAGGGTTCCGTTAAACAGTGCATCAACACCGGCGAGAGAGTGGTGTGAATCGATGGCTCCTAATTCTGCTAAAACCATCTTTGCACTTCTTCCCGGACCGAAGAGATAGAGGCGATCCTTAGTAAGGTTGTTGGCCTGATGCTTCGCTAATTCTTGGAGTGCTACATCGCTGCTCGCATTAGAGTTAAGTTTTGGGCTTGAAATTCTATTTGGTGCGGAAAAAGTTCTGGCGCTACCAAAAAAATGTGATTCTGAATAATCTTGATTCAAATCTGTAAGATCTAAGATTTCGGTATTACAGAACTGAATTTCCGTAGCATTTTCCAGGGCAGCTAAAGCATCAATAATAATTTCAGCCGCTTCTTCCGGATAATTTGCAAAGACACCGCTACGCATCTTTACTCCGGTAGGAATTCCGAGCATTGGAATAGTTGCTCCGACTTTCGAAAAGATATCTCGCGCAGTTCCATCCCCGCCAGCAAAAAGAATCACATCAACTTTCTCTGCCATGAAAGCTAAGACTGTCTGGTGCGTATCAATTGCAGTGGTTTGTGAACCGCCACTTTGATGGAGCAATTCATAAGGAAGATTGAAGAAATCTAGGACATCTGCGCCCATAGTGTTTGGTGGTGTATAGAAAGATATTTTGGCAGAGTGAGATATTAGAGGCTTTATTGCTCGCTGGGTTCGCTGCGTTGAAACACCTTTCGCCCCAAGATCCTTGGCGCGCTGTAGAAGAAAGTCATCAGTTCCGTGCAGGCCAACCTTGCCGCCCATGCCGGCAATTGGATTTACCAATAATCCAATCTTTAACTTCCCTTGCTTTTGCATTTGTTACATGCGTCCAATTTCTTTACCTATTTCATCAACTGCTTTTCGAACAGTTTTCACCATTATTTCTAATTCCGAATCAGTAACAATGAATGGTGGTGAGAATGCAACGGTGTCTGCTGCTGGAAGTGCGCGAGTGATAACGCCTAATTCCATTGAGCGCTTTGCGACTCTTGGCGCAATCTTGAGCGTAGGATCAAAGGCTTCTAGCTTGTCGCGATTTGCAACTAATTCAACTGCGCCAATTAAACCTTGGCCGCGAATTTCACCAACTAGTGGATGATCTGCGAAATGAGTTTGCAGAAGTTGGTGGAGAAGAGCTCCTTGCTTTTCGGCCTTACCTACGTAGTTATCACGTTCGATAATCTCTAAAGTTTTCAGCGCACAAGCAGCAGCTAATGGATGTGCGGAATAGGTGTAACCGTGGCCGAAGGCACCGTATTTTTCACTGCCATCACGCAAAACGCTCCAAACTTTCTCAGAAACAATTGATCCAGAAAGTGGGATGTATGCCGAAGTTAGACCCTTAGCAATTGTGATTAGATCAGGTTCCATGCCAAAAACACTGGTTCCAAACATTTGTCCAAGGCGACCGAATGCAGTTACAACCTCATCTGCAATAAGTAGAACATCGTATTTCTTTAAGACCCTCTGAATAGCCGGGAAATATTCACTTGGTGGAACTATTACACCACCTGCAGCTTGGACTGGTTCGGCAATAAAGGCTGCAACAGTGTCTGGACCTTCATTGATGATTAAGGTTTCCAATTCATCGGCCAAAGTTTGCGCAAATTGGACATCACTTGCACCAGGCGCTTTCTCCCATAGTTGGTGGGGAGATCGAACATGTCTAATCATTGGAAGCGGTAAATCAAATCCTTCATGCAGATTTGTTAAACCAGTTAGCCCTGCAGATAAGACAGTTACCCCGTGATATCCACGATGGCGAGAGATAATTTTCTTTTTATTAGGTCTTCCAAGAGCATTATTATAAAACCAAATAATTTTTGCATGAGTATCGTTTGCATCTGATCCGCTATTTCCGAAGAAAACTTTTGACATTGGAACGGGGCACATAGTGATTATTCGTTCTGAAAGTTGGGCTGCCAGATCCGTGCTCATTCCAGAGAAGCTATGGTAATAAGAGAGCTTTTTAACTTGGTCGTGAATGGCTTCAGCAAGTTCGGTATTTCCGTAACCGAGATTCACGCACCATAAACCGGCCATGGCATCGAGAAATTTATTACCTTCAGAGTCAGTAAGCGTCGATCCTTTTCCTTCAACGATAATTTTTCCACCAGTTGATTCATGCGCCTTTAGTGCGGTGAATGGATGGAAAAAGTAACCCTTGTCTTTTTCGGTAAGTGAAAGTCCCGAATCTTTGCTCATTGAAATTGCCATCCTTATTTGTTCGCTATGCGGAAATTAGACTAATTCAAATCTAGCGAATCTATAAAGAGGTGTCTAGCCTATTTTGATAAAACTCTTGCTATGACTGCATTGCAAGAGCTTTTTCTATCTCCTTGACACTTTTTAGGAGTTTTGGCAGAAATTCGTTCTGCAATTGATCAATGCTAACTCGCGCGGCGTGGGCACTTATATTTACTGCAGCTAAGACCTTTCCATCTTTCCCGTGAATTGGAACCGAGACAGATTCCAGACCCTCTTCTAACTCTTCGGAAACAATTGAGTAACCATTCTTGCGGACCTCATCAATAATTGTTCGAAGTTTTGCTTCTTCCACTATTGTTTTTGGAGTTAATTTTTCTAGTTTGGCGCTTTCGAAGTAAGAATCTATTTCGGATGGCCTCATAGACGCGAGCAGAACTCTTCCCATTGAAGTGCAGTATGCTGGCAATTGAGTACCGACAGCTAAATTAATTGTCATAATACGATTTGCAGCAACGCGGCAGACATAAATTACATTCTTACCTTCAAGCACGGATGCTGAACAGGATTCGCGTAAATCAGCCGACAATTCTTCAAGGTGCATTTGCGTTGTTGATACCAGGCTAAAAGAAGATAGGTAGGCGTATCCGAGGGTAAGCACCTGAGACTTCAAGAAGAAATGTCGCTCGGTGCTTCCTACATAGCCGAGAGCTTCTAGAGTAAGTAAAAATCTTCTTGCAGTTGCGCGAGTATATCCAGTTAATTCTGCAACCTCAGAGAGAGTTAGTTTTGGATTTTCTTCGCTAAAAATTTTCATAATCGCAAGACCGCGCCCCAAAGATTGCACGTAGTCTTTAGATCTAGCTAAATCTTTCTCTTCCACAAGTCTCCCTAAATAATTCTTAATTCTATTACTTCGGTGGTAGAACGATACTTAAATGGGTAAGGGTTGGGTGCTCAATTTCTTCAATGTTGAAAGATAAATTCCCAGCATAATTATCGGGAATCCAATAATTAGGCCCAGGGAGATTGATTCGTGCGCAAAGAGAACTCCCACTGAAATTGAGACGATTGGATTGGTGAAAGCTAGCAGTGTGATGTTTTGTGGCCCAATCTCCTTAATAGCTTCAAGATAAATTATGAAACCGATTGCAGTGCAAAGGAGGGAAACTGCCAATGCCGCTAAAACATATCTACTTTGCAAGCTACCGGTGGGCCAATTTGATGCACCAGGGACTAGCCAGATACCTGCAGTAAAAATCATGGCGACTGCAAGAACTCCTGATGTTGGGACTTCTGAAAGATGTCGACGGATTAAACGTGGGCTATAAGCAAAACCCATCGTGCATAAGACAACTAGTAATACTTTACTGATTTCGGATTTTCCGATTGCAGCATCGATACCAATCAGGAATGCAACGCCAATAAGTCCGGTGGTAACGCCAGCAATTCGTGATCGCGAAATTGCACTATGTTCGCCTTCGATAAAGGCAAAAAGTAGGGCGAAGATTGGAATAGTCGCCATCAGCAAACCGACAATGGTGGTGTCGATGCTCCTTTGGGCATAGCTAGTTAGCCACCAGGGAATTGTCATTTGAATCAGAGCAAATACAAGGATCCAAGGCCATTTTTTTAGAGCAGCGAATAAAGTCTTCTGTTGCATTGAATAGAGAAGCATTACTAATCCAGCAACTAGTGCGCGGATTAAAACGATGCTGCTAGGTTTAAATTCTTCTAAAAGAATTTTTGTGAATATCCAGGGCAGGCCTCCGATGATACTGCTGCCTATAAAGAGTAATAAGCCACGCTTACTCATTTAAAGGTTCTTGGGAATATGCGATGACACCGATTTCCACTGGCTTAATCGGCATCTGAGGAGCAAATCCAGAGCGTTCGTCTATTTCAGATCCAGAATTCTCAGAGATTAATTTCTGAATTACCGGCGAGCAATATCTTCCCTGGCAACGGCCCATTCCAACTCGACTGATCCGCTTCGAAGCCCCAGCACTTAAAATATCGTCAGAAATTCCAGCTTTAATTTGGGAGTAACTAATGCTGAGGCAGCGACAAACTATGGTCTCCTCTTCAGCTAATTCATCAGTGAAAATTGGAGCATCGAATATCTTCCACAACACCTTCTGGAAGCCAAGTTGATTTCGCAGTTGAAAATAACTTACAAAATTAGATAGTCGATCCGATAAAGATTTCTGGCTACCTTCTTGGGCTAGCAGCGCATAGGCAAGAAGATTTCCGCTGGATTGTGCGACTTGCGCGCCATTTATTCCTGAGCCATCGCCAGCAATCCAAACGCTAGGAATATTTGTAGAACCGACAAGAGACTTCTTCGCGCCTAAATATCCCCAGCGTTCATGCACTTCATGGTCGCAGCCAAGCGCGCGAGCAATTTCATTTGAAGGAATAAATCCATAGCCAATTGTTATTGCATCAATTTCAAAGGATTTAGAGGACGACTTATCTAATTTTTTGAACTCAACAGATTCAACCGTCTCCTTGCCATCAACTCTTGCGACTACATGGCCGGATAAAATCTTGGTCTTTGCTTTCGCTATGGTCAACAAATACCCGACCCCAGTTAAAGCTAGCTTTGGAGATCTTACAAAGAGCAGTCCACCCAAGATTAAATTTTTTATATTAAATAACTTAGCACTTTCCGCAATCGCTACTACCTCTACCCCGGCACGAATTAATTCAGCTGCTAGTTGTAAATTAAGCGGACCATTTCCAGCAATCGCCACTCGATTACCAGCGGATACTTGATAGCTCCGCAACAGAGATTGACCAGCCCC
This sequence comes from Actinomycetes bacterium, assembly GCA_037622205.1. Taxonomy (GTDB): domain Bacteria; phylum Actinomycetota; class Actinomycetes; order Nanopelagicales; family Nanopelagicaceae; genus AAA044-D11. Next base: position 20,839 of record JASJJZ010000035.1, read on the forward strand.
GGTTGTCAGCACGCCAGGAAGTGTCCATCCGGGGAAAACTAAACCGCGTTCATATGCCCCCGTGGCAATAACGACATGCTTTGGCGTAATCACATAACGATTGACACTGTCATAACCGAGGAATTTTTCTGGTCCAAATACTCCCCAAATTTTCATATTAAATAGCGACTTAGCACCACTCTTTTCAAATTTTCGAATTAGCGCCTTACCTTTGCGATATTGCGAATCCAGATTCTTCTCTGAAACCGAGAAGTCCTTAGCTGGCTGTTTAAAATACTGACCACCAGAAGCTTTGCGTTCATCAATTAAGAGAACTTGCTTTCTAGCCTTACCTAACTTGGCCGCAACACTCATACCTGCTGGTCCCGCACCAATAATTAGAACATCAGGGGAGAGCGCAATTTCAGGCAATTGTTCAATCTCTTGCTCGGATTCAAAGTTTGGTTTTGAAATATGTTGTCTCTGATTAGTAATTTCCATCTCAGGCTTGAGTTGCGTCATGCAGGCAAGTAATCCCTCTTCACCATTTACATTAACTAGACACTCATTACAGACACCCATTCCGCAGAAAACTCCACGCTTCTCAGTTCCTTCAGTATTTCTAAGGCCATACTCGCCAGAATTTATTAAAGCCGAGGCGATTGAATCACCAGTCACGCCCTCAAGCTTTTTTCCGTTAAATTCGAAAGTGCAAGAAGGGCCGTATGCATCTACGCCCTTAACTCTTACTCGCACCCAATAACTCCTGATCCAATAATTTATTTATAGAATATTCTTCCACAGCGCCCAATTATCTCTATCATAGGTTAAGGCAGCAAAAATTTATAGGATTCTTCCGGAGGGCAATAAAGTGAGCGAAGACTTAACTGGCAAAGTTATTTTAGTTACGGGCGCTTCCAAGGGCATCGGCAGCGAGATCGCAGCAACACTAGGGCGGTGCGGTGCATCTGTGATTGCACATTATGGAAAAGATGCGCAAGGCGCACAGGAAGCAACCAAAGATATTCCAGAAGATCGCAAGTTTCTAATTAGCGTTGATTTGAGTCAACCAGATAGCTACTTAGAACTCTGGAAAGAAGCCCTGGCCTGGAAGGGGCGGATTGATGTTTTGATTCCAAATGCAGCAATCATGCCGGAAGCTGCAATTACTGAACCTGTTGAAGTTTGGGGCAAGGCCTTCAATGACGCACTAGCGGTTAATGCAACTACGCCAGCATTTCTTATTCGCGAAGCAGTGCTTCATTTTCTAGAAAATGGCGGTGGAAATATCATCGGGATTTCGAGTTGGGCAGCACAGCGCGGATCTGGAAATCCGAAACTCGGTGGATATGCCGCATCAAAATCTGTTATTGCTGCACTCTTAAAGACTGTCGCCCGCGCTTATGCGAAAGATGGAATCTATGCCTATCTAATCTCTCCTGGAATTGTCAGGACAGCAATGTCTGAAGCGTCGGCCAAATCGCTGGGTGGCGAAGAGGCCGTTACTGCAACGCTTTCGATGGGCGAGTGGGTCCCACCAAGTGAGATAGCAAATTTGGTGGCTTTCCTTGCTACAGGCAAGAACAAACAGATGACTGGCACAACATTTGATGTAAATGGTGCGACTTACATCAGGTAAGTGTCATCTCCATCTTTAAATGCCGGAGTATTTATCACTAGATATTTAGCGCTACCTTTGAGACTGTATTCGCAATCTTGTTTCAAGGTAAGGATGTCGCCAACTTGCATATTGATTCCAGGTTCGCCATCAATCTCAAATTCAAGGCTTCCAGAAAGTAAATAATAGGTACGCAAAATTGAATTAGTTTTAAGCCTGCGATGTTCACCCGAAATTTCTACTTCGGTAACACTGATAGCGCCATCGGATTTCATTGAATTAAGAAGGGTCTTTAATTTAAGGCTGTTTTCAGGTTCTGGAATTACTGGCGTCGCCTGGTTTGAAATCAATTCATACTTATTCACCATGAGAGAAACCTTAGCCAAGTATCTTGCGAATAGCTTCAGGGATGTGGTCAATTATCGATGAAGCTGATACTGGTCCGCCCTTTGATGCCAGCCTTGCTGCGCGATCATGAATGAAGGCACCAGTAGCTGCAATCTCGGCAAAGCGATTTGCCGAACTCAAGATTTCAATCTCATTTGTTGCAGCAATTGCGCCGATTATTCCCGCTAAGACATCGCCAGAACCTGCAGTCGCAAGCCAAGGAGTTGCAGTTGGAAGTTCAATAATAATTTCATTATTTGCCACTACTGTCTTCGATCCCTTAAGCAAAACCGTAACGCCCAAAATATCAGCACACTCTTGAGCCCAACGCTTTGGGTCATCTGAAATTTCATCAGCCGAGATAGCAATTCCATACTTCCTTAGAAGTTTTGCTAATTCACCCGCATGCGGTGTGATGAGAGTCGGCTGCTCCAATTTTTCCGCTAAGTAAAGCGCACCCGCATCTAAAATCGTTGGCACACTTTGTAAACCAATGACTTTAAACCAGCGATGGCGAAGCCAGGTTGTGTAATCATCAAATTTCTTGTCTTTCTTTTCAATAATTCCAGATCCAGCAACCCAGGCAGTGACTGCACCTGGCTGAACTACAACTTCAGGGGATGAATGCAAAACTAGATGTGCAAGACCGGATGAGCTATAAAAACGCACCAGACCGACTCCGGTAGCAACTGCCGCTTTAGTTGATAGAACTGCTGCACCTGGATATTGTGCCGAACCTGTAATGACTCCAAGAACGCCTCTGGAATATTTATGGTCATAGCTCTTTGGAATAATCAAACATTTCTTGCTTTTAACTGCATTCCACAAGATTGGTTTCACACCCCAATTCTAAGTCTATTTACGCGTTAAATCGGCTCTAGTAGACTTTTCTCATTATGAGTAATTCCAGATTGGGTAGGGCCGCAATTATTGCCCTCCCACTTCTCTTAATTTTGGCTGTTACTCCCGCCCAGGCTGCAACACCCCAAGCACCAGGTTTCGCGAAGGCGACGTTAAAAGTAATTGTTGATAACGACTATGCAGCATTTATAGGCAACGACAGCAACGTCACACGCCTTTTCAATCAGAATAATGTTGATTGGCAAACGCAGATATCAAATGCAACTTCACTAGATATCTATCCGCAAGTGGGCGAAACTTATTTATATCTCGCCGTAATGGGTGGCGGGGGAACTGAAGATTTTGGTGGAAATCTAAATGGCCTAGATATCGTTTCTATTACCGGTGCACAAGTTGCATCCGGGCGATCGCCATTAGGAACAGCAACGGTTAATGGTTCGTATCTCACTTTGCAAAGTTACGTGTCGGGATACTCGAATGGAGCAGTTGCTGCTGGAACGCAAAATGTGACTCTTGCCCAGTTGCAGGCGGCACTTACCGGCGTAACTTGGTCTTCTGCGGTTGCTACAGGATCTGGATCTGGAAATGTTCCCACATATAAAACGAGTGGAGTGTGCTGTGGTTCTACGGCAACTGCGGCTGGACTATCTGGCAAAGGATGGGATTTTCCTACAGGTTCACTTGTGGTCTTTCGCTATCCACTAAGCGCGCTTTCACTTCCAGTTAGTGCTGGCGTTGGTCAAGTTGTTGTGGATTGGGTTGAACCCATTGCAGGAGATGCGCCAACCAGTTACATACTTCAATATAAAAAAACTTCTGAAGCCGATAGTGCATATACGACCTTTTCGACTCCACCAGCAGGTACGACAATTGATACTGTCACTGGTTTAGTTAATGGAATTTCTTATAGCTTTAGAGTTGCAGGCGTTAACGCGTCAGGAACTGGACTTTATACAGATGTGCGAGATGCAATGCCTACTGGTCCGCCACCAGCTCCCACAACATTGATTTCAACACCCAAAGCCTCAAGTGCCGAGATTGCATTCACTGATCCGATTTCAAATGGTGGAGCATCCATAACAAATTACGAATACAGCCTAAATAATGGGTCAAGCTGGCAGGCCTTATCTCCGGTGGATGTAACGTCGCCAATAACAGTTCCAGGTCTTACCGATGGTTCTTCCTACGGGATAAGAATTCGAGCAGTAAATAGTTATGGTTCAGGTTCACAATCTGATTCAGTAAGCGTTCTCTCTGGATTATTTTCACAAATTTCAAACTTAGTCATTTCTAATGCACCAGTGAAGCGGATGCCAACCTCACTTACCGTCTCACTCAATGTTGCTGGAAAGGCCACTTTTCGGGTTAATGGAAAACGAATTGCGGGCTGCATAAAGGTCAGCAGTTCTGGAGTATCACCAAATATCATCGCGGTCTGTAATTGGAAGCCATCTGTTATGGGAACAAATGTTATTTCAGTTCAGCATGCGCCTTCAGACGCTTCCTACGCCAATGGATCTCTTCAATCAGTGCCGCTTTTGGTCGTGCCAAGAACAACAAAGCGTTAGAACTAAGCGCTATGGAGCTGATCAAGCATTCTCAAAACCATAAGTGATGTTTCTAGCGGTAGAACCCAACCATCGAGCCCATTTATTCGGTTCCCAAAACTTTCTAGCATCAGCGCGTAAGAATCTACCGCTTCAAAATCTTCAAAATGTTCCCCTAGCCTTAATCTGCTAGGTGAGTGCCACGATGTAAAGGCTTGGTCTCCAACAAGTTCTACCGAAGATTTCTTGCCGTGCACAACCAAGCTCTGATTCTCTGGCATTTCAAATGAGGCTAAGCCAGTTGCGGTGATTGCCCCGCCAAAGCTCATTTTCCAATTACTTGTCAGATCTATCCCAGATGGGGCTATTTTTTTATCACAGCGCTCAATTACCGGAGTTGCATTCTCGCCAATAAGCGCTGCAATCGCATGGAGCGAATAAACACCAACATCAAAAAGTGCACCTCCACCCATTGTGGATGAGTTTCTATAATTGCCCTCAATATTTGCGGGAAAGGTAAATGAGGAATCGATAGAAATCACGTCACCGATATTTCCAGCCTTCACATATTCAACCAGCCGGATCATTCGTGGATGCCATCTAGAACTATTCGCTTCGACTAATAATCGATTGTTATCACGCGCTGCTTGGACCATCATTTCAACTTCAGATGCGTTCATGGCAAATGGTTTCTCACAGAGAACATGCTTGCCGGCGTTTAGCGCTTTTACGGTCCACTCACAATGTAGGTGATTTGGCAGACTGATGTAGATCGCATCAACCATTGGATCGCTAATTAGGGCTTCATAAGTATTGTGAATTGTTACGGGATTAAGTGATTGTGAGCGTTTGGGATCGCGGCTTGCTACCGCTTGAATGAGTGCGTTTGGGATCGCATGCATTGCTGGAGCAATTGCTTTGGTTGCAATCCAACCTGCGCCAATCAGTCCCCAGCGAATGGCTTTCATTGAATAAGTAGAGGTGTTACTGAGCGACCATTAGATAAGGCGGATTCTTCCGCAGCTTGCATAATTGCAACGACATCACGAGATTGCCGCGTTGTAACGCTCATTGGCGTTTTGTGATTTAGATATGCAACCACACTCTGGTGAAAAGAGTGAAGTTCACTCGAAGCATTTTGGATTGTTTCGTGAGTCCCATCTGAGCGATGAACCGTCAGAATCGCAGGCAAATCTGCCGGCGCTAAACCAGCGGCAGGATCCCAATTACCAATTATCGCACCAGTTGTTCCTAATATATAGAATTTAGGTTTTCTTGCTGCCGCAAGATCTGAATTTGTAAATGTTGCCCGAGCACCATTTTCGAATGTAATCGAAACATCTGCATGATCCGCATTTGTAATATGGTTCCAAACGCGCTTCTG
>JASJJZ010000036.1:0-7109 GCA_037622205.1 Actinomycetes bacterium
CAACAAACACTTTAAAGCTATAAGGCTTTGAAATGACTCTAGAAGTTAACCGTTTGGTTAACTTCTAGTGTCGGATTTTCGATCCTTATCGACTTAATGAGAGCTCTTAAATTAGTTGCTCTCTAGTGTCAGCTTGTAAACAGCACCTGATGTTGCTTGGGTTCCTGAGAAACCAAGTGACAGACGTGAATCTGTGGCACTACCAGTCCAAGCACCTGTTGTAATTCCTGGGCTAGTTGTTGAAGCAGTTGTGAAGGTAAATGTTGCTTGGCTATATGTAGCGGCGCTTACTGTGGCAAGAACTAGAGGTGTTGCACTTGAATCGCCATATGCCTTAAGTGTGAATGTCTTTCCCCAGCAAGCACTTGAAACGTCAGAGAATGCAACAGCTGAGAAGTTGAAACTTCCACCACTCGCTGCGTTAACAAAATCTGCAGTTGGTGTCGTTGTAATTGTACCGTCACAAGCTGCTGTAAGTGCTACGCCCTGACCGAACTCAACCCCTGCTCCACTGTTAAGTGAGATGTTAGCCGCAAGTGTTGAACCTAGAAGTGCAACTGCTGCAATGCCGGCAAGACCAAGCACTACCTTTGAAGAAGAACTCTTCTTGCGCGCTGGGCGCGAAGAGTTTTCAAATTTTAATATTTCCATTTTGTTTTACTCTCTCCATTAAGTTAGATCGAAGGATCAGTTCGATGAATTCGGATAACTAAACCCTTGTGGGCTGGCTCCTCATTCATCTCCCAGAATTCCATTTTGTAGCCCAATAGTCAACATAAAATTGCCCTTTTTTGCCTTATTTGAGCACGGAAAAGGGCAAATCGGAATCTAAATGGATATGAATCAATAGCATGTAGGGGCGCCCCTACAACCGGCTGGGATTAACTGGAATTAAGGAGCTGGGGTTTCCGTAGCCGAAGGCTCGGCTGAAGGCTCGGCTGAAGGCTCGGCCTGTGGAACGGCCTGTGGAACGCTGGCTGGATTATCAATTGTTTCAACCGTTGTTCTAAATACTCTCTGGCCATCGATATTTACAGTGCCAGCGGTTGGGTCAAGATAGAACGTTGCATCGCCATTTTTGCTTGACAGGATAGATCCGTCATAAACCGAAGTACCTGATACCGAGAGCGCAGCAGTTGCAGTTAAGGTTGTTGAAATTGGCGCACCAATACCGGTCAGGTAGGAGAGGCCAAGGGTTACAGGATCACTTAGGTTTGAAACAGGAAAGGGATTTGGCAGAGCAATCTGCAGAACCATTGATTCATCGGTGGGACCGATTTTTATCTCGGTGCTCGTATTATCGATTAAACGCACGCGGAGCTTCTTTCCAGCGCAGGCTTCTAGATCAAGATTTGAAACAGTAACGGCGCGGACTCTAAAGAAACCAGCTGAGGAATCCTCTGGTGTTGGGGCGCCGTGCCACTCTTCACCGAGTGCAACATAAATCTTTTGATCGCAAGCAGTTGCCTGTTGCGAACCTTGACCGAATTCTAGAGATCCGGTTCCGACGGTAACGCTTGCCGCAAAAGTTGAAAGTAAGAATGGAACGGCGGCAACTAGTGCAACACCGAAAACAACTTTAGATTTATATTTTCCAGAGCCACCAAAACCTGATGACATACGACCGCTGAGTGGAGATTGCATCTATTTTTCTTGCCCCAGCCTTTCGCTTATCGGATTTATCATTGGGTTTAATTCGTCCCTACACTTGATAACTTTAGCCCGTTGACCTAACAATGGGCAAGAATTAATGGCTAATTTGCGAATATAAGTCGCGCCCAGAGTAGGCAAAATAGCGTTATTTGAGCCGGCCCGAACCCTTTTTGATATCTACCTGAAGGCCCAACCCTCGAAATATGAAGGTCCTGGAATTACCTGAAGTTGCTGCGCCGCAGAACTCTGAATCTATCGTGGCCTCGTTGGTGGCGATAACCGAAATCGAGCCAATTCGATCGCGCAACCCCCCGCTATTTGTATAGGCGAATAAGCCACCACCGCTATTGATAACTGAGAGGACTTCCTCGCTCCGCCCAGCGATTCTTAAGTTAGAGCTGCCATCGCCTAGAACCATGACCGTGCTGGTATCTGAGCTGTCATCACTAATCCGTTTATTGGACAAATCGAAATTGATTCCATTGCCATTTATGCAGACCAGTGAGAATTTTGAGCCGGCAAGATAAATTGCTGGAAGAAAGTAGGAATTAGCCCTTGGGTCTATGGCAAAGGTCTGTGGGATTTTCAAAGTGTATTTTGGCTGCGGGCTTAGTGGCGCATCAGCTTCGATAATTGGCTCCACTGTTGCAGTATCGGAATCTGCTTGGGCGACTGAATATTCTGGGGCTGGCTCTGGATTTTCGGTAGGTGGTGCCGCTTCCTCTGAGGCTTCCTCTGAGGCTTCCGGGGCTGGGCTCTCGGATTCAACCTGCTCTGGGGTTGGCTCTGGAGTTGGCTCGACATATGTTGAAACTGGACCAGGGTCTTCTTGAGTCAGAACATCAGCAACTGTTGGCGCAACCGTTGCGATAAATCCAGCAACAAAAGTGAGTAGGACTAAGCGGCTGAAAATTCTCACGCTGGTGCGCTCGCCATAGAAAAGATCATGAAAGCCCCGCCGAAAGCGAAACCAGAAATCTTCGCCATCCATTCTATTCATGGGCTAAATATACTTTGCTGCTTAGCGACATGGGAAATTTATTTTTCAGGCTCGATCGGAATCGAGATAATTCCCAACTTTGCTGATTGGGTATCAACCTTCTTCAGTAATTCTTTATCGTCGGCCTTCGTGGCATATGCCCGAGCAACCATTAAAACCTCTTCCCGAGTTGGTGCCATCTCGGTTAGCGCGTAAACATATTGGCGCATTGCGGCAATATCACCCTTGTTGTAACTCAGCTTTGCCATGTTGATCTGAGCATTAATGCAACGCTCATTGCCAGCCAATTGATCTCGGCTAAATTTTTCAAGAGCCTCATTGCCTTGATTATTGATTATCTTTGCCAACGAGTCGTAATACATCGCGCACGGGATATATCTTGAGTATTTAACAGCTATGACCTTTGATGCATTATTGGAGGCAAATTCTTCGATCCAATTTAAATATCGAACTTGAGCAAAGGCGAAATTGCCCGCGATAAAGAGAGTTGCAGCCAAAGTTACCGCTAGAAAGGCTTGAAGAGATTTCTTTGGTAAACCTTCACTGCGATAAGCCAGCCCAACGATAAAGCCGGCGGCCGCCCAGAAGAGATATTTATTTGGCAAAGTTATTGGGCTGACAGCGGCATTTGTAAAGTAAATAAAGAGGAAGAGCGCGATAGCGGCAATCTCTTTACGCTTCGTTGGATACTTCTCGATCGCAATAAATGCAGCCCGCACCAGAAAGGCCAACAATAAAATAAATGCAATTGTGCCAATAAAGCCAAGTGTTGCAACTGTTTGGACAGGTGCGGAATGTGCATCATTTGCCAGGACGGTCTGTAAATTCTGTGCCGAATCTAGAGTTCGATAGGTCTCATAATAATTTCCATATTGATCTGGACCAACGCCAAATAGTGGTGAACTACCAAATTGCGAGATACCTGCGAGCCAGAATTCACCTCGAATCTGCACCTGCACATCATTTCCAAGGACTGGAATATCTTTACCGATAAATGGAACCAAGAAGATAGCTTCAGCCCAAATTATTACAAGAAACGTCATCGCAAAAGTTTTAGCGTTCAACGTCAGATCTGAGAGAAAATTAAGCAAGCGCCTTGGTAGAAATTTACGAAGTGCAAATAAACCAATCAGCATGACCATGATCCCGACATCGACATAGCCTTGCAACGCTCCGGCACGACTTAAGCAGAAAACTGAGCCAACAGCTATTACACCTATGAGGATTCGGCGATTACGTGATGAATTAATTAATAGGTAGACGAGCAAGGGAAATGTAGTTCCGAGATAAGCTGCAAAGAAATCTAGGTTTCCAAAGGTAGAGACCATTCCGGCTTCGCCAGGTAAATCGAAAACCATATAAAAATGCAGAACTCCAATTATCTGAGTTACAACAACTACACCAATATAAAGCCAGATTAATCTCTTAAATTGCTCTAGCGAAAAACCGGCATGAAAGATGGCAACTATCAATAGGCAGAAAGCTGAAATTACTCCAGTGAAGCGCCCAGTGTCTCCGGTCATTGAACCAATAAAATCTGGGCTCATTATTGCCGAGGCGATTAGCGCGGCAGCGGTAAACCAGAGTGCCCAAATTATTTTTCCGGTGAAAACAAAATGGCTTCTGCGCTTGATAATCAACGCAGCAAATAGCGTCGCGATAATCGTAAGAAGAAGAAATTGCGTCGGTGAATTCTTATCAAAGGCGTGGGGATAAATTCCAGTAGGAATTAAGGCGACGGTCAATAGAAGATCTAGAACCCCGGTAGCAACTACTAAACGATTTACCGCGAAAGTTCTGGAAATTCTGGAAATCATTGGTTCTCCGTCGGCTTGCGCTTCTTGAATTTTCTAAGTTTTCTGGGATCAACTTTCTTTGCTGATTCTTGTGCCTTATTCAAAAGTGATCGAGCCCAAGTGAACTCGGCTGCGAGAATAAAGAGACCGCCAATCACAAAGGGCAGCGTAAAGGGGCCTGGCAGAATTATTAAGACGCCCCCGATCGCAATGAGCGTGAATCCAATTACGAGGACTATCAACTTACGAACTGGCCTTGGGACTCCCCGCCAAATTTTCCGATATTGCACGCTTCAATCCTAACGGTTGACTCGTTAGGATTGCGGTGTGGAACTCCAGAAGATACTTCTCTATTACGGCTTTACCCCGATAGCCGACCCAGAAGCTGTTCGCCTATGGCAACAGGCGCTCTGTGAATCCTTAAATATTAAGGGCCGGATCCTGGTTTCAAAACATGGCATCAATGGCACTGTCGGCGGCGATATGTCCGCTCTTAAAAAATATGTGAAGACCACTAAAAAATATCCAGGATTTAAGAAGATTGATTTCAAATGGTCTGGTGGAACCGGAGCTGATTTCCCAAAGCTAAATGTACGCGTCAAAGATGAACTAGTGGCATTTGGTAGTCCTGCTGAAATTGATGTAGATATAAATGGCGTGATCAATGGCGGAATACATTTGAAGCCATTTGAGGTAGATAAGCTGGTAGAAGAACGCGGTGATGAAGTTATCTTCTTCGATGGTCGAAATGCCTTCGAAGCCAAGATTGGCAAATTTAAGAATGCAATTGTTCCTGATGTCGAGAGCAGTCGAGACTTCATAAGTGAAATTGAGAGCGGAAAATATGACCACATCAAAGATAAGCCGATTGTTACCTATTGCACCGGGGGAATTCGATGTGAAATCTTGTCAGCTGTAATGGTTAAGCGGGGCTTTAAAGAGGTCTACCAAATCGATGGTGGAATTGTTCGATACGGAAATAAATTTGGTGACGATTCCCACTGGGAAGGATCCCTCTTCACATTTGATGGACGTATGGCTATAGATTTCTCAACTAAAACCAAAGTCATTGGTGAATGCGAACGCTGTAACGCCGCAACAAAGACCTTCTTTAACTGCGCAACTGCAAGTTGCCATGAATTAATTCTGCTCTGTGAAGATTGTTCAAAGTTGGATTCAAGTTTAAGTTGTGTTCACAATGGCGCTAATAAGCGCGATGCTGAAATGGTTGGCTAATTAAAGTGGCAGACCTAAGGGTTTGCGTTATCGGCACCGGTGCCATGGGCACTGATCACATAATTCGAATCAATACCCGATCCTCTGGTGCGATTGTCACTGCAATAGTTGAACCAGATGCGAAGCGAGCCGCTGCCGCACTTATATACGCACCGGATGCCAAGGAGTTTACAAATATTTCAGATGCTATTGCTAGCGGTTTAATTGATGCTGCCTTAGTTGCAACACCTGGGGCTTTCCACGAAGAAGTTTTAGCGCCGATAATTGCTGCAGGGCTTCCAGTTCTATGCGAAAAACCTATGACTCCGGATGTGCCTTCAGCGCTTCGAGTTATTGAGGCCGAAGTTGCCAGTGGCAAAAAGATCATCCAAGTTGGCTTTATGCGCCGCTTTGATGAAGGTTATATTGAATTACAGAAGCAGATTTCTGGTGGCGCTCTCGGTGAATTGCTGGCACTGCACTGCGCTCATCGAAACCCGTCAGTTCCCGAATGGTATGGCAACGATATGTTGATAGCCGATTCAGTTTCGCACGAGATCGATATCGTGCGCTTCTTAACTGGTTCACCAATTGTTTCTGCCGAAGTTAAGCAACTTAAGCGAAATAAGTTAGCGCCAGAACGTTTAAATGAACCGATCCTTGTTCTTCTAGAAACTGAATCCGGCGTGATTGCTACCGTAGAAATGAATGTTTCGGTGCAATTTGGATATCAAGTAATAACTGAAGCCGTCTTCCAACGTGGTGTAAGTGAAATTGGACGGTCCAATGGAATGACGACTTGGGAGGCAGGACGTTCTAGTACTGGCGAACATATTTCATATTTAACTAGATTCGCTCGGGCCTATGATGACGAAATCCAATCATGGATCAATGCTGCAAAACTTGGAAAAATTGGCGGCCCAACTGCATGGGATGGTTATATGTCGGTTGCAGTTGTTGAAGCTGGATTAAAATCACTTCATAGCGGTGAGAAGATTGGCGCAGCTTACGTGGCAAAACCAGCTTTCTATAACTAGTATTTGCACCCTCGGAAGCTACCAGGGGGAAATATGGCTAAGAAGAACTTAAGAATCGGTGTAATCGGTGCTGGTCGAATTGGCATTGTGCACTCGGGCAGCGTAAATGACACAGCCGGCGTAGAACTTGTAGTTATCGTCGATGCCCTCGAAGAGAGCGCTGCAAAACTTGGGGAACAATATGGAGTGAAATACACAACCGATGTCAATGATATTTTCACTAAGGGTGATGTTGATGCAATCATCATTGGCTCTCCCACCCCAACTCACGTAGATTTAATTAGCCGATCAATAGATGCAGGTATCCACGTATTATGTGAGAAACCAGTTGATCTCGATATCGATCGAGCAAATACAATTAAAGATAAGGTCGCTAACTCAAAGACCAACGTTTCAATTGCGTTTAAC
>JASJJZ010000037.1:0-17400 GCA_037622205.1 Actinomycetes bacterium
CGAGAGGGTCTAGAAACTGCGCTCTTTGTTTACTCTAACTTTAAAACTGTATCTGACGATTCCTCTCCAGCAATTGGCTTGGTTCTCGGGCTAGCGCTAGCAGTTGTATTAGGTATTGCAATTTATCGAGGCAGCTTAAAAATTAATTTAGGAAAGTTTTTTACAATAACCGGTATTGCCTTAATCGTTATCGCTGGTGGTGTTCTTTCATACGCGATTCACGAATTCCAAGAGTTTGGCGCACTTCCAGGTGAAGATTCATATGTTTGGAACTGGATAAATGCCGATCCGACAATCACAACGCTACTTTCAGGAACTATCGGAATCAGCACTAAAATCTCCTGGTTGCAGCTAATCGTTTGGGCTATTTACTTGACGACCGTTCTTCAGGCTTATTTAAAGCCAAAGAAAGCCGAAGTAAAAACCGCCTAATTTGCAGCGCTGCTTCCAATTTAACCTACTGGCGAGTAACCTTATGGGGATACCAACCAATCTTTAGTAGGAGTCCTAGATGAGTGAGCGTGTTGTCCTAGTTGATGCAGTTCGATCCCCCTTTGGTAAAGCTGGAAGTCTTTATGCTGAAACTAGAGCAGATGACATCATGGTCCGAACCCTTCGTGGTTTATTAGAGCGCAATCCAAAAGTTTCACCAGTTGCAATAGATGAAGTTGCGATAGCTGCAGCAACTCAAAGCGGTGATCAAGGTATGAATATTGGAAGAAGCGTTTCATTGCTTGCCGGAATTCCAGATAGCGTTCCTGGATATTCAATCGATCGTTGGTGCGCAGGTGCACTAACTGCTGTGACAACTGTTTCTGGTGCAATCGCCATGGGTCAATATGACATTGCAATTGCAGGTGGGGTTGAACATATGGGACACCATCCAATGGGCGAAGGCATGGACCCAAACCCACGATACTTAGCTGAAAAATTAGTTGATACCGATGCTCTACAAATGGGAATGACAGCGGAGAGATTGCATGACAAATTTCCACATTTAACAAAAGCGCGAGCTGATGCATATGCAGTTGCATCACAGAATAAAACTGCTGCTGCTTACACAGCCGGGAAAATTCAACGAGATTTAATTCCAGTTGCTGTCCGTTCTGCCGAACTTGGCTGGGGCATGGCAACAGTTGATGAACCACCAAGGCCAGGAACGACCGTTGAAGGACTTGGCGCGCTTAAAACACCTTTTCGGCCAATGGGAAATGTAACTGCTGGAAATGCCGCTGGATTAAATGACGGCGCAACTGCAGCGATACTCGCAAGTGAATCAAAAGCAAATGAACTCGGACTTGGAATTAAAGCGACGTTAGTTTCCTTCGCCTTTGCTGGTGTTGCACCAGAGATCATGGGATATGGCCCAGTGCCAAGCACGATTAAGGCCTTGGCAAAAGCTGGATTAACAATGTCAGATATTGGTTTGTTCGAAATCAATGAAGCCTTTGCGATTCAAGTTCTCTCATTTCTCGATCACTTCGGAATTGCCGATGATGATGCCCGAGTTAATCAATACGGTGGCGCGATTGCAGTTGGCCATCCACTTGCATCATCCGGTGTCCGGTTAATGATCAACCTGGCACGCGGCTTTGAAGAACACCCAGAAGTTCAATATGGTCTTACGACAATGTGTATCGGACTTGGAATGGGTGGCAGCATCATCTGGGAGAATCCACATTTCGATGGTTCATCTGCCAAGGTGGCGAAATAATGAGCGATCTTAAGTTGCCAGAAGGTGCGCCAGAAGAAGTAGTAACTGCGGCGCATGTTCGCGAAATTGATTTAGCACCATTTGGTCATACCGGAACTCTCTCACTAATCACTTTAGATAACGGGTTAGATCACAATCGACCAAATACTTTTGGTCCTAACTCCTTAGCTGCGCTAAATGAGGCAATTGCAGTTGCTGAAGCAAGTCCTTCAGTTGCAATTGCAATTACAGGTAAGCCATTTATTTTTGCGGCTGGTGCGGATTTATCTGGAATCTCTTTCTTGAGTGATGCGAAGCAAGCCCTAGCAATTGGAAAACTTGGCCATGATGTTTTCCGCAGATTTGGTGAGAGCAATAAGCCAACTTTTGCATTTGTAAATGGGCTAGCACTTGGTGGTGGGCTTGAAGTAGCGCTTCACTGCAAATATCGCAGCGTTGCATCAACTGCATTCACTGGACTTCCAGAAGTTTTCTTAGGCTTAGTTCCAGGATGGGGCGGGGCAACAATTCTGCCTAAATTAATTGGGCCAGCAAATGCGGTTCAGGTAATTATTTTAAATGCGCTAAATAACAACACCATGATGAAGGCTAAAGATGCTCTCGCGCTCGGCGTTGCAGATGTGGTCTTTGAACCTTCAGATTTCTTAGAGAACTCAATAAAGTTTGCGGCTTCAGTTTTAAATGGTTCAAAGAAGATTGAACGCACCGACCATACTAAAGATGAGGCGGCCTGGAGCCAGGCGATTGCAGTTGGCCAAGCGGCTGTTGCAAAGAAATATGGTGGTGCAGAAATTCCACAAGCTATCAAAGCCTTAAATTTAATTGCAGCGGCGCGTACAAATACTTTGGGCGCTGGCTTTGATGCTGAAGATATTGATCTGGCAAGTTTGGCGATGAGCAATCCACTTCGTGCCTCGCTCTATGCTTTTAATCTGATTCAGAAGAAGCGGAAGAAAGTTGAAGGCGCACCCAAAGCCGCCCTGGCTCGAAAGGTTACAAAAGTTGGGGTAGTAGGGGCTGGGCTAATGGCATCTCAACTCGCTTTAATCATGCTGCGCAATCTTAAAGTTCCAGTTGTAATCACTGACTTAGATCAAGAGCGCGTAGATAAGGGGCTTGCTTATATTCGAGGCGAGCTGGCAAAGCTGGTCGAGAAGAAGCGTATGAGCGCTGAAGGCGCTGCTCGATTAGGTTCACTGGTTTCGGGTTCTACGGACAAATCAATCTTTTCTGATGCCTCATTTGTTATCGAAGCTATCTTTGAAGAGCTCGAGCTAAAGCAGAAGCTGTTTAAAGAACTTGAGAAGATTGTTTCAGCCGAGTGTATCTTGGCAACAAACACCTCTTCGCTTTCAGTTACAAAGATGTCTGAAGGCTTAGCTAATCCAGAGCGAGTAATTGGATTCCACTTCTTTAATCCGGTTGCAGTAATGCCGCTTCTAGAAATTGCAAGAACACCGGCAACCGATGATGTAACGACAGCAACTGCCGTAAATATCGGAAAAGAATTGAAGAAGACAATGGTGATCGTAACGGACTCTCCTGCCTTTGTTGTTAATCGCTTGCTAACAAGATTCATGGGCGAAATTACTGATGCGATAGATGAAGGCACGCCGCCAGATGTTGCAGATGCGGCAATGAAACCGCTCGGTCTTCCGATGACTTCACTTGAACTATTAGGTTTAGTCGGACCAGGAGTTGCACTTCATGTGGCGGAAACTTTAAATAAGAATCTCGGCGATCGCTATCGGATTTCCCCAACGATGCAGGCTTTTGTAAAAGAAGGCGTAAAGACTTTTTACCTAAAGGACGAGAAAGGTGCGCTAGCTCCTAATCCAGCTGCCCTAGCTTTAATAAAGGCAGGCGATAAAGCTTCAACTGCTGAAGAAGTTCGCATTCGTGCCCTCAAGGCGCTGGCTAGCGAAGCTCGCATGATGTTGGATGAAGGCGTAGTTTCTACTGCTGCCGAAATTGATATCTGTATGTTACTTGGCTGTGGCTGGCCATTGCACCTTGGTGGAATTCTGCCTTACTTGGATCGCGAAGGAATAAGTAGTGAAGTTACTGGCCAGGTTTTTCATCAAGCTGGAGTTGCTTCGCTGGCATAACGTCAACGTTTAATTGATCCTTAAGCGAGCTGCTCCAGGACACTAATTGATGAGTTATGTTCTGCGCTGTGATTCCAAGATCACTCATTATTTCGCCACGCTTTGAATGTTCAATAAATTCCAGCGGCACTCCAATTGAATGAATTGGAACGTCAAGTCCGGCATCTCTAAACATTTCAGAGATCGTGCTTGCAATTCCACCGTGGCGGATCCCATCTTCAACTACTACTACTGATTTGTATCGCTGCGCCATCGTAAGCAAACTCTGTGGAAGCGGCTTGACCCAACGAGGATCAATAACAGTTACACCAACACCTTCGCGATAAGCCTGTGACGCAGCTTCGACAGAAATTTTTGCCATCGCCCCAATGCTAACCAAGAGAACATCTGCGCTCTCCCCGCGATATAAAACATCGATGCCATCGCGGCGCTCAAAGGCCGGAATATCCGCGCCAACTGGACCTTTAGGAAAGCGAAGCAATGACGGTGCATTCGAAATATTTAACGCTTCATTTAAAGTCTCCCGAAGGATCGCGCCATCTCTTGGAGCGGCGACATGAAGGCTCGGAACGATCCCAGTCAAAGCGAGATCCCAAATACCGTGATGCGATGGTCCGTCATCGCCAGTGATTCCAGCACGATCTAGAACAAATGTCACACCAGCTTTATGCAGCGCGACGTCGAGAAGTAATTGATCGAAAGCGCGGTTTAAAAAGGTTGAGTAAATAGCTACAACAGGATGCAAGCCGGTGAAGGCTAAACCTGCTGCACTTGTGGTCGCATGTTGTTCGGCAATACCAACATCGAAGGCACGCTTCGGGAATTTTTGGGCAAATTTATCTAAGCCAGTTGGTCCAAGCATTGCTGCAGTTATGGCCACGATATCTTCGCGCTTGGCACCGATTTCACATATTTCATCTGAGAAAACACTTGTCCAATTTGGAGCAGACTGAGCAACTGGAACGCCAGTTTCCGGATTTACAACTCCGACTGCATGGAATTTTTCTGCTGAATCGTTGATAGCTGGTGCATGACCCCGGCCTTTTTCAGTAATTACATGAACTAAGACTGGTGCCCCAAAATTCTTTGCGTGTTCTAGAGCTTTTTCCATCGCTTCAATATTGTGGCCATCAATCGGACCAATATATTTAAGGCCCAAATCTTCAAACATTCCTTGGGGCGCAACAATATCTTTTATGCCTTTTTTAACTCCGTGCAGAGTTTCATATATCGGGCCGCCAACAACGGGAGTCTTTTCAAGAACGCCTTTACCCCAATCTAAGAATTTTTCATATCCGCTCGTTGTGCGAAGAGTAGAAAGATATGTTGCAAGTCCACCAATAGTGGGCGAATAGGAACGCTCATTATCGTTTACGACAATTACAAGTCGTAATTCATCACTCGATGCAATGTTATTTAGCGCTTCCCATGACATGCCGCCAGTTAAAGCACCGTCGCCGACAACGCACACCACTGTCTTTTCGAGATCGCCTTTAATTAAATTTCCACGAGCCACGCCGTCTGACCACGATAAAGCGGTAGAAGCATGCGAATTTTCTACGACATCGTGCTCGCTCTCGGAGCGATTTGGGTAACCAGATACTCCGCCACGTTGGCGCAATTTATCAAAACCTGAAATACGGCCAGTAAGAAGTTTGTGGACATAAGTTTGATGTCCAGTATCAAAAATCAGAGTGTCTTTGGGTGATTCAAATACCCGGTGAATAGCAATAGTTAATTCAACGACGCCAAGGTTTGGGCCCAGATGGCCGCCACTTTTAGAAACTTTTTCAACCAGGAAATCTCTTATTTCACTGGAAAGTTCATCGAGGGCTGGGTAGGAAAGCTGTGCCAAATCTGCCGGCGTCTGGATGCTTTCGATGTGCTTTGGCATCGTCGTAGTCTAGAGCAAGCCTTATTTTTTAGAGTAGTGAACGCAGCACATATTGCATGATGCCACCGTGGCGGAAGTAATCGGCTTCTCCTGGGGTATCAATACGAACAACCGCATCAAAGCTCTTCTCGCCAGCAATAACCTTTAGCGTCTTTGGGACTCCTCCGGTATTTAGCGCTTCGATTCCAACTACTGAAAACTCTTCACTACCAGTTAAACCAAGTGAATCAGCGCTACTTCCAGCAGGGAATTGAAGTGGAAGGACTCCCATTCCAATTAAGTTAGATCGATGAATGCGCTCAAATGATTCCGCAATGACAACTTTAACTCCTAGCAACGCAGTTCCTTTTGCGGCCCAATCACGCGATGAACCAGAGCCATACTCTTTGCCTGCAAGAATTACCAATGGAATTTTTGCAGCTTGATATGCCATTGATGCATCGTAAATTGTTACTTGCGCGCCGCCATCTAAGAAACTCTTAGTAAAGCCACCTTCGACGCCATCTAGTAAAAGATTTTTCAAACGAATATTCGCAAATGTTCCACGAATCATAACTTCATGATTTCCACGGCGAGATCCGTATGAATTAAAATCTGCGCGATCAATTCCGTGCTCTGCCAAATATTTTCCGGCTGGTGAATCCGCCTTTATATTTCCGGCTGGAGAGATGTGATCGGTCGTTATTGAATCACCAAGAATTGCCATTACGCGCGCCTTGGAAATATCTTTTAGTGGCTCGGGATTACGTGGCATCCCTTCAAAATAAGGGGGCTTTCGGACATAGGTAGATTCCAGGTCCCATTCAAAAATTTTACCCGTAGGTGTTACTAGCGATTTCCAGCGATGATCGCCTTCGAACACCGTTGCATAATCCTTAGTGAACATTTCTGAAGAGATTGAACTATTTATTACGCTCTGAATTTCTTCAGTTGTAGGCCAAATATCTTTTAGATAGACCGCATTGCCCTCGTTATCATTCCCAATCGAATCTTTTTCAAAATCATGATCCATAGTTCCAGCAAGTGCGTATGCAACTACAAGCGGAGGCGAAGCCAAGTAGTTCATCTTGATATCTGGGCTAATGCGACCTTCAAAGTTACGGTTACCCGATAGAACTGCAGTAACTGCCAAATCATTCTCATGAATAGCTCTGCTAATTTCAACTGGAAGTGGCCCTGAGTTACCGATGCAAGTTACACAGCCGTATCCCACTAAATTGAAGCCGAGTTGGTCCAGATATGGAGTCAAGCCTGCGCGGTCATAATAATCTGTAACAACTTTTGAGCCAGGGGCAAGAGTTGTCTTAACCCAAGGCTTACTGCGCAGCCCCTTTTCAACAGCCTTCTTCGCAAGCAAAGCTGCACCAATCATTACGCTTGGATTTGAAGTATTAGTGCAAGAAGTAATTGAGGCAATTACAACTGCGCCATTTGAAACTGAAGTTTCACTTCCGTTTAGTGAAATCTTAACTGCGGATTTAGAAGTCTTTTCAGTGAAGTAAGTTGGAAGAATCTTCTCAAAGGCATCTTTCGAATTTGAAAGTTCGATGAGATCTTGTGGTCGCTTTGGCCCGGCAATTGATGGAACAATTGTTGCAAGATCTAACTCAAGAGTTTCAGAGAACCTTGGTGATTTATCAGGGTTGTGCCAGAGACCAACGCGCTTTGCATACTCTTCAACCAGAGCTAACTGATCTGCGCTGCGACCGGTGAGCGACATATAACGAATAGTTTCTTCATCAATTGGGAAGATTGCACAAGTGGATCCATATTCAGGTGACATGTTTCCGATTGTTGTGCGGTTCGCCATTGGAAGTGCGGTAACGCCTGGACCATAAAATTCAACAAACTTTCCAACTACCCCATGCTTGCGAAGCATTTGAGTGATTGTAAGAACTAAATCAGTTGCAGTTGTTCCGATTGGAAGCTCGCCATTTAATTTAAATCCAACAACCCGTGGAATTAACATTGAAACTGGCTGACCTAGAAGTGCTGCTTCGGCTTCGATGCCGCCTACTCCCCAACCCAAAACTCCAAGACCATTAACCATTGTTGTGTGTGAATCGGTTCCAACGACAGTGTCTGGGTACGCACGTAGGACGCCATCTACTTCACGTGTCATTACGACGCGAGCTAAATATTCAATATTTACCTGATGAACAATTCCGGTTCCGGGCGGAACAACTTTAAATTCATCAAATGCGCTCTGGCCCCAGCGAAGGAAGCGATAACGCTCCTGATTGCGTTGGTATTCGATATCGGTATTCTCTTCAAAGGCGGTATTAGTTCCAAATTTATCTGCGATAACCGAGTGATCAATTACTAATTCAGCTGGTGCGAGTGGATTAACTTTTGCAGGGTCTCCACCAAGTTCGACGATAGCTTCGCGCATGGTTGCAAGATCGACTACACATGGGACGCCTGTGAAATCTTGCATAATTACACGCGCTGGCGTGAATTGAATTTCAGTATCAGGCTCTGAATCTGGATTCCAATTAGCAAGTGCTTCAATCTGTGCTGCAGTTATATTTGCGCCATCTTCGGTCCGGAGTAAATTTTCTAATAAAACCTTTAAGCTAAAAGGCAGAGTATCTGCCGCTGGTAATTTTGTGATATCAAAGATCTCATATTTACTACCAGCTACTTCAATCTCAACTTTTGCATCAAATGAATTTTTACTCATGGCCTCATCTTAACCGAGAGAAAAGCGAGCCACACATTCGACGTGTTGGGTCATCGGGAATAGATCAAAGCCAACTATGTGATTTAGGTGATATCCACCCGCCTCTAGCGCTCTGGCATCGCGAGCCAAAGAGGCTGGGTCGCAAGAAACATAAACAATTGTTCGTGGTTTCTTCGCAATCATCTCCTTAATTACCATTTCGCCAGCACCGGTCCTAGGTGGATCGAGCAGAATCACATCTACTCGATTTATCAGTGGCAACTTCTGTTCGACTCGACCAGAGTGAATAACAACGCTTTTTACCTTCTCAAAAATCTTTAGAGCATCCTGCGTTGCTCGATGGCTCGATTCAATTAAGTGAACCTTCCCAATATCTCCGACATCTTCTGCCATGGGCGCAGTGAATAACCCAACTCCACCGTACAAATCACAGACTTGATCCCCCGGGCGAAGTGCCAATAAATCCATAACTAATTTCGTCAGAGTTTTAGGCGCCGCGCTATGGCTCTGCCAGAAAGAATTTGGCGAGATTTCATATTTGTGTTCACCAACGACTTCGTGTAATTGTGTCGGTCCAGAAATACTTCGACCACCGCGTGAAACATTCTTCTCGCCAGAGCTAGAGACGGCAACTTCTAGCCGATCCTCGCCCTTCCAACTTCTAGCAAACATTGCAGGATCGTTAATCGCTTCGACCGCAATTAAACATTTATCAATTTCCGTTACCTCTTTGCTGCGAGCAGAATATAAGCCCGCTTTTCCATTTTTTGAAATCGCGAAATCCATTCGAGTCCGCCAGTGCAACCCATTATTTGGTTCAACCGGAAGAACATCTAAATCAATTTCAATTCTGCCTAGCCTTGAAAATTGTTCACGAATAACTGAGCGCTTTAATTCTAATTGCGCTGAAATTTCAATATGTTGGAAATCGCAGCCGCCACATCCGCCCGGTACCGCATATTTACAAGGAGGAACTACGCGATCTTCCGAGGCCTTTAAAATTTCAATTGCATCGCCACGAGCCAACTTCGAAGAGGTCGAGGTTATTTCGACAACTGCTTCCTCGCCAGTTATCCCATACCTAACAAAAATAACTTGCCCTTTATGTCTAGCAATGAAATGACCACCATGCGCAATGGGTCCAATTTCTACTGTAATTCGGTCTCCTACTTTTAGCGGACTTTCGGCGCTCTGAATGTTGGATTCCATAGTTACAATCTTAAGGGTGTAAGTTGTCCTTCGTGCACGTAGTGATTATGGGATGCGGTCGAGTCGGTTCGGGCCTTGCCAATGACTTAGAGGCGGCTGGACATTCGATATCAATAATTGATCAGAACGAGGATGCATTTCGCAGATTAGGCCCAAATTTCAAAGGTCAGATGATTGCAGGCGTTGGTTTTGACAGAGATATCTTGCTTGAAGCAGGAATTGAGAAGGCAGACGCATTTGCTGCAGTTTCAAATGGTGATAACTCCAATATCTTGGCGGCAAGAGTTGCCCGCGAAACTTATGGTGTAGAAAAAGTTGTTGCTCGTATTTACGATCCGGCGCGTGCGGAAATTTACCAACGCCTTGGGATTCCTACAGTTGCCACAGTTTTATGGACTACAGATCAAATAATTAGAAGGTTGGCACCCGAAGGGTCAAAATCTGAGTGGCGTGATGCAAGTGGCGTAGTTCAGCTCTGTGAAGTTCATTTACAGCGCGATTGGTTTGGCAAACCTGTCTCACTTATTGAATCTTCCACTAAGGCCAGAGTCGCATTTATCACGCGACTTGGAAGTGGAATGATTCCAACGGAGAATACGGTCTTGCAAGAGGGCGACCTCGTTCATGTAATGGCTACGGATGAAGAAATCAAAAATATTGAAAACACCCTGGCGAAATCACCGGAAGAGGCATAGCGAATATGAAAATTGCGATTGCTGGCGCTGGAAATGTTGGCCGTTCGATTGCGCGCGAATTAATTGGAAACGGTCACCATATACTTCTAATTGATCGGGATCCCAAAGCCCTAAAGATCGAAAGTGTTCCAAATGCAGAATGGCTAATGGCTGATGTTTGTGAGATTTCATCTCTAGATAATGCAAAGTTAGATACTTGCCAGGTATTGATTGCAGCAACTGGTGATGACAAAGTAAATTTGGTTGCCTCACTCTTGGCTAAGACTGAATATGGCGTGCCGCGCGTTGTTGCTCGCGTGAATCACCCAAAAAATGAATGGATGTTTGATTCCTCTTGGGGAGTTGATGTTTCGGTATCTACCCCGCGCATTATCTCTGCAATAGTCGAAGAAGCAGTTTCCGTAGGAGATGTAATACGCCTCTTCTCTCTTCAAAAGGGCGAAGCAAGTCTGGTTGAAATAACCTTGCCCGAAGAAGCAAAGTGTCTAGGCCGAACTGTTGAAGAGGTAAAACTTCCCGAGAATGCAACACTCGCCGCAATAGTCCGTGATGGCAAGGTAATAACGCCCCATGCGCACGATGTTTTCTCCGCTGGAGATGAACTCCTATTTATTGCTACCGTTGAAGCAGAAGGGCTACTAAAGAACTGCTTTATTGCAAGTAATTAATTTGCCTTCGTAATTGGAACCGATTTAATTACCATCCAAGTTCCCCAGAGCGTTGCCAGGTAGAGCGGAAATCCGAGAAAAATATTTGCAATTCCTAGGGCATTTAACTGGTCTGCTTTAAAAAGCGGGTATTGGATTGCCAGGCGAATTGCGAAGAGGGCAAACCAGATCCAGGTCGCTCTGGAGTATGCAGCCAGACGCTTTGGATCCTTACGCCATTTTAAATTTTCGCCAAGAATTGGACCTAGCAGAACTCCAATTAATGGATATTTGATTAGAATCGAAATCAAGTAAACCAGCATGAACCCAGAATTTTTCCAGAGGCTAGGCGCGTAATAATCCTTGGCGGCCCCAGTTTTCCAGGCAAACCAACCGCAAAATGCAACACCAAGAAAACCAGATATTGAATGCATCAAGGTATCTCGTCTAATTAATCGATAAATCATCAACAGCGCCGCGGTCGCTAGCGAAACATAAAGACAGGCACGTAAATTATGAGTGATGTTATAAGTAAGAAGGAATATTAATGATGGGATCGTAGTATCGATTATTCCCTTTTTACCACCGAGGGCTGTTACAACCTTGGCCTTATCTTCTTCTTGCATTAGCTCTTACCCCCAGTAGATCCAAAACCACCAACACCGCGATCGGATCCGGGAAGAGATTCGACTTCCACAAAGTTGGCTCGCTCAACTTGTTGAATAACCAATTGAGCGATTCGATCGCCCTTCTTAAATGAAATCGCATCTTTAGGGTCGTGATTGATTAAAATAATTTGTAGTTCACCTCGAAAGCCGGCATCTACAGTTCCTGGTGAATTCACCATCGTAACACCGTGCTTTATCGCAAGCCCAGACCTTGGATGAACGAGTGCGACATAGCCATTCGGGAGTGCGATTGAAATTCCTGTTGGCACTAAAGCGCGTTCACCGGGCTCGAGAGTTATATCAATACGCGCTGTTAAATCAGCACCCGCATCTCCAGGTTTTGCGTAACTTGGCATCGGGACCGATTTATCCAACCGGGTGATTAAAACCTGAACACTCATGGATTAATTTCAAATTCGGGATCCACGAATGCTAATAATTCCGGATGAGCCGTAACGTGAGCTAAATATTCCTTCGGAGCGTTGTCGAGAAAATGTTGCATTGGGACTATTACATATAGCGAGGCAGCACGAACAGCAATTGGTCCATCAGGACTTCCAATCCGCCCAACTGCGCTGCAATAGACTTTTCGGTTTACTTGACCAGTGATTTCTGCAGTTATATGCAGCGTTGTTCCCATTGGAACAGGTAGAAGAAAATCTGTTTCAAGCCTTGCAGTAACTGCAGGCGAGCGAATTAACCACATTAACTTTCCAAGTGCTTCATCAAAGGCCAGCGATAACAACCCCCCGTGTGCAAGACCAGGTGCTCCTTGATGATTCTCGGTAACGGTAAAGACTGCCGTCAAATTCTGGCCATCACCTGCATGTGCAACAAGATGCAATCCAGTTGGATGCAATTCACCGCAACCGAAACAATGGCCAAAGTGTGATGGAATTTTTGTTCCAGGCATCGGTGCTTTTGGGTGACGTGGAGGGATTTGGGAACCCTCAGGTGGCACAGTGCTTGGAACGCGACTCATGAGTGAAGCCTAACCTCTCATTAAGTTTCTGCAAATATTTGATATGGGTATGCCGTAGCGTGCGCCTGTGGGAAAAAATAATCGGCACAAGAATTTGGACTACGGCTCCCCAATTTTTCAAGAAAAAATATCCTGGAGTTTGTGGCTCTGGTGTTTTGCAATATTTATGGCTGCATCGCTCTCGCTTGCAATTTGGGCAGCACTCGGGAATGAAGCTGCGCTGATTGCCTCGATTGCTCAACTTGCACTCTTAATATTTGCCGATCAGAGTAGTTCGCTAAAAATAACATTGACTAAGGGTTGGCTCTTGGTTGGGCCGGCAGCAATCGAACGGGCGTATATTCATAATTTCAGAGCTTTAGATTTTAAAGAATTCAGACGAATCCGTGGTGTGGATGCCGATCCTGCTAGTTATTTGCAGATTCGCTTCTGGGTCAATACCGCAATAACGATTGACTTACGCGATCCAAAAGATAAAACGCCCTATTGGTTGATTAGCACCAATAGGGCGAATGAATTAACTAAATTATTAAACGTTGCAGAACACTAATTAGGCACAGTCTTTGCAGACTGCTTTTGCGCCTTCACCTTTAGCAAGTTGTGAAGCATGGTGAACTAAGAAACATTTTGAGCAAGAAAATTCATCCTCTTGCCTTGGAACAACTCGAACAGTTAGCTCTTCACCAGAAAGATCAGCGCCCGGAAGTTCTAGATTTTCGGCCGCTTCTTCTTCATCAATATCAACTTGTCCAGATTGAGCATCAGCTCTGCGAGCTTTGAGTTCTTCAAGTGATTCTTCGTGAAGTTCTTCATCTTGCTTTCGCGGTGTGTCGTAATCCGTTGCCATGGCACCTCCCTCTAAATCTCAAAGTGGCAATTAATTTAACTGCCAGTTGCACTCGTGTTTTAAACTTGCGGTAGGGCGGATAGTGTCCTATAAGTAGCTCGCCTACCTAATCAACCCCCGGCGTGTCGAAAATATTCCCACCCTAGGTAGCTTCGACTCCAATGAAGGGAATTAATCCTTCAATCTGATTGGACTCTGTCCACGAGCCTCTAATCGATCAAAGTGGGCATCACGCTTTTCAACAAACTTGGATACATCTACCTGAGCCGCAGCGATATATGTAGCTAATTCATCTCTGGCGGCTGCGCCTTCACCGGTGAAATCTTCACGATTAAAAATATTCCATGCGCGCAAGACCGGCGCCACGACATCTTCAAGATGCGATTTAGGATCATAAATTCCAGCAAGTGCAATCTGAACAGATTTGCGACCCCAGCCCGGCATACCTGCACCTGGCATTTGAAAGTTAACAACAACATCCTTGATCGCGGTCATCGCAGCATTTGGTTCAAGATCCAGCGCTGCACCAAGTAAGTTACGATAAAAGAGCATATGAAGATTTTCATCTAGCGCCACCCTGGACAGCATGCCTTCGCAAATTTCATCATCTGAAATGCGCCCAGTATTGCGATGGGAGATGCGAGTCGCAAGTTCCTGGAAAGTCACATATGAAACAGTGTGCAACATATCGTTCTCATACGGTGTTTGATATCCAGCCATCATATGCGCCATTCGCAGGTCTTCTAATTCATTGGGATCAACACCGCGGGTTGCCATCAAATAATCGCGAATAACAATTCCGTGGCGCGCCTCTTCAGCGGTCCAGCGATTAATCCAAGTGTTCCAAGCGCCATCTCGACTCATTGCCGTGGCAATTTCAGTGTGGTAGCTAGGCAGATTGTCTTCAGTCAATAAATTTAAAATTAGAGAATCTTGGGCAATCGCACTTAGCTTTGAATCTTTCGCTTCCCAGGCATCGCCATTTAGTGGACCGGCAAAGGTGCGACCTTCACTCCATGGGACATACTCATGTGGATACCAATCTTTGGTTGTCGCAACATGTCGTTCGAGTTCGACAGCGACTGCAGGTTCGAGATCGCGAATTAACCGCGATTGAATCTCTGGGTCGATTGATGCCATTGGCGGAACTTAGCGCACAGAGTGCGCTACTCGCGAGTTAAATGAATTAATTAGGGCGATTCTTCTCGCAAATGAGTGCGGATAACGGCCTGTTCTAACCGCCACTTCGCAATCTCCCCGTGATTTCCCGACAATAAGATATCTGGAACGCTGAGCCCACGCCACTCTTTTGGCTTTGTGTAATTTGGATACTCAACCAGAGTATTTTCATTGTTAATTAGAGTGTGCGACTCTTCATCTAGCGATGCTGGGTTTCCAATGACACCAGGTAGCAGACGAATTATGGCTTCCATTATTACCAAGGTTGCCACTTCACCGCCGCCCAGAACATAATCTCCAATTGATACTTCGCGAACTTTAAAGTTCTTTGCAGTTGCATAAAAGCCACTGACTCGGATATCTATTCCCTCATAGCGACCGCAGGCAAAAATTAGATGCTTTGACTTCGTAAGAGTCTGCGCCAACTCTTGTGTTAACTTCTCGCCGGCAGGAGTTAAAACAATTAACTCATGAATCTCATCTGGCATAAGTTCTGCTACTGAATCAATCGCTCTGCCCCAAGGTTCGGGCGACATAACCATTCCAGCGCCACCGCCATAAGGCGTGTCATCAACCGATCCGTGAACATCAGTAGTTTGAGCTCGAAGATCGTGAATGCCAATTTCAATTAAACCCGCACTCTGAGCCTTGCCAATTAATGAGAGATTTAGAGGCGCCAAATATTCTGGAAAAATAGTTATTACATCGAAGCGATTTACCTTACTCATCTAATAATCCTGCCGGTGGCACTATAGTAATTTTTCGGTTCTTAACATCCACAACAGGAACAATGGCTTTAACAAAAGGAATCAGAACTTCCCGACCGTTGTAGTCAACAGCTAAAACATCTTGTCCTGGAAGATTTATCACATCAGTTACCGGTCCTAATTCGACTCCATCTTGGGTGCTAACTTGGCACTGTAATAGTTGCTGAACATGAAAGTCATCTTCCGAGGAAACGGCCTCAATATCAACTTCAGCTAGCAATAGAACATTGCGAAGTTCTTCGACCTGATTTCTATCCTTAACCCCTTGGAAGCCCAGGAGCAGAGTTCCATTGTGATCGCGAACTGAGGTAATTGTTAGCGGGCCAAAAGTAGTTGGCTCTGTCGCTAAGACAGAGCCAATATAAAAGCGATCTTCTGGTTGATCAGTCCGAACTTCTATTGTCGCCTCACCAAGTACTCCATGTGCGCGACCAATTCTGGCAACGACAAGTTGCACTATTAGCGAGCCTCGTCTGCCTCTATGAGATCTACTCGCACTGAACGGCCAGCGATTGCGCTGACTACAGTTCTAAGTGCGCGCGCAGTGCGACCGTTGCGGCCAATCACTTTGCCAATGTCATCAGGATTTACTCGAACTTCTAGCGTAGTCCCACGACGATGATCTTTTGTTGTAATAACAACATCGTCAGGATTATCAACAATCCCCTTAACTAAATGTTCTAGCGCTTCATCAATCATTGTTATTCAGCTGCCGCTTCTGGAGTGGCTTCTGCTTCAGGCGCTGGAGTTTCAGTTGCGTTAGTTTCAACTGAAGCTGGAACCACTGCCTCGACTGTTTCCGCTACGGCTTGGACATCAGTTACATCTGAAGTTGGAACCACTGTTTCGACTGTTTCGACTGTTTCAGCTTCGGCTTGGACATCAGCAGCAGGCGCTGCCTTAGCAGCTAACTTCTCTGCAGCCTTCTTCTTCATTGTTGTTGCGCCGTCTGCTGGCTCATTCATTGCATCCTTGACGGCTGCTTCATAAGCAATGCGCTTGTGTGGCTTTTCAGCAATTTTCTTAAGTGTTCCTTCGCTTCCAGGAAGACCCTTAAATTTCTGCCAATCGCCGGTAATTTTCAGAAGTGCTGCAACTGCTTCAGTTGGTTGTGCACCAACAGAGAGCCAATATTGCGCACGGTCAGATGTAACTTCAATAAGTGAAGGCTCTGATCCTGGTGAATAGCGACCGATCTCTTCGATAGCACGTGAGTTACGAGCAGCACGTGAATCTGAAACTACAATACGAAAATGTGGAGTATGGATTTTTCCCATACGCATTAATCTAATTTTTACGGCCACGAAGGCTTTCTCCTTGTTTTAAGCGGTACTAATTTTCTTGCGACAGTGGGAGCGTCGCCAGAAAAATAAAACCTATTTTGAAAATATCTTCCGCCTATTGGTGAAGATCGCTTGGGGGGTAGAGGGCCCCTTGCAAGGTGCCAATCTTGCCAGCCCCGCGCGCATTACCCAAATTCAGCTCTCGATTGCCCGCTTTGCTGGATTTCCTGAGCGAGATTTCTTCTTATTTACAACTTTCCCGGCTTGCTGCTTCTGTGTGCCAGGAGGCATCTGCATTCCAGGTGGTAATTGCATTCCAGGAGGCATCTGCATTCCGCCCTTGCCGGTGCGCATCTGCTTCATGACTTTCTGTGCCTGGCTAAATCTCTCTACGAGCGAATTAACATCCGAGACCTGGCGGCCAGAACCATTTGCAATTCGAAGTCGCCTTGAACCATTTAGAACTTTTGGGTCATTTCGTTCTAGCGGTGTCATTGATTGCACGATGGATTGCGTCTTAACTAGTTCACCTTCGTCAAATTGCTCTAACTGTTTCTTCATGGCGCCAGAATTTGCGCCGGGCATCATTCCCAATAATTTTGTCATTGAGCCCATTTTCTTCATGGCCTCCAGTTGGGCTAAGAAATCATCTAAAGTGAAATCCTCACCACTCGCAAATTTATTTTCTAACTTAGCCGCGGTTTCGCTATCAAAGGCCCCTTTA